>NZ_FMCI01000041.1 GCF_900091845.1 Streptomyces sp. SolWspMP-5a-2
GCCGGGGCGTTGGTGGCGGCGGGGGGCCAGGAGGCGGGAGTCGCCGTGTGCTGCGGCTCGTCCACCGTGATGCCGTAATCGGTGGCGAGTCCCTCCAGGCCGGTGCTGTAGCCCTGGCCGACGGCACGGAATTTCCAGGCGCCCTGGCGACGGTAGAACTCACCGAGCAGGAAGGCGGTTTCGACCGTGGCGCCCGCGCTGTCGAACCGGGCGACCGCGGCGCCCTGGGCGTCGGTGACCTCGATGTAGAGACCGGGGACGCTGCCGAAGGTCCCGCCGTCGGCCGAGGCCACCAGGACGATCTTCTCGACCGAGGGCTCCACGCGCGCGAGGTCGACGAGGAGGGTGTCGGTGACGGACCCGCCGCCGTCCCGCTTGCCCTCGTGGCGGACCGCGCCCGAGGTGTGGGCGGGCTGGTTGTAGAAGACGAAGTCGCCGTCCGACCGGACCTTCCCGCCCACGAGGAGCAGGGCCGACGCGTCCGCGTCGGGCACCCCGGGACCCGACCGCCAGCCCAGTTCGACGCGGAGCGCCGTCGTCGGCACCGGCGTGTTCTGCCCCTTCGACATGGTCATCGTTCGCCCCCATCACGTGTCACCGCGCCGGGCCGTCTCCCGGCAGCCGTTCGGTTTCTGCCACGTTCCAACCTATTCTCCAGGACGGAGAAGTCCCATGAGGGGCACAGGGAGATCGGCGGCCAACCTCCGGTAACCCGTTGGGAACTCGGCCTTTACACGATCCGAACGTGGCCCCACGCCCCTTTTTGGCAAGTTCGCTCGCATTGGGGATACGCGACTACCCCGATCATGGAAAACAACTCTCTTATCGGTCTCCCCAACCAGCACATCGTGGGCTTAACTTATGTGCCATGACCTCCCCCCGCTCCACTTATGGCGGCGGCTACTACTCCGCCTCCTTCCCGGACACTCCGATCTACGACCGGCTCGTGGCCGAGCGGGGCACCCCGCAGATCGCTCCGATCCGGGTCCCCGCGGCCTACGACATCCCGAGCAGCCACCTGCCCGCGCTGCCGTCGGCCCTGCCCGCGCTCCCCGCGGGACCGTCCCAGCCCGTCTACGGCTACCCCCAGTCGGCCCAGCCCGCCCCGCTCCAGCAGGCCCCGGCGGCGTACATCCCGCAACAGGCCGCGCCGCGTGGGTACCCCGGCCAGCAGCAGCCCCAGCCGCAGCGTCCGATGCCCTCCGGGTACGAGGCGATGCGTCCCGCCGCTCCCCGGCCCGCTCCGGCGCAGTACCAGGACCCGTACAACAACCAGCAGCAGTACCGCGGTTACTGAGCCGCGCCGCCGCGGACCGGCGGGGCGGCCTGGCACGATGACGTCATGGGGACAGCACGGCTGACGTCGATCCACGTCCACCCGGTCAAGTCGCTGCGGGGCCTCGCCCCGCGGGAGGCCGGGGTGGAGCCCTGGGGGCTGGCCGGAGACCGCCGCTGGGCGCTGATCGACGACAAGGGGAGGGTCGTCACACAGCGTCAGTGCCCGCGCCTGGCACGTGCCGCCGCCGCGCTCCTGCCCGGTGACGGCGTCCGGCTGTCCGCCCCCGGCCTGCCCGACGTGGAGGCCCGCGTCCCGGGACGGGGCCCCACCGTCACGGTGCAGATCTTCGGTGACACGGTCACCGCGGTCCCCGCGCGGGAGAGCGCCGCGCACGCCTGGGCCCGCCGCTGGCTCGGCGCCGACGTCCGTCTGGTGCACCTGGACGACCCGGCCGTGCGCAGACCCGTCGACCCCGCCTACGCGCTGCCGGGCGAGACCGTCTCCTTCGCCGACGGATACCCCCTGCTGCTGACCGCCACCGCCTCCCTCGACGCCCTCAACTCCCTTGTCGCGCAGGGCGATCACCCCGGCGAGGGGCCGCTGCCGATGGACCGCTTCCGGCCGAACGTGGTGGTCGGGGGCACCGGCGCCTGGGCCGAGGACGGCTGGGAGCGGCTGGCGATCGGCGAGGTCGTCTTCCGGGTCGCCAAGCGCTGCGGGCGGTGCGTGGTGACCACCACCGACCAGCGCACCGGCGAGCGCGGCCGGGAACCGCTGCGCACCCTGGGCAGGCACCGGTCGATCGGCGGCAGGCTGGTCTTCGGGCAGAACCTGGTGCCGCTGACCCGCGGCACGGTCCGGGTCGGCGATCCGGTGACCGTCCTCGCCGCGGGCACCCCACCGGCACGGAGCACGGACCGGGACAGCGCGCCGGGAGCGGGAACCGGCGCCGGGGTGCGGCGCGTTGGGAAGGGGTGAGGGGGGACGCGCGGGCACACCGGGACGGGTGGGGCCCCGGCCCGGGTGATCTCGCTCTCTCTTTGCGCGCTCGGTACCGTCCCCGGCCGCCTGAGGGGTTATCACGGAGAGCGGAAAGGGGGCGCGAGACGGTGCGAGCGATAGGCGGGCTCCGGCGCTGGCGGCACAACCCGCTGCGCCGTGCGACCGATCTGGCCGAGGCGTGGCTGGCGCTGACGTCCCTGCTGCTGATCCTGCTGGTCGCGCCGGTGATCGGCTCGATCGTCGGCGGGCTGGCCCAGGACACCCTCCAGCGCTCCGTCCGGGACCAGAACAGGACCCGCCACCTGGTGACGGCGACGGTGGTCCGCAAGCTGTCCCGCACCCCGCTGGACACCGACCCCGAGACGTCCTCGACACAGGACCTGCGCAGCCGGGTGATCGCCGACTGGACCGCCCCCGACGGCTCGTTCCACCACGGCCCGGTCCTCGTCGCGGGCCGGTCCGCCGCCCCGGGCGACCGGTTCGCGCTGTGGACGGACGCGCACGGCGCCACCGTGCCCCGACCGCTCGACGCGGCGACCGCCACCACTCACGCCGTCCTGGCCGGCGTCGGGGCGGCGCTGCTGACCGCGGGCGCGGTCGAGGCGGCCAGGCGGCTGCTCCTGTGGCGCATGGTCCGCCGCAGACACGCCCGTTGGGACCAGGAGTGGGAGCAGGCGGGTCCCGACTGGGGCAGGACGGGCGCCGGCAGCTGACGGCTCACGGCTCTGGTCAACCCACCGCCCGCGCGCACGCTACGGTGGACCGGCCGACACGCGTTCGGCATCGACCCGCGTACGACGAGGTGGGGGCAGAGCAGCGCCATGGCACAGGGCACGGTCCAGGTGACGCACACCGGTACATCGCGGTGGCGGCGCCGCACGGGTGAGTACGCGTCGCTCGCCGCCGCCCTGGAGGCCGCGGCCGAGGGGGACGTCCTCACCGTCGCACCCGGCACCTACCGGGAGAACCTCGTCGTGGAGCGGGCGGTGACGCTGCGCGGGCCCGAGGGCGCCCCCGGCTCCGTCCGGATCGCCCCGCCGGACGGCGTGCCGCTGACCGTGCGCGCCTCCGCCGTGGTCCAGGACCTGCACGTGGAGGGACAGGACTCGGCGGCCCCCGCCCTGCTCGTCGAGGAGGGCGCCCCGGAGCTGACGGACGTCCGCGTCGTCACCCGCTCCGCCGCCGGGATCGAGGTGCGCGGCGGCGCCCGGCCGACCGTGCGGCGGTGCACCGTCGACAACCCGGCCGGGGTCGGGATCGCCGTACTGGACGGCGGCGGCGGGGTGTTCGAGGAGTGCGAGGTCGTCGCGGCGGGCCAGTCCGGGGTCGCGGTGCGCGGCGGCGGGCACCCGCGCCTCGACCGCTGCCGCATCCACCACACCTCGGGCGCGGGCCTGACGGCGACCGGCGAGAACTCCGCGCTGGAGGCGGTCGGTTGCGAGATCTACGAGGTGCGGGGCAGCGGGGTGCAGATCACCGCACGCGCCACCGCGCACCTCACGGACTGCGCGGTGCACCGCACCACGGCCGACGGCATCACCCTCGACACCGACGCGGTGCTGACGCTGGCCGACTGCCGCATCCACGACATCCCGGAGAACGCGGTGGACCTGCGTTCCCGCTCGGTCCTCACCCTGACCCGCACCACGGTCAGGCAGTTCGGGCGCAACGGCCTGTCGGTGTGGGACCCGGGCACCCGGGTGGACGCCAACCAGTGCGAGATCTTCGACAGCACCGGCGACTACCCCGCCGTGTGGGTCAGCGACGGCGCGACCGTCGTCCTCGACTCCTGCCGGGTGCACGACGTCCCGGACGCCCTGTTCGTGCTCGACCGCGGCTCCCGGGCGGACGTCGTCGACAGCGATCTCTCGCAGGTGCGCAACACGGCGGTGTCGGTGAGCGACGGCGCGACCGCGCAGCTCGACGACTGCCGGATCAGGGACGCGGCGACCGGCGCCTGGTTCCGCGACCACGGCAGCGGCGGCACCCTCAACAACTGCACGCTGGACGGCACCCAGACCGGCGTGATCGTCACCAAGGGCGCCGACCCGACCATCGAGCGGTGCACGGTCGACTCCCCCGCCGAGGCCGGTTTCTACGTGTCGGCGGGCGGGCGCGGCACCTTCCTGCACTGCCGGGTGACGGGCAGCGGCGGCTACGGCTTCCACGTGATAGACGGCTGCCGGACGACCCTGCGCAGATGCCGCACCGAGCGCTGCTCGCGCGGCGGTTACGAGTTCGCGGACATCGGTCCCGACGCGGCGCCCGGCACCGGCCCCGACGTGGAGGACTGCACCAGCGACGAGAGCGGCGGGGTCCGTCCGCCCGCGCCGGATCCGGTGCCGCAGACCGCCGTCCAGTCCCCCGGGCTGCTGGGCGCGATCCCCGGGCAGCGCACCGCCGAGCAGCCGGTACCGGTCGCCGTCGAGGAGCCCGCGCAGCCCGCGCGCACCTCCACGGCCGTCCTCGGCGAACTCGACGCGCTGGTCGGCCTGGACAGCGTCAAGCGCGAGGTGCGGGCGCTGACCGACATGATCGAGGTGGGCAGGCGGCGCCAGCAGGCGGGCCTCAAGGCGGCCTCCGTCAAACGGCACCTGGTCTTCACCGGCTCCCCCGGCACCGGCAAGACGACGGTGGCGCGGCTCTACGGCGAGATCCTGCGCTCCCTCGGCGTGCTGGAGAAGGGGCACCTCGTCGAGGTGTCCCGGGTCGACCTGGTCGGTGAGCACATCGGCTCGACGGCGATCCGCACCCAGGAGGCGTTCGACCGGGCGCGCGGCGGGGTCCTGTTCATCGACGAGGCGTACGCGCTGTCGCCCGAGGACTCCGGGCGGGACTTCGGCAAGGAGGCCATCGACACCCTGGTGAAGCTGATGGAGGACCACCGGGACGCGGTCGTGGTCATCGTCGCGGGGTACACGGCCGAGATGGAGCGGTTCCTGTCGGTCAACCCCGGTGTGGCGTCCCGTTTCTCACGGACCATCACCTTCAGCGACTACGGCCCGCAGGAGCTGCTGAGGATCGTGGAGCAGCAGGCGGAGGAGAACGAGTACCGTCTGGCGGCCGGTGCGTCGGAGGCGCTCGTGACGTACTTCGCGGACCTCCCGAAGGGCCCGGCGTTCGGCAACGGCCGTACCGCGCGGCAGACGTTCGAGGCGATGGTGGAGCGGCACGCGAGCCGGGTCGCCCAGTTGCCCGAGCCGAGCACCGACGACCTGACGCTGCTCTACGGCGAGGATCTGCCCGAGTCGGTCTGAGCCGGGGCGGGTTCCTCGGGGCGGGGGCCGGGCAGCGCGGGGGCGAGCCGGGCCAGCAGCCGGGCGCGTTCCTCCGCGAACGCCGGGTCGGCCTGGTAGTCGGAGTGGCCGAGGATCGGCGCGGGCAGCGGGTGCGTGGCGGTGCGGCCGTAGGAGAGCGGGTCCTTCAGCGGGGGCCGGTCGACCTCGGGGCCGCAGTCGCCGGGGAGCCTCACCGGGCCGCCGATGGGGTCGGTGAGCCGGTAGAGGTTGCGCCAGCAGTCGACGTCCCGGTGCAGGGCGCCGAGCGCGTCCGGCCCGAAGTGGGCGGGGAACCAGCGGCCGTAGAGGCGTTCGAGCGGGCAGCCGTAGGTGAGCAGGGCGATCCGGGCACGGACCTGCGCGGGCAGTTGCCAGGCCGCGGCGGCGGCGAGGACGCTGCCCTGCGAGTGCCCGGAGAGGACGAGGCGGCCGCCGGTGGCGCGGGTCCAGGTGGCGATCCGCCAGG
Source organism: Streptomyces sp. SolWspMP-5a-2 (assembly GCF_900091845.1). Classification (GTDB taxonomy): domain Bacteria; phylum Actinomycetota; class Actinomycetes; order Streptomycetales; family Streptomycetaceae; genus Streptomyces; species Streptomyces doudnae. The sequence continues at coordinate 6,026 of NZ_FMCI01000041.1, forward strand.
TCAGGTCGGGGACGGCGCGTTCCGCGTAGCAGGGCGGCGCGAAGGGGTGGGCGGCGCGCGGCCAGAAGGTGCCGACGTCCCAGAGGATGCCGATGGTGCGCCGGGCGGCGGCGTCCTTGTAGGCGCGCCTGCCCCAGGTGACGAACAGTATGAAGCCGAAGCCGATGAGCCAGGACCCGAGCGCCTGGGAGGTCTGGGCGGCGCCGTGCACGAGGGCGACGGTGGGGCGGGCGGCGGCGTCGGGGGTCCGCCCGGTGGTGAAGGCGCCGACCAGGGCGCCCGCGCCGAGCAGCAGGGTGGTCGCGGAGGTGGCGCCGACCAGGAGCGGGGCCCGGTCGGTGAGGGTGGCGATGGCACGGGTGGTGGCGATGCGGTGGGTGCGGGCCGGGTCCTCGGGCTCGCCCGGGTGGTCCAGGGCGACGGTGACGAGTTCGGCGCGGCGCAGGCGCCAGGCACGCCGGGCGAGATGGCCGCAGATCGCGAGGACGACGACGAGCAGGGCCGGGATGATGGACGCCTGCCAGGTGAGCAGGACGGGCGGGCCGGGGATGGAGCTGCCGGTGCCGTCCAGCCAGTCGGAGACGCGCTGGCAGACCCCGCCGGACATCACGCCGCCGAGGGCGCAGGAGAGCATCGCGACGGCGGGCCCGCCGAGGCCGCGCAGGGCGGAGCGGCGGTCGGGCCGGGTGGCGTGCAGCGTGCGGGCGGCCACCGCGAGGGCCACGACCAGCGCGCCCTGGCCGAGCGCGAGGGTGCCGAAGGCGGTGCCGCCGGGGAGCCGCCCGTCCGACTGCCAGCCGGGGCGGGACCATCCGGCGTGCAGGGCGGCGAGGAGCAGCAGGGCGAGCGCGGCCAGCGGCAGCCGCCGCACCAGGTGGGCGTCGAGGTGGCGGTCGAGACGGTTCTCGCTGCGGCCCCTGCGGCACACCACCCCGATCACGACGAGGGCCGCGGCCAGGTGTCCTGCGGCCAGCAGCAGTCCCAGGGTGCCGAGGACGGCGGAGCCGCCGGGGGCGCGGTCGTGGCTGAGGGCGGGGGCGGTGAGCGCGGCGGCGACGGTGAGCAGCCCGGCCGCGGTGTGGGCGGCGCGCAGCCGGGCGACGAGGCGGCGGCCGTACCAGAATCCGGGGCGGTCGAGGGCGGTGTGGTCGGTGTCCTCGTCGGGCTCGGGTCGGCGGTCGAGGGGCTGCTGGGACTCGTAGGCGTTCCAGGTGCGGCGGGAGAGGTACCACAGAAGCCAGGTGAGCGCGGCGGGGACGGTGGCGGCGAGGGCGAGCCTGCGTCCCGGGCTGCTCCACCAGCCGTCGTGCGAGGCGGCCGGGGAGAGGAAGCCCAGCCAGGTGTGCCGGGCGGCGCAGGCGTCGGTGCCCGCGCACTGCCAGGCGGTGAGGTCGAGGGCGACCTCGCAGGCGGCGGCGACCAGCAGCACGGTGAGGGTCAGGCCGGTGAGCCGGACGAGGAGCCCGTAGCAGCGGACGGTGCGGCGGCGGCCACGGGAGGCGGGGCGCATCCAGTGGGCGAGGTTGACGACCATGAACGGCAGCAGGAACAGCCAGAGGGCGCGGGCGCCGTTGCCGGAGGTGAGGTTGCACCAGACGTACGCCTCGGGGACCGCCCGGACGGGCCCGGCGGCACGGCGCCCGGCGGCTCCGTCACCGGTGCCGCGGGTCGGGCGCGCGGGGGTCGGGACGGCGCGCCCGGCACGGTCCGAGACGGCGCCCTCGCCCGGGGCGATGCCCTCGCCCGGGGCGATGCCCTCGCCCGGGGCGATACCGTCGTCCGGGGCGATGCCCTGGTCCGAGACCGTGCCTTTGTGCGGGGCGATGCCCGCGTCCGGCCCGGTGGTCCCGCCGGCCTCCCGGGAGCGGTCGTCCGGAGCGGGGACGATCCCGACCGGCGACGCGTCGCCGCCGTCCGCCGGGGTGCCGATCGGGTCCGGCGACGCGCCGTGCCCGTCCGTTCGGCCGCTCCCGGGAGGCCGGCGCCGCCCGTCCCCGTCCGTCCGGGCGCCCCCGGTGTGGCGGTGTCCGGGGTCCCTCCGGGCGTTGCCCGTGGTACGGCTCTCGGGGTGCCGCGGTCCGTCGTTCCCTGCCGGGGTGCCGCCGGGTACCGGGGGTCCGGGCGTGTCCTCGGCGTCGACGTCCTCCGCGCGCCGGAAGACGGCCGCCGTGTCGTCGCCGGTGATCCGCACCGTGCGGGGGTCGTCGAGCATCTTCTCGGGTGTGGTGCCGCCGACTCCGTGGACCAGGAGTTCCAGGGCGGTGCCGGTGGGTTCGTTGGCCCGTTCCACTGTCCGCGCTTCCGTAGTGGCCTGCCGTCCGTCTGATGCCGTGCGGGCCCAGGATCGCCCCTGGGGCGGGTGCGCACAGCACCCGTCACCGAATCTCCCCGATCCGGGTGACACGGGAGGAACGGGTGGGCCGGGAGTGACGCGGGGTGCCGGTGGTGGGGGGCGCCGGGCCGGTCGTCCCGTGCGAGGATGGGGCGTCCGCGCACTGGGGGCGGGAGAACGCCCTTGTCGGAGTGGGTGCGCCGGGCGTGTCGGACGGCTTGAGGCGAAAGGAACCGGAGCGTACGTGAGTGAGAATCAGAACCTCCTCGCGGAGCAGCGGCGAGCCCTGATCCTGGACGAGGTCCGGCGCAGGGGTGGGGTCCGGGTCAACGAGTTGACGCGGAAGCTCGGTGTCTCGGACATGACGGTCCGCCGCGACCTTGACGCGCTGGCCCGGCAGGGCGTGCTGGAGAAGGTGCACGGCGGCGCGGTCCCGGTCGTCGAGGCGAGCACGCACGAGCCCGGTTTCGAGGCGAAGTCGGGGCTCGAACTGACGGCCAAGGAGGACATCGCGCGGGCGGCGGCCGCACTGGTCGCGCCGGGGAGCGCGATCGCGCTGTCGGGCGGCACGACGACGTTCGCGCTGGCGCACCAGGTGCTGGACGTCCCCGATCTCACCGTCGTCACCAACTCGGTGCGGGTGGCCGACGTGTTCCACGCGGCGCAGCGGGTCGCGGGCCCCCGGCCGGGCGCGGCCACGGTGGTGCTGACCGGCGGGGTGCGGACGCCGTCGGACTCGCTGGTGGGTCCGGTGGCCGACCAGGCGATCGGGACGCTCCACTTCGACACGCTCTTCCTCGGGGTGCACGGCATATCGGTCGAGGCGGGTCTGTCGACGCCGAATCTGGCGGAGGCCGAGACCAACCGGCGGCTGGTGCAGTCGGCACGCCGGGTCGTGGTGGTCGCCGATCACACCAAGTGGGGTGTGGTGGGCCTGAGTTCGTTCGCCGCGCTGGAGCAGGTCGACACCCTGGTGACGGACTCCGGTCTCGCGGAGGACGACCGCGCGGAGATCGCCGAGCATCTGCGGGTGGTGGTGGCGGGCCGCGAGGAGAGCGGGTCCGCCGGGGCAGACAGCTGACGCCCTGTCAGCTAGGGTGTCCCCCGCTTCCCCAACCGCCCTGTCGCGTCAAGGGGGTTCGGCCCATGGTCCACCGACTCCGCCCGGTCGGGATCGACTTCGTCGAGACCGCGCCCGTCCGCCTGGTGTTCGCGCGGGAGATCGCCGCCGCTCCCGGCCCCGTCTTCCACGCGCTCGCCGAGGACGTGCCGGGCTGGCGGTCGTGGTTCGCGGCCGTGACGCTGGCCCGCTCCCTGGACGACGGCGCCCGGCGCGAGATCCGGCTGCGCGGCGGCACCCGGCTGGAGGAGACGGTGCTGACGGCGAAGGCGTCGGAGCTGTACGTGTACCGCGCCGACGCGACCAACATCCCGGGCGCGCGGGCCCTCGTCGAGGAGTGGCGGCTCACCCCGGCGGGCGGGGGCACGCGGGTGCGGTGGACGTTCGCGGCGGCCGGTACGGCGCCGTTCCGGCTGGCGGTGCGGTCGGGGCGGGCGGGCATGGGCCGGGCGTTCCGGCAGGCGGTCACCACCCTGGACGAACGGCTGACCGGGCGGAACGCCTGACCGGAGCGGTCACCCCTCTGGGCGGGTGGCTGACCGGGGCGGTCGGCACCTTGGGTGGCCGGCTGACCGGGGCGGGCCGTTGCTCAGGCGGAGCGACCGACGGGCCCGACGAGCCCCAACGGCCGTCCGCCATCGGCCGTCCGCCGTCCGCCATCGGCCATCCGCCTCCCGCCTCCCGCCTCCCGCCTCCCGCGAGTGCGTCCCCTCCCCGTCCGGTCCTCCCCGCGCGCGGGTCAGGACGGCCAGACGCCCGTCTTCAGGAGGGACTCGATCGCCGCCGCGTAGGGCGCGATGTCCAGGCCCTGGGCGGTGAGCCAGTCGTCCGAGTAGTACTTGTCCAGGTAGCGGTCGCCCGGGTCGCACAGCAGCGTGACGACGCTCCCCTGCCGCCCCTCCGCCACCATCTCGGCGACGATCTTCAGGGCGCTCCACAGCCCGGTGCCGGTGGAGCCGCCCGCCTTGCGGCCGATGGCCCGCTCCAGGGCGCGGACGGCGGCGACGCTCGCCGCGTCGGGCACCTTCATCATGCGGTCGATCGCGCCGGGCACGAAGCTCGGTTCCATGCGCGGCCGTCCGATGCCCTCGATGCGGGAGCCGCTGTCGCAGGTGACGTCCGGGTCGCCGCTGGTCCAGCCTTCGTAGAAACAGGAGTTCTCGGGGTCGGCGACGCAGATGCGGGTGTCGCGCAGGGTGTAGTGGACGTACCGGGCGAGGGTCGCCGAGGTGCCTCCGGTCCCGGCGGTGGCGACGATCCAGGCGGGCTCCGGGAACCGCTCCAACTCCAGCTGGCGGAAGATGGATTCGGCGATGTTGTTGTTGCCGCGCCAGTCCGTGGCCCGCTCCGCGTAGGTGAACTGGTCCATGTAGTGGCCGCCGGTCTCCACCGCGAGGCGGGCGGACTCCTCGTACATGCGCCGTGAGTCGTCCACGAAGTGGCAGCGGCCGCCGTGGAACTCGATCAGGCGGCACTTCTCGCGGCTGGTGGTGCGGGGCATGACGGCGATGAACGGGACGCCGACGAGCTTCGCGAAGTACGCCTCGGAGACGGCCGTCGAGCCGCTGGACGCCTCGATGACGGGGCGGTCCGGCCGGATCCAGCCGTTGCACAGGCCGTAGAGGAACAGCGAGCGGGCCAGCCGGTGCTTGAGGCTGCCGGTGGGGTGGGTCGACTCGTCCTTGAGGTAGAGGTCGATGCCCCACCGCTCGGGCAGCGGGAACCACAGCAGGTGGGTGTCGGCGGAGCGGTTGGCGTCGGCCTGCACCTTGCGGACGGCCTCTTTCAGCCAGTCACGGTAGGCGGTGTCACTGCGGTCGACGTCCAGGGTCGCGCCGGTCCTGGGCTGCTGGGTGGTGCTCACGGCGGTGCTCCTCACGGTGGCTGCCGACAGCGTCCCGCGCGGCCGACAGCTCGATGATAGGCACCACTCGCACGCTTCTCACCTGCATAAACACACCTTTGGGGGGCTCAAAGGGGCGCCTGGGCGCAGGGCCGGGCACGGCAGGGGACACGGGTCGGCCGCCGTGCCCCCGCCCGATGAGTGTGCGCGGCGGGCGCGTACTGGTGCGCGGGGCCGGGGAGGGGGAGACTGCACACCGGACGGTGACGCACACTGGATCACACAACGAGCCGTACCGCGGCCCGCAGGGATCGGGCCGGGGGCGGCGGCGGAGCGCGCGAGGGGGCGGAGTACATGGCTGAGCCTGAGTTCACGGCGACGGGTGTGCGCATAGAGCAGCGGCTGCGGTCGCTGACCCGGGCCGGGCAGGTACGGATCAACGACGGCAGGCTGGAGCTGCTCACCAGCTACGGCAGCGAGATCGACAGCGCGCCGGTGCAGGCGGTGCGGGCGTCGAAGCCCTGGTTCGCGTCCGACGGCCGGGCGCTCGCGGACCTCAACGGCAAGCGGTACCTGCTGACCCTGGGCGACCACGATCCGGCCCCCGGGCAGCCGGGTCCGCCCGCCGCGGGACGGTTCATCGAGGCCGTGCGCAGGGCCGCGGGGCGCCGCCGGGGCTGACCGGCGCCGGCCGTGCGCGCGAGGTGACCGGAGGGGCGCGAGTTGCGCGAGCGCGCCCCCTGCGTCACGCTGATCTCACGTAACTCTGGGTCCACCGGCGATCACGCTGCGAACCAGCCCGCCGGGCAACAAGCGGGCGGCCATGGCCAGAGCCTCCTGCCGCATCCGCACTCCGTGTACCTCCGGATCTCTGAAGTCGTTCTCCGGATCGCATCAAGTCGGGGAGTCGCAGCCGTGAGTCACTCAAGCAGACACTGCGCGGTACAGCTTCAAGCCATGCCGCCGCGGATCGGTCAGGTCCGCAGAATCGTATCGGCCCAGTTGCGCTACTGGCATCTGGATCCCCTCATCGACCGCGCCGCGCTCGGCGTCACCGAGCTGCTGACCAACGTCCACCGGCACGCGGCGCCGGACAAGTCGTGCACCGTGGAGATCGAGCTGATGCTGGGCAGGCTCACCGTCTCCGTGCGCGACCACGACCCCCGTCTCCCCGAGATGCGGGACGTGGACCCGTCCGCCACCAGCGGGCGCGGGCTCGCCATGGTGGCCGCCGTCAGCGAGAGCTGGGGCGTGCGCCCGGACGGCCCGTCGGGCAAGGTCGTCTGGTTCACGCTGCCGACCTCGGCGCCGATGGCCCCGCCCGCCCGCGCCGTGCGGCGGCGCGCCGAGACACCGGCCCACCGGTTCGCGGACCTCGACCACGCGCTCGACGGGCGCAGGTCAGGACATGCTCCCGCCCGGTCGGCCGTTGCCGGCTGACCGGGCGGTGACGTCCTTCCTGGCCGGGGCGTGACGGCGGCCGCGGCGGGGTTCAGCCGGTGGCGCGCGCTTCGTCCGCGCGGCGGATGCGTGCCACGTTCGCCACCGTGGAGTCCTTCTGGCTGGGTTCGCCCTCGAACCAGGCGTCGAGGATCTCGGTCAGCAGCGCCTCGGACGTCAGCCGCAGACTGAGCGCCAGCACGTTCGCGTCGTTCCAGCGACGGGCGCCGCCCGCCGTGTACGCGTCCGTGCACAGGGCCGCCCGCACCCCGGGGACCTTGTTGGCGGCGATCGAGGCGCCGGTGCCGGTCCAGCAGCACACGACCGCCTGGTCGGCGCGGCCCTCGGCGACGTCCCGGGCCGCCGTCTGCGTGCAGACGGCCCACGCGGGGTCGTCGCCGGGCAGCAGCGCGCCGTAGGCGGTGACGTCGTGGCCCCGCTCGCGCAACGCGTCGACGAGCGCGCGGGCCACGGTTTTGTCCATGTCGGAAGAGACGGAGATCCGCATGGCACCGAGCCTACCCGGCGGGCTCAGGCCAGCGCCTCCAGCGGGTCGTCGAGCACCGGCTGCCACGCCAACTCGGCAGCTCCGACAAGGCTGTTGTGGTCGAGGGTGCAGGCGACGAGCGGGACGCCGCCGCTCTGCCCCCAGAGGCTTCTCTCCGCGACGACCGCGCGCAGCCGCTCGGGGTCGGCCTCCAGGAGAGTGCGGTGCAGACCGCCGAGGATGATGCGGTCGGGGTTGAGGATGTTGACGAGTCCGGCGAGGCCCAGGCCGAGCCGGTCGATGAGGGTCTCGGCGGCGGCGCGCACGCGGGCGTCGTCGTACTGGTCGCGGATCAGCTCCTGGGCGTGCCGGAGCAGGGACATCTCGGGGCCGGGCGCCCGGCCCGCCGCGGTGAGCAGGGCCAGCGGGTCGGTCTCGACGTCCAGACAGCCGCGGCTGCCGCAGTGGCAGGGGCGCCCCTCGGGGTTGACGGCGAGGTGTCCGACCTCCAGGGCCAGCCCCGAACTCCCCGTGTGCAGACGGCCGTCCAGCACCAGCGCGCCGCCGACGCCGCGGTGTCCGGTGGCCACGCAGAGCAGGTCGCGGGCGCCCCGGCCCGCGCCGTGCCGGTGTTCGGCGAGCGCCATCAGGTTGATGTCGTTGGCGGCGAAGGCGGGTCCGGTGATGCCCGCCGCGCGGACGCACTCGGCGAAGACGCGCCGCACCGGAGCGCCCGCCGCCCAGGCGAGGTGCAGCGGGTTGAGGGCGAGGCCGTCCGGTTCGGCGACCGCCGACGGCACGGCGAGCCCGGCGCCGACACAGCGCAGGCCGGTGGCGCGCAGCAGTTCGGCGCCGGTCTCCACGACGGAGCCGAGGACCTTCGCCGGGTCGGCGTCGACGGTCTCGCAGCCCGGGGCGGTCGCGACGATCCGGCCGCCGAGGCCGACCAGCGCGGCCCGGAAGCCGTCGGCGTGCACCTGGGCGGCGAGGGCGACGGGGCCGTCGTCGGCGATGGAGAGCCGGTGCGAGGGTCTGCCCTGGGAACCGGCGGCGGCGCCGGGGCGGGCGTCGACCCGGATCAGCCCGAGCGCCTCCAGTTCGGCGGCGACCGCGCCCGCCGTCGCCCGGGTCACGCCGAGTTCGGCGGTGAGCACGGCGCGGGTGGGCGCACGTCCGGTGTGCACCAGCTCCAGCGCGGGTCCGAGCGCGCCGCGCCCCCGGTCCAACCGCGTTCTGGAAGTGGTCCCGTCCCCCGCCGTCCGGGGGTGCGCGTTGCCGGTCATGAGGGCGAGTCTCCCATGATCCGTGCGGCGGGCGGCCACTCCCCGGGCCCCAGGCCGCTGACCCGCAGGGTGACGTTGAGGCGTCCGGCCAGGCCGAGTTGCGGGGGCGCGGTGCCCTGGAGGACGCGGGGGACGCCGTGGTGCGCGAGGCGGGCGGGGCCGCCGAAGACGAACAGGTCGCCGCTGCGCAGTTCGACGTCGGTGTAGGGCCTGGCGCGGGTCGCGGTGTTGCCGAAGCGGAAGACGCAGGTGTCGCCGAGGCTGAGGGAGACCACGGGCGCCGTCGAGCGTTCGTCGGCGTCGCGGTGCATGCCCATGCGGGCGTCGCCGTCGTAGAAGTTGATCAGCGCGATGTCGTAGGCGGGGAGCGGGTCGGCGGGCGGGCCGAGCGCGTCGGCGACCGCCCGCCGGGCGAGCGCGTCGAGCCACGTGGGGAACGGTTTGACGGGGGTCCGGTCACCGTCGGTGGCGGTGCGGGCGTAGCCGTAGGGGTACCAGTGCCAGCCGAGGCAGACCTGCCGGGCGGTCATCGTGCCGCCGCCCGGGGTGCGCACGGTGCGCAAGCCGGCCGGTGGGCGGGCCCACTCGCGGCAGGCGGCGAGGAGTTCCCGCTGCCGCGCCTCGTCCAGCCAGTCCGGGACGTGGACCGCGCCCGGCGCGACCTGCGCGCGGTCCCGGGGAAACAGCTCGGCGTCCATCACTCCATCCTGCCCGAACGGTCCTGAGCTGGGGCTCCGCTAGCCTTGACGCACGATGAACGACCGTATGACGACGCCATGGGGCGAGGAGCCGGGTCTGACCCGCTTCCCCGAGGACCCGCGTGACCGGCTGCGCGCCTGGGACGCCTCCGACGAGTACCTGCTCGGCCACCTCGCGGACGGTGAGGTTCCGCTGACCGGGACGGTCGTGGTGGTCGGGGACCGCTGGGGCGCCCTGGTCACCGCGCTGGCCGCGCACGAGCCGGTGCAGATCACCGATTCCCATCTCACCCAGGAGGCGACCCGGGCGAACCTGGCGCGGGCCGGGGTGCCGGCCGGCACGGTGCGGCTGCTGACCACGCAGGACGAGCCGCCCGAGCGGGTGGACGTGCTGCTGGTGCGGGTGCCCAAGAGCCTGGCGCTGCTGGAGGACCAGCTGCGGCGGCTGGCGCCCGCGGTGCACGCGGGCACGGTGGTCGTCGGCGCCGGGATGGTGAAGGAGATCCACACCTCGACGCTGCGCCTCTTCGAGCGGATCATCGGCCCGACCCGCACCTCCCTCGCGGTGCGCAAGGCGCGGCTGATCTTCTGCACGCCGGACCCGGAGCTGGCGCGGGCGGCGAGCCCCTGGCCGTACCGGTACGCGCTGCCGGACGGGATCGGGCCGGTCTCCGGGCATCCGGTCGTCAACCACGCCGGGGTGTTCTGCGCCGACCGTCTCGACGTCGGCACCCGGTTCTTCCTGCGCCACCTGCCGACCGGCCGGACCGGCCGCCGGTTCGTGGACCTGGGCTGCGGCAACGGTGTGGTCGGTACGGCGGTGGCGCTGGCCGACCCGTCGGCCGAGGTGCTGTTCGTCGACGAGTCGTTCCAGGCGGTGGCGTCGGCGGAGGCCACGTACCGGGCCAACGGGGTGCCGGGGCACGCGGAGTTCCGGGTCGGGGACGGGCTGACGGGGGTGCCGGACGGCACGGTCGACGTCGTCCTGAACAACCCGCCGTTCCACTCGCACCAGGCCACCACGGACGCGACGGCGTGGCGGATGTTCACCGGGGCGCGGCGGGTGCTGCGGCCCGGGGGCGAGCTGTGGGTGGTCGGCAACCGGCACCTGGGCTACCACCTGAAGCTGCGCACCCTCTTCGGCCGGTGCGAACTCGTCGCCGGGGACCGGAAGTTCGTGGTGCTGAAGGCGGTCAAGCGGTAGCCGTCCGGGCGACGGCGGCTCAGGCGGTGGCCGTTCGGGCGGTGGCGGGTGCCGTCACGTCGCGGCGCGGAGCAGGTCGGTGATGCGCCGTGCCGTCTCCGTCATCGCCTCCCGTCCGGCGCCTAGGTAGCCGCGCGGGTCGACGGCGTCCGGGCGGTCGGCGAGGAGGTCGCGGACGGCGGCGGTCATCGCCACGTTGAGGGCGGTGCCGACGTTGACCTTGGTGATCCCGCCGCCGACGGCCGCGGTGAGTTCGTCGTCGGGGACACCCGAGGAGCCGTGCAGGACGAGGGGGACGTCCAGGGCGGCGGCCAGGCGTGCGATCAGGTCGTGGTCGAGGGCGGCGGTGCGGGTGGTCATGGCGTGGCTGCTGCCGACGGCGACCGCGAGGGCGTCCACCCCGGACTCCGCGACGAACTCCCGTGCCTCGTCGGGGTCGGTGCGGGCGCCGGGCGTGTGGGCGTCCAGGGCGGGCTGGCCGTCCTTGCCGCCGACCTGCCCCAACTCGGCCTCGATCCACAGGCCGTGGGCGTGCGCCCAGTCGGCGGCGGCGCGGGTCGCGGCGAGGTTGTCGGCGTAGGGCAGGTGTGCGGCGTCGTACATGACGGAGCTGAACCCGGCCTCGGGGGCGCGGCGCAGCAGGTCGTCGCTCTGGACGTGGTCCAGGTGCAACGCGACCTCGACGGCGGCCTGTTCGGCGACGGCGGTGGCGGCGCGGGCGAGCGGCAGGAGCCGTCCGCGGTGGAACTTGACGGCGTTCTCGCTGACTTGCAGGACGACCGGCGCTCCGGCGGCCTCGGCGCCCGCGACGACGGCCTCGACGTGTTCGAGCGTGATGACGTTGAAGGCGGGGACCGCGACGCGGCCGGCTGCGGCGCGGGCGACCAGGTCGCCGGTGGTGGCGAGGGGCACGGCTGTCTCCTTTCCGGGGCGGCGGGTCAGGGGGCGAGGATCACCGAGCGGGTGAGGTGGCGGGGCCGGTCGGGGTCGAGGCCCTTGGCGGCGGCGACGGCGACGGCGAGGCGCTGGGCGCGGACGAGTTCGGCGAGCGGGTCGAGGCCGGAGGGCACCCACAGCGCGCCGGTGGCGGCGACCTGGGCGGCGAGTCCCTCGGGGGCGTCGCCGAACATCCAGGTCGCGGTGCCGGTGGTGGAGATGCTGATGGGGCCGTGGCGGTACTCCATCGCCGGGTAGGTCTCGGTCCAGGCGAGCGCCGCCTCGCGCATCTTGAGACCGGCCTCGTTGGCGAGGCCCACGGTCCAGCCCGCGCCGAGGAAGGAGAACTGGGCGCACTCGACGAGGCCGTCGGGCAGCGGGGTGCCGAGGGCGGTGCGGGCGTCGGCGACGACGGCGTCCGTGTGCAGTCCGAGGTGGGCGCGGAGCAGGGTGAGCGCGGTGGTGGCGAACCGGGTCTGGACGACGGAGCGTTCGTCGGCGAAGTCGAGGACGACGAGGTCGTCGGCGGCGTCCATGACGGGGGTGTGCGGGTCGGCGGTGACCGCGGTGGTGCGGGTGCCGCCCTTCAGCCCGGCGAGCAGGTCGAGGACCTCGGTGGTGGTGCCGGAGCGGGTGAGGGCCACGACCCGGTCGTAGGCGCGGGAGCGCGGGAACTCGGAGGCGGCGAAGGCGTCCGTCTCGCCCTGGCCCGACGCCTCGCGCAGGGCGGCGGCCGACTGCGCCATGAAGTACGAGGTGCCGCAGCCGACGATCGCGACCCGCTCCCCCGGTGCCGGGAGCGCCGCGCGGTGGTCCGCGGCCAGCTCGGCGGCGCGGGTCCAGCACTCGGGCTGGCTGATGAGTTCGTCCTCGACATGGGTCATGGCGTGCCCCTCCCTGAAGGATGCTTGTTCTTGCAAGATACAGCCCTCTTTCGAGCAGAATCAAACATCCAGGTGAAGAGTGGGTGCGCTAGGGTCGCCGGGAGGGCGAGGATCGGAGGGTGCGGATGTCGCGTGACGCCCGCTGGAACACGCTGCTGGAGCTGCTCGTGGAGCGCGGCCGGCTGGACGTCGAGGAGGCGGCCGCCGAGCTGGGGGTCTCCGCCGCGACCATCCGCCGCGACCTCGACCAGCTCGCCGAGCAGCAGATGCTGGTGCGCACCCGGGGCGGCGCCGTGGTGCACGGGGTGTCCTACGAGCTGCCGCTGCGCTACAAGACCGCCCGGCACGCCTCCGAGAAGCAGCGGATCGCCAAGGCCGTCGCGGACCTCGTGGTCCCCGGCGAGACCGTCGGGCTGACCGGCGGCACCACCACCACGGAGGTGGCGCGGGCCCTGGCCACCCGCGGTGACCTGGGCTCCGGCGCCCCGGCGCTGACCGTCGTCACCAACGCGCTCAACATCGCGAACGAGCTGGCGGTGCGGCCCCAGTTCAAGATCGTGGTGACCGGCGGGGTGGCGCGTGCGCAGTCCTACGAGCTGATCGGCCCGCTCGCCGACGGGGTCCTCGGGCAGATCACCCTCGATGTCGCCGTTCTCGGGGTGGTCGCCTTCGACCTGCTGGACGGGGCCACCGCGCACGACGAGACGGAGGCCGCGATCAACCGGCTGCTCTGCGAGCGGGCCGAACGGGTGATCGTCGCGGCCGACTCCAGCAAGCTGGGGCAGCGCGCCTTCGCCCGGATCTGCGCGGCCGAGACCGTCGGCACCCTCGTCACGGACACCGCGGCGCCCCCGGAGACGGTGCGGCGCTTCGAGGAGGCCGGGATCACCGTCGTCGCGGTCTGAGAACGCGCCCGACGCGGGCCCGCGTCCCGCACGGCCCTGGCGGGGCGGGTGCCGCGCGGCAGGCGGGAACGGCCGGAGTGGCTCTAGGCTGGAGCCGGACGCGGGTCGGCCAGGGAGGCTGCGATGAGCGTGAACGGCGGTGACCGGGACGTCTCGGGGCCGGGCCCGCGCTATCTGCCGATCTCCGACCACGGGCTGATCGGCGACCTGCGCAGCGTGGCCCTGGTCGGCATGGACGGCACCATCGACTGGTACTGCGGCTCGGCCTTCGACGCGCCCAGCGTCTTCGCGGCGATCCTGGACGCGGAGCGCGGCGGCGCCTTCGAGCTGGCGGCCGCGGTGCCCGCCCGCACCAAGCAGTTCTACTTCCCCGACACCAACGTCCTGATCACCAGGTTCTTCACCGAGGACGGCGTCGGCGAGATCCAGGACTTCATGCCCGTCGGCGGCGAGGCCGCGGAGAGCGAGCGGCACCGGCTGATCCGGCGGGTGGTGTGCGTGCGCGGCACGATCCCGTTCCGGGCCCGGGTCGCCCCGCGCTTCGACTACGGCGCCCGCCCGCACACCGTGCGGATGACGGCGGACGCGGCGGTCTTCGACGCGGACGGGCTGGCCCTCTCGCTCACCGCGACGGTGCCGCTCACCGCCGAAGGCCCGGACGTACGGGCCGACTTCAAGCTCGCGGGCGGCGAGTCGGCGGTCTTCGCGCTGGACCAGGTCGGCGCGGACATGGCGCTGCGCGGCTGTCCGCGGGCCGAGGCCGAGGCGCAGTTCGCGACCACCGTCGCCTACTGGCGGCGCTGGCTGTCGGCGTCCAAGTACCGGGGCCGCTGGCGGGAGATGGTGCACCGCTCCGCGCTCACCCTCAAGCTGCTCACCTACGCGCCCACCGGGGCGATCGTGGCCGCGCCGACCACCAGCCTGCCCGAGCAGATCGGCGGCGAGCGCAACTGGGACTACCGGTACGTGTGGGTGCGGGACGCGGCGTTCTGCGTCTACGCCCTGCTGCGGCTCGGATTCACCGGCGAGGCCGCGGAGTTCATGAAGTTCGTGACCCGGCACATCAGCCCGGGTGACGGCAAGCCGTCCGGCCCGTTGCAGATCATGTACGGCATCGACGGCCGCACCGACCTGCCCGAGCGCGAACTCGGCCACCTGGAGGGGTACCAGGGCTCGGCCCCGGTGCGCATCGGCAACGACGCGGCCGAACAGCTCCAACTGGACATCTACGGCGCCCTGATCGACTCGATCTACCTCTACGACAAGTGGGCCGAGCCGATCTCCAGCGACCAGTGGGACGACGTCTGCGCGCTGGTCGACTGGGTGTGCGCGCACTGGGACCAGCCGGACGAGGGCATCTGGGAGACCCGGGGCGGGCGCAAGAACTTCCTGTACTCGCGGCTGATGTGCTGGGTGGCGATCGAGCGGGCGATCAGGATGGCCAACCGGCGCGGTCTGCCCGCCGATCTGCCCCGGTGGAGCGGCTGCCGGGACGCGATCTACCGGCGGATCATGACGCGCGGCTGGTCGGCGTCCCGGCAGGCCTTCGTGCAGTACGAGGGCGGCGACGTCCTCGACGCGTCGGTGCTGATGATGCCGCTGACCAAGTTCGTGGCGCCCACCGACCCCAAGTGGCTCTCCACCCTCGACGCGCTCACCGAGGAGCTGGTCTCCGACTCGCTGGTCTACCGCTACGACCCGGTGGCGAGCCCGGACGGGCTGCGCGGCGACGAAGGGACCTTCTCCATCTGCTCGTTCTGGTACGTCGAGGCGATGGTGCACTCCGGCCGGGTCGACGAGGCGCGGCTCGCCTTCGAGAAGATGCTCACCTACGCCAACCATCTCGGCCTGTACGCCGAGGAGATCAGCCACACCGGTGAGCAACAGGGCAACTTCCCCCAGGCGTTCACGCATCTGGGGCTGATCAGCGCCGCCTTCAACCTGGATCGGGCGCTGGGCTGAGCCGTCGGCCGCGTAGCCTCGCACGAGGTTCACGACCTCACGACTGGAGCCGCCATGACGAGCCTCGACGGCATGCCCTCCCCCGCGGCCGGCGCCCGCCCCGCCCCCCTCACCCTCTCCCGGGTCCGGCTGGGCCCGGGAGGGCCGCTGGTCGCGCTGCGGATCGCGGACGGCCGGATAGCCGCCGTCGCGCGCGACGGCGACCTGGGCGGGCCGGTGCACGACCTGGCGGGGCGCACGGTGCTGCCGGGGCTGTGGGACGCGCATGTGCACATGGCGCAGTGGGCCGGGAACCGGCGGCGGGTGGACCTGTCCGGGCTGGACTCGGCGCGTGCGGTGGCGGGGGCGCTGCGTCCGCACGCCGCCGACCGCTCCTCGGGCGAGGTGCTGGTGGGGCAGGGGTTCCGGGACGGGCTGTGGCCCGACGTGCCGGACAAGGCGCTGCTCGACGCGGTGTGCCCCGACCGGCCGGTCGCGCTGATCAGCGCCGATCTGCACGCGGTCTGGCTGAACTCGGCGGGGCTCGCGCTGGTCGGGCGGGCCGGGCACCCGACCGGGCTGCTGCGCGAGCACGAGTGCTTCGAGGTGATGCGGGCGCTGCCCGAGGTGCCCGCCGACGTCCTGGACGGCTGGGTGGCCGAGGCGGCCCGGGACGCGGCGGCGCGCGGGGTGACCGGCGTCATCGACTTCCACTTCTCCGACAATCTGGCCGACTGGAGCCGCCGCGCCGCGTCCGCGCCGCTGGACCTGCGGGTGCGGGCCGCCGTCTACCCGTCGCGGCTCGACGCGGCCGTGGAGCGCGGGCTGCGCAGCGGTGACGTGCTGCCCGGCACCGGCGGGCTGGTGCGGGTGGGCCCGCTCAAGCTGTTCACGGACGGGTCCCTCAACACCCGCACCGCCCTGTGCTGCGACCCCTACCCGGGTCTTGAGGACACCGCCGGGGCGTACGGCGTCGAGGAGACGTCGTTCGAGGAGCTGGTGCGGCTGATGCGGCGGGCCGCCGCGCACGGCATCGAACCGGCGGTGCACGCGATCGGGGACCGCGCGAACACCGTCGCGCTGGACGCGTTCGAGGCGGTGCGCTGCCGGGGCCGGATCGAGCACGCCCAGTTGCTGAGCGCCGGGGACGTGCCCCGGTTCGCCGCGCTGGGGGTGACGGCCGGGGTGCAGCCCGCCCACGCCACCGACGACCGCGACGTGGCGGACCGGCACTGGGCGGGGCGGACCGGGCGGGCCTTCGCCTACGGCGACCTGCTGGCGGCGGGCGCCGCGCTGGAGTTCGGGTCGGACGCGCCGGTCGCGCCGCTCGACCCGTGGGTGGCCGTGGCGGCGGCGGTGCACAGGACCGGCGACGCCCGGCCCGCGTGGCATCCGGAGCAGCGGGTGCCGCTGCGGGCGGCGCTGGCGGCGTCGGCCCGGGGGCGGTCGCTGATCCGGGTCGGCGATCCGGCGGACCTGGTGGTCGTGGACGTCGATCCGCTGGACGCCGACCCGGGGACGCTGCGCGCGATGCCGGTCCACGCGACGCTGCTGGGCGGGCGCTGGACCCACGGTCCGGGCTGACGGCGCGCGGCGAGGCCCATCTCACGTTTCCCGCGCGGAACTCCCGTTTCGACGGAGGCGACAAGCGCGCTTAGGTGAGGCTAACCTAAGCAGCACGCCCGACCGGGAGGCCGTGCCGTGGACGAGTCGTGCCACTCGCCACCCCGCGCCACCGGCCCCCGCGCTCCCCGGGCCACGACCGCGAGGGGACCGAACTGTGAGCACCGACGCATCCCGGCACACCACGCTCGACGGCCTGTTCCGTGCGCGCGCCGAGTCGCACCCCGAACGGGTCGCGCTCGTCGACGCCGCCGGGGAACGCGCCGAGTGGACCTGGGGCGAGCTGGCCGGGCGGGTCGAGGACCGCGCCGCCGAACTGGCCGACCTGCGGATCGGCGAGGGCCACCGGGTGGTCGTCGCGCTGCCCGGCTCGGCCGCGCTGGTCGCGGAGGTCCTGGCGCTCGGGCGGATCGGCGCGGTGCCGGTCGTCGTGCCCCCGTCCGTGCCCGAGCCGACGGCCCGCGCGGTGCGCCGCTTCACCGGCTCCGCCGCACCGTACGACGACGGCCTCGCCCTGCTCCAGTACGCGGGCGACGAGGTGGGAGCCCCCCGCCTGGTGCCGCTCGACCACCCGGCGCTGGCCCGCGCGGTACGGGAGCGGGCAGGCGTCCTCGGCGCCGGGGAGGACACCGTCCACCTCGTCGTCCGCCCCGAACTGACCGTCGGGGTACCGGGGTTGCTGGACTGGCTGGCGGTGCTGTGCGCGGGCGGACGGCTGGTCACGGGCGCCGGGGACGACCCGGACGACGCGTTCCGGCTCGTCACGGCCGAGCGGGTGACGCACACCGCGCTCACCGCGCCGCTCACCGACCGGTGGACCACCGCCGCGGCCGTCACCGCCTGGGACCTGACCGGGCTGCGGACCCTGGTGGTCAGCGGCGGCGCCCTCGCCGAGCCGGTGGCGCGCCGGGTGCTGCCCGCGCTCGGCTGCTCGCTGCGGCAGGTCTTCGGCACCGCCGAGGGACTCGTCGCCCGCACCTGGCAGGAGGACGGCACGGAGGCGGCCCTCACCGGGCGGGCCCGCGCCGCCTCCGAGGGCCACGAGCTGCGCGTCGTCGACCACCGGGACCGGGACGTACCGCCGGGCGCCGAGGGGCAGTTGCTCAGCCGGGGCCCCGACACGGTGCGCGGCTACTGGCGCTCCCCCGAGCACGACACCCGCCACTTCACGACCGACGGCTTCCACCGCACCGGGGCGATCGCCCGGACGACGGAGACGGGCCTGCTGGTCGTCGTGCGGGGGCCGGAACCGGCGAGCGGACGGGCCAGAGCCGCCCGGACGGTCCACCGACTCCCCGCCCCGCGCAGCCGGCCGACCCGACCGCACCGTCCAGAAGGGCAGACCGAGATGACGCCTCCGATGTTCCCGTACGTCATGCCCACGCCCACGATGCTGCCCGCCGACCGGACGGGCTGGACCCTCGACCCGGCCCGCGCCGCCCTGGTGGTCCTCAACCTCCAGAACCGGTTCGTCCGCACCCTGGAGCGCGAGGCCGCGCCTGCCGCCGAACTCCTCGCCAACACAGCCCGGTTGATCGACGGCGCGCGGGCCGCAGGGGTGCCGGTCATCCACTCGGTCCCGGCCGGGGTGCGCCGGGCCACCGGACGCGGCCCGGTGCCGTACGCCCGGCTCGTGGCACCCGTCGCGGGCGCCGACGCCGAGGCGTTCGTGGACCGCGTGGAGCCGCGGGCCGGTGACACCGTGCTCACCGCCCGCAAGTACAGCGCGTTCGCCAGGACCCGGCTGGACGGCCGGTTACGCGAACTGGAGCGCGACCAGGTGGTGATCCTCGGGCTCTACGCCCGCGCCGGTGTCCTGATGACGGCCGGCGACGCCTGGGCGCAGGACCTGGAGGCGTTCGTGGTCGCCGACGCGGTGGCCGACCTCTGCGCGGGCCACCACGAGTTCGCGCTGGAGTGGGTGGCGGACACCTGCGGCGCGGTGACCGCGACGGACCGGGTGGCGGCGGCGTTCGACGCCGGCCACCCGGCGGCCGAGGCCGTCTGAGGGGCCGCCACCCGGTCAGCGGGGCGCGTGGTCAGGCGGCGGCCACGCGCCGCGACACCAGGGACCGGTGGATCTCGCCCGCCCGGATCGCGGTGGTCGACAGCAGCGACGAGGTCAGCCCGTGGGTGTGCTCGGTGCTGCCCTGGAGGTAGATCCCCGCGGTGACGTCGGGCGCCGTCTCCACCCGGTGGTCGCGGCTGACCCGCAGCGCGTCGCCGTCGTCGCGCAGGCACACCTTGGCGGCCTCGCCCAGCAGGGTGCCGAGGTCACGCGGCCGGTAGCCGGTGGCGTGCACCAGCACGTCGGCGTTCAGGACCTGTTGGTCGCCGGTCGGCAGGAACTCGACGGCGATGTCGAGCGAGCCGTCGGGCCGGGTCAGGACGTCCCTGATGCGGGAGACGTTGAGGAAGCGCAGCCGTTCGCGGCCCGCGACCTTCTCCTGGTAGGCGGTGGCGTACAGCGCCTCGATCAGCTCCATGTCGACGACCGAGTAGTTCGTGGAGCGGTGGTAGTCGAAGAGGGACTGCTTCACCTCGGAGGGCGCCCCGAAGTAGACGTCCACCGCCTCCGGGTCGAAGATCCGGTTGGCGAACGGGCTGTCGTCCGCGGGGGTGTAGCCGTATTTGGCGAAGACCGCGCAGACCTCCGCGTCCGGGAAGGACCGGTGCAGGTAGTCGACCGTCTCGGCGGCGCTCTGCCCGGCGCCCAGGACCACCGCGCGGCGCACCGGCGCGCCGGAGGCGGTGAGTTCGGCGACCCGTGGCAGTAACTGGCTGTTGTGCCAGACCCGTTCGGTCAGTTCGACGCCGGGCGGCACATGCGGTTCCAGGCCGACGGCGACGCTGATGTCCCGGGCCCGGTAGGTCACCGTCCGGCCGGGCCGTCCGGGGTCGCGGCAGACGACGTCGAAGTGGGCGATGGCGCCGGACTCGTCGCGCACCGGGTCGATGGCGGTGACGACGTGCTCGTAGGCGGTGAGATGGCGGACCCGCTCCGCGGCCCACTCGAAGTACTCGTGGAACTCGACCCGCAGCGGGAACAGCGTCTTCTGGTTCAGGAAGTCGATCAGCCGCCCGCGTTCGCGCAGGAAGCACAGGAAGCTGTAGTCGCTGGACGGGTCGCGCAGGGTCACGAGGTCTTTCAGGAACGACACCTGCATGGTGGCGTCGTCGATCAGCATGCCCCGGTGCCAGCCGAAGCCCGACTGGCGTTCGAGGAAGAGGGCGTTGAGTCGTTCGTCCGGTGGAAGCCGCGCGTTCTGTTCGTCGATCGCGATGGCCAGCGCCAGATTTGACGGTCCGAAACCGATTCCGAGGACGTCATAGGTGGTGTCAGTTCCCTTGAGCGGTGACTTCACCGTGGCATCGCCTCCCTCAGGCAGGCACATGTTAGATAAGGTTAGCCTTACCTTGCAATGGACAGCCGGAGGGGAGAACCGCATGCGCGTCGCCATGTTCGGCTACCAGACCTGGGGTCACCGCACGCTCCAGGCCCTGCTGGACTCGGACCACGAGGTCGTCCTCGTGGTCACGCACCCCAGGAGCGACCACGCCTACGAGAAGATCTGGGACGACAGCGTCGCCGAGCTGGCCGAGAAGAACGACGTTCCCGTCCTGCTCCGCAACCGTCCCGACGACCCCGAACTCCTGGACGCGCTGCGGGAGTCGGCGCCCGACATCATCGTCGCCAACAACTGGCGCACCTGGCTGCCGCCGGAGCTGTTCGACCTGCCACCGCACGGCACCCTGAACATCCACGACTCGCTGCTGCCGTCCTACGCGGGCTTCTCGCCGATCATCTGGGCGCTCATCAACGGCGAGACGCGGGTCGGCGTGACGGCCCACCGGATGAACCCGCAGCTCGACGCCGGTGACGTGCTGGTGCAGCGCTCGGTGCCGGTCGGTCCGGCCGACACCGCGACCGACCTGTTCCACCGCACCGTCGACCTCATCGCGCCGATCGTGCGCGAGTCGCTGGACCTGATCGCCTCGGGCCGGGACGCCGGGCAGTGGGTGCCGCAGGACCGGGCACGGGCCAGCTTCTTCCACAAGCGGTCCCTGGAGGACAGCCGGATCGACTGGAGCTGGCCGGCCGAGCGGCTGGAGCGGCTGGTGCGGGCCCAGTCGGACCCGTACCCGAACGCGTACGCCTTCCACCGGGGCGAGCGGCTGCGGATCGTGGCGGCCGGGGTCTCCGAGGGGCTCTACGGCGGGACACCGGGCCGGATCTT
Organism: Streptomyces sp. SolWspMP-5a-2; assembly: GCF_900091845.1. Lineage (GTDB taxonomy): Bacteria > Actinomycetota > Actinomycetes > Streptomycetales > Streptomycetaceae > Streptomyces > Streptomyces doudnae. Next base: position 26,960 of record NZ_FMCI01000041.1, read on the forward strand.
CATCCGGGAGGGCGACGGCGTGGTCGTCGTGGCGGGCCCCGAGGCGCACACCGGGACCGGCCGCGGACTGCTGGTCAGGCGGGTGCGCACCGAGGACGGCACCGAGCTGGCCGCCACGGAGTACTTCCGGACGATGGGCGGCTACCTCACCTCCCGCCCCTGAGCGGAGCCACGGCCGGGCGCCCCCGCGACGGGGGCGCCCAACTCGCGTGCAAAGAACCAGAGCTGACGTGTCGTCATTACGCGGCGGAAGCCCCGGAAACATTGCTAAGGCAAGCCTAACCTTGCTTTACTGTCGGCCACACGCTTCCTCCCCGTACCTGGCGACAAAGGGATGCACTGCCATGTCGAGACCGCTCCGCACCACCCTCCTCACCGTCACCCTGGTCGCCGGGCTGGCCGCCTGCGGTTCGGTCAAGGACGACTCCGACGGCGGCTCGTCCACCGGGTCCGCGACGCCCGGCGCCTCCTCCGCGTTCCCGGTGACGGTCACCCACAAGTTCGGGGACACGAAGCTCACTTCGGCGCCGAAGCGGGTCGTCGTGGTCGGCAACGGCGGCACCGACGACGTCGACGCGCTCTACGCCCTCGGCGTCACCCCGATCGCCGTCACCAAGGACTCCCTCAGCTCCGACGGGATCTACCCCTGGCTGAAGGACCGGATCGACACCTCGAAGACGAAGCTGATCGACACGCTCAACGGCATCGACTTCGAGCAGATCGCCGCCCTCCAGCCCGATCTGATCCTCGCCACCTCGGACTTCACCCTCGACAAGGACTACAAGAAGCTCTCCGCCGTCGCGCCGACCATCGGCTACGCCACCGCCTGGGGTCAGCAGTCCTGGCAGGAGCACGTCCAGGTGGTCGGCAAGGCCCTCGGCAGGCAGGCGCAGGCCGAGAAGCTGGTGAAGGAGACCGAGGACGGCATCGCCGCCGTCCGCGAGAAGCACCCCGGGCTGGACGGCAGGACCTACAGCCTCTCCATCGGGAACACCCCGGCGAAGATCTACACCATCGCCTCCGAGAAGGACTTCGCCGCCCGGCTGATGAGCGAACTCGGCCTGGGCCTGACCCCGTCGGTCAAGAACATCAAGACCGTCAACGGCAGCCCGACCGGCGAGCTCTCCTTCGAGCAGCTCGACCGGCTCGACGCGGACCTGGTGGTCATCGCCTTCACCACCAAGGACCTCCAGAAGGCGTTCGAGGCCAGCACGCTGGTCAAGAACATGGCGGCGGTGAAGAAGGACCGCTACGTCGTCACCGACGTGGAGACCATCAGCCAGCTGCGCAGCCCCTCCGTGCTCGGCATCCCCTGGGCGCTGCGGAACCTGGAGCCCGGCTTCGCCAAGCTCGGCGACTGACTCCCCCACGGGACACCGGCGGGCGGCGGGGCGCGTGACGCGCCCCGCCGCCCGTGTGCGGTCGCCCGCTCAGCCGCCGAGCGCCGAGTCGACCTCCTCGGCCGACATGCCCTCGATCTCCAGGTGGATCGCGGCGACCTGTTCGAGCCTGCCCGGCGTCTCCTCCTCGGCCGCCAGCCGCTTGGCCATGCCGCCCGCGGTGAGCGTCGCGAACAGGGCCCGCACGGTCACCTCGGAGGTGTCCAGCGCCTCCCGCAGCCGTCCGACGATGACGGTGGCGAGCACCGAGTCGCCGCCCAGCGCGAAGAACCCGTCGTCGAGCCCGACCCGGTCCACGCCGAGCACCCCGGCCCAGGTCCCGGCCACCACCCGCTCCAGCGCCGAACCGGGCAGCCGCAGATCCGCCTCCTCGGGGGCCCGCGCCTCCCAGAGCGCGGCGACCGCGCGGCGGTCCAGCTTGCCGTTGGACGTCAGCGGCAGCTCCCGCACCACCACGACCCGGGAGGGCACCATGTGCGGCGGCAGCACCGACCGCGCCCACTCCCGCAGTTCGTCCTCTTCGACGCCTTCGGCGGCGACCGCGACGGCGAGTTGGACGCCCTGCGCCCGGGTGAGCCCGGCCACCGCCCGCCGCACCGCCGGGTGCCCGGCGAGCGCCGCCTCCACCTCGCCCAACTCGATCCGGAAACCGCGCAGTTTGACCTGGTGGTCGCGGCGGCCGAGGAATTCGAGGGTGCCGTCGGGCCAGTACCTGGCCAGGTCTCCGGTCCGGTACCAGCGCACCCCGGCCGCCTCGGTGAACCTCTCGGCGGTGCGCGCCGGATCGCCCCGGTAGCCGAGCGCCACTCCCGCGCCGCCGATCCACAGCTCCCCCGGCACCCAGTCCGGACAGTCCCGTTCGTGCCCGTCGACCACCCGGCAGCGCACGCCCCGCAGCGGGGTGCCGTAGGGCACCGCGCGCCAGTGCGCGGGCACCCGCGCGTCCGTCACCTCGCAGACCGTGGAGTGGATCGCGGTCTCCGTGGTGCCGCCGAGCCCGACGAAGCGGCAGCCGGGCGCCCGCTCGGCGAGCCGCCCCGGCAGGTCGGTGCCCACCCAGTCGCCGCCCAGCAGCACCAGGCGCAGCGGGGCGAGGTCCCCGGGCCCGGTGACCAGGAGCAGCATGTCGAGCAGCGGGGGCGCGCAGTTGAGGACCGTCACCCGGTGGGCGCGCACGAGATCGGCCCACTGGCCCGCCTCCCGCCGGTCGGCCTCGTCGACGAGCACGACGGCGCCGCCCGCGCCCAGCAGCCCGAAGACGTCGTACACGGAGAGGTCGAAGTCGAGGGCGGAGACGGCCAGGCAGCGGTCGTCGGCGCCGACGCGGTAGCGCTCGTCGAGGTCGTCGACGGTGTTCACCGCCGCCCGGTGGGGCACCTCGACGCCCTTGGGCTCGCCGGTGGAGCCGGAGGTGAACAGCACGTAGGCGGGCTGCTCCGGGTCGACCGGCAGGGGCGCGGGGAGCGGTTCGGCGCGTACCGCGTCGGCGACGGGCAGGGTGTCGACGCCGTCGAGCGGGCGGCCGTCGGTCAGCGCCAGCCCGAACCCCGCGGTGCGGCGGATGCGGTCGCGGCGGGCGTCCGGCTGGTCGACGCCGAGCGGGACGTAGGCGGCGCCCGCCGCGAGCACGCCCAGGACGGCCACGATCTGGTCGGGGCCCTTGGGCAGGGTGACCGCGACGGTGTCGCCCGGCCGGACGCCGCGGGCCGCGAGCGCGCCGGCCGTGCGCAGCGCCCGGTCCGCCAACTCGCCGTAGCTGAGGGCGCCTTCGTCGCCCCAGAGCAGGGCGGGCGCGTCGGGCCCGGTGCGCGCGTGGGCGAAGAAGCCCTCGTGCAGGAGGCGTCCGGGGCGTGGGTCGCCGGTCGCGTTGACGCGGGCGCGGACCTCCGTCTGCGCCGTCGGCAGCAGCGCGGGGACGGGCCGCTCCCAGACGGTGTCGTCGGTGCCGAGGCGGGTGACGAGGCCGTGGAAGGCGTCGAACATGGCGTCGACGAGCCCGTCGGGGAACGCGTCCTCGCGGACGTCCCAGTTGACGAGGAGACCGCCGTCGACCTCGGTGACCTGGGCGTCGAGCAGGACCTGCGGGCCCTGCGAGACGATCCAGGCCGGGGTGCCGAAGGAGCGGGTGACGCCGGTGTCGAACAGCTCGCCCAGGTTGAGGGCGCTGGTGAACACGACGGGTGCCAGCACCTGTTCGCCGTGGAAGCGGGTCAGGTCGCGCAGCACCTCGACGCCCGAGTAGTCGGCGTGGGCCGCGTCGGTGTGCATCCGGTCCTGGAGCCGTCTGGCGTGCTCGGTGAAGGTCCCCCGGCCGCCGAGGTCGACATCGAGCAGCACGGAGCTGGTGAAGTCGCCGACGAGCAGGTCGACATCGGGGTGCGAGCCCCTGCGGTCGAACATGGGCACGTTGAGCAGGAACCGCTGCTGTCCGCTCCAGGCGGCGAGCACCTCGGAGAAGGCGGTCGCGACGGCCATGGCGGGGGTGAGGCCGTGCCGGTGGGCGCGGTCGGCCAGGCGCCGCTTCTCCTCGGGCGGCAGCCAGTGGTGGCGCCGGGTGACCCGGGTGGGGTCGGCGCGTTCGGCCTCCGGGACGAGCGGGAGCGCGGGCGCCGCGGGCAGCTCGGGCACCCGTTCGGCCCACCAGTCCCGCGACTGCTCCCGGCTCAGCCGCCGCACCTCGCGCCGTTCGGCGAGGTACTCCGGGTAGCTGGTGCGGATCTCGGGCAGCGGGGTCCCGGGGCTGAGGTAGAGCGCGGCGAGGTCGGAGAGGAGCACCCGGTAGCTGAGCGCGTCGGCGGCGAGCATGTCGACGTCGACGTGCAGCCGGGTGGCGCCGCCGGGCAGCAGGGAGAGCTGGACCGAGGAGACCTCGCCCGCGGCGACGTCGAGCCGGGCGTGCGAGGCGGCCTGCCTGATCTCCTCCAGGCGGGCCTCGGCCGTCTCCTGGTCGAGGTCGCGCAGGTCGTGGACGACCGTGCCGGGGCGGGCGGGCTCGGGCAGGATCTGCTGGCGGCCGTCGTCGGTGAAGCGGGCGCGGAGCATGCCGTGCCGGGCGGCGAGGGCGCGGACGGCGGTGTCGAGACGGGCCGGGTCGACGTCCGTGCCGTCGAACTCGACGTACAGGTGGGCGGCGACGGAGCCCAGGGTGGTGTCGTCGCCGCGGCCGATCCAGTAGGCGTGCTGCATGACGGCGAGCGGGAACGGCTCGCCGGGCTCGGCGGGGGCCGGGGCGGGGCGGGCGGCGGGGCGGGCGCGGGTCCGGCCGCCTCCAGGAGGGCCCGCCAGGCGCGCAGGGTGGGCTCCTTGGCGAGTTCGGCGAAGCTGACGCGGACGCCCTGCTTGCGCCAGCCGCCCGCGATCCGCATCAGGGTGATCGAGTCGAGGCCCCAGGCAATGAGGCTGTCGTCGGCGCTCGGCGGGGTGTCGTCAGGACGCAGCGCGTCGGTGACCGAGCGCAGGAGTTCGTCCGGGGTCGGGGGGTGCTGCGTCACCGGTTCCTCCGCTGCCAGGGGTGGGGTCCGTCGGGGGATGTCATCTCGGGTGTCCCTCGGAAGTCTCGGGAGTCTCAAGGGGGTTCGAAGGGCTCGGGGATCTGGGGCCAGAAATGTCAGGGGATGTCAGGGGTCCGGGCGGTCCCGGGGGATCCCGGGGCCCCCGGGTGTCTCAGGGGTTGTTCTCCGCGACGCCCTCGCGGTCTGCGTCCGCGCGGCTGACGGCGTCGTCGAAGCCGCCGTCACCGAAGTCGTCGTCCTCGAACGCGTCGTTCTCGAAGTCGTCGTTCTCGAAGTCGTCGATGTCCTCCTGGGTCAGGTCGACCAGGGGGAGGTCGGAGGGGGTGAGTCCGGCGTCCGGGGTGGTGCCGGCGTGCCGGGCGAGGCCGCGCAGGGCCCGTTCCCACAGGGCGAGCAGCCGGTCGGCCTCGGCGGGCACGAGGAACGCCGAGGGCCAACCGGCGAGCAGGTGCAGCCGGGTGGCGTCCGCCGTGCCGACGGCCACCGCGTTGATCTCCAGGCCGAACCCGGCGGGCCGGTCACCGTCCGGCGGGACGCGCAACACCGGTGCCTCCGGGGCGAGTTCCCACGGCTCCTCGGCGGAGTCCGAGGCGGCGAAGCGGCCCAGGTAGTTGAAGCCGATCTGGGGCTGGGGCAGCTTCTCCAGGGCGGGCGCGGTGCCGGGGTTGAGGTGGCGCAGCAGGCCGTAGCCGAGGCCCTGGCCGGGTACCGCGCGCAGTTGCTCCTTGACGCGCTTGAGGGCGAGGCCCGCGGCGGGGCCGCCGTCGAGCGCGTCGTCGAGGTCGAGGGGGCCCGGGTCGATGCCGACGGGGTGGAAGGTGGTGAACCAGCCGACGGTGGTGGACAGGTCGACGCCGTCGCCGCCGACGGCGTCCTCGACGCGGCCGTGGCCCTCCACGCCGACGAGCAACGCCCGTCCCGGCTCGGCCCGTTCCGCGCGCCAGGCGGCGACGGCGAGCGCGAGGCCGGTGAGCAGGACGTCCGGCGCGGCGGCGCGGTAGGCGGCGGGGAGGGTGGTGAGCAGGGCGGTGGTGACGTCCTCGGGGAGGACGAGGGTGCGCTCGCGCACGGTGGCCGCCGGGCCGAGCTGTCGGTCGAGGAGCGGTGGCGCGGACTCCAACGCCGCGACCCAGTGCGGGAGTTCGGCGACGCGTTCGGGCCGGACGGCCTCTTCGGCGAGCAGCCGGCTCCAGGTGCGGAAGGAGGTGCCGGTGCGGCGGGGCGCGGCGGGCAGGCCGTCCCGGGTGCGCTGCCAGGCGTCGGCCAGGTCGGTGCCGATGATCCGCCAGGAGACACCGTCGACGACGAGGTGGTGGGCGACCAGGAGCAGCCGTCCGGGCCGGTCGTCGGCGGGTTCGCACCAGACGGCGGCGAGCATCCGTCCGGCGCGCGGGTCGAGGTGGGCGGCGGTCTCGGCGAGCAGGGCGTCGACGTCGGTCCCGGTCGCCCGGGTGAGCGGGAGGTCGGCCGGGGCGTCGCCCTCCGCCGGTACCTCCAGGCGGCCCTCGCCGGTCAGCCGGGCGCGCAGCACGGGGTGGCGGTCGACGACGGCGGCGAGCACGGTGCGGAGCGTGTCGTGGGTGAGGCCGGGCGGGGTGACCAGCAGGACCGCCTGGGCGAGGCCGTCCCAGGTGCCGTCCTGACCGGCCGTCCAGCGCATCACCGGGGTGAGGTCGAGGGGGCCGGTGGGGTCGTCGGCGGGGCCGGGCGCGGAGGGCTCGGGGGTGGCCGCGGCGGCGGCGAGGCCCGCCGGGGTGGGGGTCTGGAAGATCTGCCGCGGGCTGAGCGCGAGTCCTTCCTTCCTGGCCAGGGTGACCAGGCGGATGGAGACGATGCTGTCGCCGCCGAGTGCGAAGAAGTTCGCGTCGACGTCGACGTCGGTGAGGCCGAGGACGGTGGCGAACAGGTCGGTCAGGCGCCGTTCGCGCTCGTTCGCGGGGGCCCGGGTGGCGGGGGCGCCGCCGGTCGCGGGCTCGGGCCGGGGCAGGTTCCTGCGGTCGACCTTGCCGGACGGCATGAGCGGGAAGGCGTCCAGGACGGTGAGGGTGAGCGGGACCATGTGTTCGGGGACGCGTTCGCGCAGCCAGTCGCGGACGTCGGCCGGGGCCGGGGGGTCGCCCGCGGCGACGAGGTAGCCGGCGAGCTGTTTGGGGCCGGGCGTGTCCTGCCTGACCACCACGACGGACCGCCTGACCCGCGGGTGCTGTTCGAGGACGGCCTCGATCTCCTCCAGTTCGATCCGCATGCCGCGGATCTTGACCTGGTTGTCGGCGCGGCCGAGGAACTCCAGGGTGCCGTCGCGCTGCCAGCTGACCAGGTCGCCGGTGCGGTAGAGGCGTTCGCCGGGCGGTCCGAAGGGGTCGGCCACCCAGTGGTCGGCGGTGCGGCGCGGATCGTTGACGTAGCCGCGGCCGAGGTAGACGCCTGCGGCGTACAGCTCGCCGGGCACGCCGACCGGGGTCGGGCGCAGGCGTTCGTCGAGGACGTAGAGGCGGGTGTTGGTGTTGGGGCGGCCGATGGAGACGGCGCTGCGGATCGCCCCGGTGCGGTAGACGACGTGGCTGACGCCGATGGTCGCCTCGGCGGGTCCGTAGCCGTGGTACATGACGGCGGGGCTGACGGCGCGGAAGCGGGCGAAGAGTTCGGGGGTGAGGACCTCGCCGCCGCACCACACGTGCCGCAGCGAGCGGGCCCGGTGGGCGAAGCCGTCCTGTTCCAGGAGCAGGTCGAGCATCGAGGAGACGAGGTAGGTGAAGGTGACCCGGTGGCGTTCGACGGTGTCGAGGAGGTAGTCGACGTCCCGTTCGCCGCCGGGTTCGGCGACGATCACCCGGCCGCCGTGCACCAGCGGCAGGAAGATCTCGTTGATGGAGATGTCGAAGCCGAGCGGCGCCTTGAACAGCGCGGCGTCGTCGCTGCCGAAGCCGAGCAGGCCGCGCTGCCACAGCAGGCGGTGGGCGATGGCCCGGTGGCGGATCATCGCGCCCTTCGGGACGCCGGTGGAGCCCGAGGTGTGGATGACGTAGGCGAGTCCTTCCGGGTCGACCTCGACGCCGAGGTTCCCGGCCCGCGGGACCGGGCCGCCGAGGTCGACGGGGACGACCGGCGGCGCGTCGTCGCCGAGGACCCGCTCGTCGCCGGGGCGGCCGAGGACGGCGCTGAGCGCGGCGCCCCGGCACACCTCGGCGATCCGGCGGGCGGGCCAGCCGGGTTCCAGCGGGACGAAGGCACCGCCCGCCTTGAGGACGGCGAGCAGCGCGACGACCATCTCCACGGACCGTTCGAGATGGATGCCGACCCGGTGCTCGGGTCCGACGCCGAGGGCGGTGAGCCGCCGGGCGAGGGCGTTGGCGCGGGCGTTCAGCTCCGCGTAGGTGAGGGATCGTCCGCCCGGGGTGCCGTGTTCGACGGCGGGCAGCCGCGGGGTCGTCGCGGCCTGCTCCTCGAAGAGGGCGGTGAGGGTGGTGACGGGCATGGGGTGGGCGGTGTCGTTCCACTCCCCCAGCAGGGTGCGCCGTTCGGCGGGGGTGAGGAGGTCGGTGTCGGCGACCGGCCGGTCGGGGTGCCGGGCGAGGTCGGTGACCAGCCGGACGAACCGGTCGGCCAGGTCCCGCGCGGTGTCGTGGTCGTAGAGGTCGAGGCTGTGCACCAGGGCGCCGCTGATCCCGTCGCGGTCGCCGTGTTCGAAGAGGTGCAGGGCGAGGTCGGTCTTGGCGGTGTGGAAGGGCACCCGGCGCTCGTTGAGGACCAGGCCGGCGAAGTCCCGTTCCGCCGCGGGGGCCTGCTGGTGGGCGATCATCACCTGGAAGAGGGGGTGGCGTCCCGTCGAGCGGGTCGGGGCGAGCGCGTCGACCAACTGCTCGAAGGGAAGCTGCTGGTGGGCGTAGGCGTCGAGGTCGGTCTCCCGGACCCGGGCCAGCAGCTCGCGGAAGGTCGGGGCGCCGGAGACGTCGGTGCGCAGCACCAGCGTGTTGACGAACAGGCCGATCAGTGCGTCGAGTTGGGGGTCCTCGCGCCCGGCGACCGGGGTGCCGAGCGGGATGTCGTCGCCCGCGCCGAGGCGGGCGAGGAGGACGGCGAGGGCGGACTGGAGCGCCATGAAGACGGTTCCGCCCGCCTCGGCGGCCAGGTCGGCGAGGGCCGCGTGGACGTCCGGGCCGAGGGCGAGGTCGACGGCCCCGGCCCGGTGCCCGGCGACGGCGGGGCGCGGCCGGTCGACGGGCAGTTGCAGTTCCTCGGGCAGTCCCGCCAGCGCGGCCGTCCAGTAGGCGAGTTGGGCCTCGCGGTCGTGGGGTTCGCGGCGCTGCCAGAGGGTGTGGTCGGCGTACTGCACGGGCAGCGGGGCCCAGTCGGGCGCGGTGCCGTCCCGGCGGGCGAGGTAGGCCGTCTCCAGGTCGGCGAGGAGCGGTGCGGCCGACCAGCCGTCGCTGGCGATGTGGTGCATGAGCAGCAGCAGGACGTGCTCGTCGGGCGCGAGGGCGTAGAGGGTGGCGCGGACCGGGATCTCGGTGTCCAGCGCGAAGGGGCGGGCGCAGGCCGCGGCGAGGAGGGTGTCGAGCCGGTCGGGCGCGGCGGTCACCGTGGTGAAGGGCACGGGGGCCAGGCCGGCGGGGAGCACGGACTGCCGGGGCGTGCCGTCGTCGTCGGGGAAGACGGTGCGCAGCGCCTCGTGGCGGGCCACCACGTCGTCGAGCGCCGCGTGCAGGGCCGCCGGGTCGAGGGGTCCGGTCAGGCGCAGGGCGGTGGGCAGGTTGTAGGTGGGGCTCGGGCCCTCCATGCGGTGCAGGAACCAGAGCCTGGCCTGGGCGGAGGAGAGCGGCAGCGGGTCGGGGCGCTCGGCCGGTGCGAGGGCGGGGCGCCGGTCGGCGGGGGTGCTGAGCAGCGGGGCGAGGGCGGCGGCGGTCGGGGTGTCGAAGACGGCGCGCAGCGGGATCTCGGCGCCGAGTTCGGTGCGGACCCGGGCGACCAGGCGGGTGGCGAGGACGGAGTGGCCGCCGAGTGCGAAGAACTCGTCGTGGACGCCGATGGACGGCAGTCCGAGCAGGTCGGCGATGAGCGCGCAGAGGCGGGCCTCGGCGTCGGTGCGGGGCGCGGTCGCGGTGGTGAGGCCCGCGAGGTCGGGCGCGGGCAGGGCGGCGCGGTCGAGTTTGCCGTTGGGGGTGAGCGGGAGCGCGTCCAGGACGACCACGGCGGTCGGCAGGAGCTGCTCGGGGAGGGTGGCCCTGAGGTCCTGGCGCACCTGGAGCGGGGCCAGTGCGGCGCCGGGGCGCGGGACGACGTACGCCACCAGAGCGGCTTCTCCGGACGGGTCCTGACGTACCGTCACGGCGCCCTGGGAGACGCCGGGCAGGGCGGCGGTGGCGGCCTCGGCCTCGGCGGGTTCCACCCGGACGCCGCGGATCTTGACCTGGTCGTCGGTGCGGCCGAGGAACTCCAGCGCTCCGTCCGCGGTCCAGCGGGCCAGGTCGCCGGTGCGGTAGAGGCGGGTGCCGGGCGGGCCGTAGGGGTCGGCGACGAAGCGGGCGGCGGTCAGGGCGGGGCGGGCGAGGTAGCCGCGGGCGAGCTGGACGCCCGCCAGGTACAGCTCGCCCGGGGTGCCGGGCGGGACGGGGTGCAGGGACGCGTCGAGGACGAGGGTGCGGGTGTTCCACACCGGGCGGCCGACGGGGACGGAGCCGCCCGCCGAGCTGGTGCCCTCCGCGCAGGACCAGGCGGTGACGTCGACCGTGGCCTCGGTGGGTCCGTACAGGTTGTGCAGGCGGGTGCCCGGCAGCAGGGCGAGGCAGCGGTCGGCGAGGTCGGTCGGCAGGGCCTCGCCGCTGCACACCACCCGGTCGAGGATGCCGCGGACGCCTTCCACGGCCGGGTCGTCGAGGAAGACGCGGAGCATGGAGGGGACGAAGTGGGCGGTGGTGACGTGCTGTTCGCGGGTCAGCGCGGCGAGGTGGGCCGGGTCGCGGTGGCCGCCGGGCCGGGCGAGCACCAGGGCGGCGCCGGTGATCAGCGGCCAGAAGAACTCCCAGACGGAGACGTCGAAACCGGCCGGCGTCTTCTGCAGCACCCGTTCGCCGGGGCCGAGCCGGTAGGTGTCCTGCATCCACAGCAGCCGGTTGACGACGGCCCGGTGGTCGACGACCGCGCCCTTGGGGCGGCCGGTGGAGCCGGACGTGTAGATGACGTAGGCGGGGTGGCGCGGGTCGAGGGGGCGCGGCCGGTCGGCGTCGGTGAGTTCGGCGCCGGACAGGGCGGCGGTCCGCTCGCGGGTGTGCGGGTCGTCGAGGAGCAGGGCGGGTGCCGGGTGGGCGGGCAGCGCGCCGGTGGTGGTGACGACGAGGGCGGGAGCCGCGTCCTCGATCATGAAGGTGAGGCGGTCGGCGGGGTATCCGGTGTCCAGCGGCAGGTAGGCGGCGCCCGCCTTGAGGACGGCGAGGAGCGTCACCACCAGGTCGGGGCCGCGGTCGAGGGCGACGCCGACCACGCTCTCCGGGCCGACGCCGCGGCCGGTCAGCAGACGGGCGAGCCGGTTGGCGCGGGCGTGCAGTTCCGCGTGGTCGAGCCGGGTGCCGTCGGCGACGAGGGCGAGCGCGTCGGGGGTGAGGCGGGCCTGCCGGTCGAGGAGGCCGGTGAGGGTGGCGGCGGGGACCGGGTGCGCGGTGTCGTTCCACTCGGCCAGCACCCGGCGCCGCTCAGGACCGGTCATCAACGCCAGCCGGGAGACCGGGCGTTCGGGGTCGGCGAGGGCGTCCGCGAGAAGGGTCTCCAGATGGCCGAGGAGGCGGTCCACGGTGTCGGCGGTGAACAGTCCCGCGCGGTGGGTGGCCTCGATGCGCAGGCGGCCCCCGGTGAGGAACGCCTCCAGGGAGAGGTCGAACTGGGTCGTGTCGTTGTGGACGGTCTCCCACTCGGCGCTCACCCCGGGCAGCCGGGGCCCTTCGAGGCCCTGGGTGAGGAAGAGGAGCATGACGTCGAAGTAGACGGCGCGGCCCGGGTGCCGTTCCGGCTTCAGCAGCTCCACCAGCCGGTCGAACGGCATGTCCTGGTGGGCGTACCCGTCGGTGCACGTCCGGCGGACCCGCTCGACGAGTTCGCCGAAGCCGGGGTCGCCCGCGAGGTCGGCGCGGAGGGCGAGGGTGTTGCCGAAGTTGCCGATCAGCTGTTCGAGGCCGGGCAGGTCGCGGCTCATGACGGCCGAGCCGATCGGCACGTCGGTGGCGCCCGTGGTGCGGTGCAGCAGGGCGGCGAGGCCCGCGAGGAGGACCATGAAGGGGGTGGCGCCGGTGGCGCGGGCGAAGGCGGTGAGCCGGTCGGTGACCTCGGGCGCGAAGGTGCGGAAGCGCCGGTCGCCGATCGGGACGGGGTGGGCCGCGCGGGGCGCGTCGGTGGGCAGGGCGAGCGGGCGGGGCGGCGGGACGAGGGCCGTGCGCCAGTGGGCGAGGTGGTCGGCGAGCCGTTCGTCGGTCCAGGCGTCGCGCTGCCAGTGGGCGAAGTCGGCGTACTGCAGGGGCAGCGGCGCGAGATCGGCGGGGGTGCCGGTGGCGGCGGCCCGGTAGAGGGCGCTCAGGTCGGCGGAGAGGGCGTTGAACGTGCCGCCGTCCCACGCGATGTGATGCACCGTCAGGACGAGGGTGTGGTCGTCGTCGGCGCGGCGGATCAGCAGGGTGCGCAGCGGGTGGTCGGCGGCGAGGTCGAAGGGGGTCGCGGAGGCGGCCCTGGCGAGCGCGTCGGCCCGTTCGTCCCGGGCGCCGGGGGCGAGCCCGCCGAGGTCGGCGGTGGTGAACTCCAGTACGGCGGTGGGGTCGACGACCTGTTCGGGGGTGCCGTCGGCGGTGACGGGGAAGCGGGTGCGCAGCACCTCGTGCCGGTCGAGGAGGCCCTCGAACGCGGTGCGCAGGGCGGCCGGGTCCAGCGGGCCGCGCAGCCGGACGGCGAGGCACACGTTGTAGGCGGGGCTGTCCGGGTCGAGCTGCTGGAGCAGCCACATCCGCGACTGGGCGTACGACAGCGGCAGCGGTCCGGCGTCGGCGGGGCGGCGCGGGACGCGTTCGGCGCGGGCGCCGGTCCCGGCCAGGCCCGCCGTCTCCAGTCGGCGGCGCAGCAGTTCGCGCTTGCGGGCGGCGAGGTCGCCGGGGGCGGCGTCGGTGCGGGTCACAGGGCTCCGCCTTTCAGCAGCGGTTCGAGTGCGGCCGTCCAGAGTCCGGCCAGGAGCTGGATCTCGTCCTCGGTGAAGAGGCGCTCCGGCCACTGCCAGCAGAGGGAGAGTTCGCCGTCGGTGAGCACGGCGTCGACGACCAGCGGGTAGGGGCGGGCGTGCCGGGGTCGGCGCCGCTGCCCATCGCGCCGGTCTCGGGCGCGCTGGTGAAGACGGCGCTGTCCCGGCGCTCGCCCAGGGTCATCCGGCCGAGGTAGTTGAACTCGATCTGGGGTTCGGGGAGTTCGGCGAGGACGGCGGCCGTCTCCGGGTTGAGGTGGCGCAGCAGTCCGTGGCCGACGCCCTTGTCGGGCAGCGCGGCGAGCTGGTCGGAGATCCGGCGGACCCGGTCCTCGGGGGGTCCGTCGCCGGGGTCGAGGCGGACCGGGAAGACGCTGGTGAACCAGCCGAGGGTGGCGGACAGGTCGGCGCCCGGCAGGAGTTGCTCCTCCCGGCCGTGTCCTTCGAGGGCGATGAGGACGGAGGCGTCGGGCCCCGGGCGGCCGAGGGCGCGCCGCCAGTCGGGGACGGCGACGGCGAGGGCGGTGAGCAGGGTCTCCTGGACGGGGCCGGTGAGGTCGGCGGGGTGGGTCGTCCAGTGGCGGCGGACGGTGTCGCGGGTGTCGGTGGACGGGTCGAGCCGGTGGGCGCCGAGGACCGGTTCCGGACGGTCGGACATCCGCCGCCAGAAGGGGAGTTCGGCGGTGCGGCGGGGCGCGGTGGCCTCCGCGCGCAGTCCCTCGGCCCACTCCTTGAAGGAGGTGCCGGGCGGGGAGAGCGCGGTCCCCTCCCAGGCGGCGGCGAGGTCGGCGACCAGGACGCCCCAGGACGCGGCGTCGGTGACGAGGTGGTGCAGGACCACCAGGAGCCGTCCCTCGCGGTCCGCGCCGCCGTCGAACCAGAGGAACCGGGCGACGGCCCCGGTGGCCGGGTCCAGTTCGGCGACCAGGTCGTCGAACGCGTCGGGCACCAGGGTGCCCATGGCGGTGTGGTCGAGCGTCCCGGCGTCGATCCGCCGCACCTGGTCGGCGGCGCGGGCGGAGCCCGGGGGCGCGGCGCGCAGCCGCCAGGTCCCGTCGCCGTCCCGGGTGAGGGTGGCGCGCAGCAGGTCGTGCCGGTCGAGGACGGCCTGGACGGTGCGGTGCAGCCCGTCGAGGTCGAGGCCGGGCGGTGTCCGCAGGAACCGTGCCTGGCTGAGTCCGCGCAGCGGGCCACCGCGCCCGGTGAGCCAGGCGAGCATCGGTGTCAGGGGTATCTCGCCGGTCCCGGCGTCCGGGTCGGCGGCGGCGCGGGGTGTCGCGGGCCGGGCTAGGGCGGCCAGGGCGGCGACCGTCGGATGGTCGAAGACGTCGCGCGGGGAGAGGGCGAGGCCCGCCGCGCGGGCCTGGGCGACCAGCCGCATGGAGACGATGCTGTCGCCGCCGAGGGCGAAGAAGCTGTCGTGGACGCCGAGCGATTCCAGGCCGAGGACCTGGGCGAAGAGGACGGCGAGCCGTTCCTCGTCCGGGCCGCGCGGGGGCTGGGCCGCGGGGCCCGCGGTGTGCGCGGGGGGCGGCAGCGCGGCGGTGTCGAGCTTCCCGTTGAGGGTGAGCGGGAAGCCGTCGACGGTGACGAAGGCCGACGGGACCATGTAGTCGGGCAGGACGGCGGCGACGTCCCGGCGCAGCAGGTCGGCCGTCCCGGCAGCGTCCGGCGCGTCCGCTGCCGTCACCAGGTAGGCGACCAGCCGCCGGACGCCGGGCGCGTCCTCGCGGACGACGACGGCGGCGCGGTCGACCAGGGGGTGGTCGAGGAGGACGGTCTCGATCTCGCCGGGTTCGACGCGGTAGCCGCGGATCTTCACCTGGTCGTCGACGCGGCCCAGGCACTCGACCAGGCCGCCGCCGGTCCACCGGGCGATGTCGCCGGTGCGGTACATGCGGGCGCCGGGCCGGTCGGCGAACGGGTCGGCGACGAAGCGGTCGGCGGTGGCGCCGGGGCGGCCGAGGTAGCCGCGGGCGAGTCCGGCGCCCGCGATGTACAGCTCGCCGTCGACGCCGACCGGGACCGGGTTGAGGTGTCCGTCGAGGACGTAGAGGGTGGCGCCGCCGACCGGGCGGCCGATGGCGGGACGGTCGCCGAGCGCGAGGTCGCAGTCGGCGGAGTCGACGGTGCACTCGGTGGGGCCGTACAGGTTGTGCGCGCTGAGCCCGTCGGTGGCGCGCAGGGTGCGCCACAGGTCGGGCGGCACGGCTTCGCCGCCGACCCCGAGGACCTTCAACTCGGCCTGCCAGTCGTCTCCTTGGGCGACGAGCTCGCCGAGCAGGGACGGGGACAGCTCGATGAACTCGATGGCGTGCTCGGCGAGGAAGGCGCGCAGGGCGGCGGGGTCGCGGCGCACATCCTCGGGCACCAGGTGCAGTTCGTGTCCGGCGAACATCCACAGCATCGGCTGCCAGGAGGCGTCGAAGGCGGTCGGCCAGGCGTGCCCGATCCGCAGCGCCCGTCCGCCGACGGCCGCCGCGGCGGGGGTGTGCAGGGCGGCGTGGTGGGCGGTGAAGAGGTTGACGATGGCGCGCTGCGGGACGAGGACGGCCTTGGGGCGGCCGGTGGAGCCAGAGGTGTAGATGACGTAGGCCGGGTGTTCGGGGTGCACGGGCGCGAGCCGGTCGGCGTCGGTGAGGTCGCGCGGGTCGGCCGCGGCGGCGCGCTCGCGCACGGCCGGGTCGTCGAGCCGCAGCAGCGGGACGCCGACCAGGGTGTCGTCGTCGGGCGCGGTCGCGTCGACGGCGATCAGGGCGACCGGGCGGGCGTCGGCGAGCATCCCGGCGATCCGCTCGCCCGGCCAGGCGGGGTCCAGGGGCAGGTAGGCGGCGCCCGCCTTCTGCACGGCGAGCAGCGCGGTGAGCGTGTCGGGCACGGGCGGCAGGGACAGCGCGACGATCTTTTCGGGTCCCGCGCCCAGGCCGACGAGGAGGCGGGCCAGCCGGTTGGCGCGGGCGTTCAGTTCGGCGAAGGTCAGCCGCTCCCCCGCCCCGACGACCGCGACGGCGTCCGGGGTGGCGGCGGTCTGCGCCTGGAGGATCTCGGGCAGGGTGGCGGGACCGGCGGGCAGCCGCGGTCCGGCGCCGAGCGCGAGGAGACGGGCGCGTTCGTCGGGGGCGAGGACGTCGAGGGCGGCCAGCGGCAGCGCGGGATCGGCGACGACGGCGCGCAGTACGCGCTCGAACCGGTCGGCGAGTTCCGTCACGGCGGGCCGGTCGAAACAGTCGGGCCTGAACTCCAGGACGACGCCGAGGCGTTGCTCGGCGAGGACCGCCAGGGTCAGCGGGTAGTGGGTGGCCCCCGACCCCTCGACGCCGGTGATGCGCAGCCCGGCGCGGGCCTCGGCCTCGGCGACGGACGCCTCGTCGATCGGGTAGTTCTCGAAGACGAGCAGGGTGTCGAAGAGGTCGCCCGCGCCCGCCAGCCGCTGGATCTCGGTCAGCCCCAGGTGCTGATGCTCCATCAGGTCGGCCTGTTCGCCCTGGAGTCGGCGCAGGTAGGCGGCGGCCGGTTCGGCGGGCGGTACGGCGACCCGGACCGGCACGGTGTTGATGAACAGGCCGATCATGGTGTCGGCACCGGCGAGTTCGGCGGGCCGCCCGGCGACGGTGGCGCCGAACACCACGTCGTCGCGGCCGGTGAGGCGGGCGAGCAGCAGCGCCCACAGGCCCTGCACCACGGTGTTGACGGTGACGCCCAGGGCGCGGGCCAGCTCCCTCACCCGGTCGGTGAGTTCCTCGGAGAGGCGCAGGGTGTGCAGTTCGGGGCGGACCGGGACGGGTCCGGGGGCGGTCGGCGCGAGCAGGGTGGGCGCGGCACCGGCGAGGGCCCGGCGCCAGGCGAGGCCCGAGGCGTCCCGGTCGCGGGAGGCGAGCCAGGCGAGGAAGTCGCGGTACGGGCGGACGGGGGGCGGCGGGACGGCCTCGGCGGGGGTGCGCAGAGCGGCGTAGAGCTGGAGGAGTTCACGCACCAGCAGCGGCACCGACCAGCCGTCCAGCAGGAGGTGGTGGTTGGTGAGGATCAGCTGGTGCCGGCCGGCGCCGCGGTCGACGAGGGTGAGACGCAGCAGCGGCGGGTCGGTGAGGTCGAAGCGGGCGGTGGCGTCGGCGGCGGCCAGGGCGTCGGCGGCCGCGTCGTCGGCGGCCTCGGCCTGCTTCCAGTCGACGGGGACCTGCTTGAGGACGACCTGGACCGGTTCGTCGAGGTCCTCGTGGAGGAAGGCGCCGCGCAGGGTGGCGTGCCGGGCGAGCAGTTCCTCGGCGGCGGCGCGCAGCAGCGCGGGGCGCAGCGGCCCCTCGATCTCCACCACGGTCTGCATGGTGTAGATGTCCTGGGCGCCCTCGTCGAACAGGGCGTGGAAGAGCAGCCCCTGCTGGAGCGGGGAGAGCGGCAGTACGTCCTCGACCAGGGAACCGTCGTCCCCGGGCTCCTTGCTCATCGGCTCCTCCACCTCGCCTTGACGTTGTCGAGCTGCGCCGCGCTGAGCGTCACGAGCGGCGCGGCGGTCGCGGTGAACTCCGCCTCCGCGGGCCCCGGTCCGTCCGGCAGGGCGGCGGCGAGACCTTCGGGGGTGCGGAGGGTGAACACGTCCCGTGGGGTGAGGGCGAGTCCCGCCCTGCGGGCCCGGTCGGCGAGCCGGACGGAGACGATGCTGTCGCCGCCGAGTTCGAAGAAGTCGTCGTGGACGCCGACCTGTTCGAGGCCGAGCACCTCACCGAAGAGGCCGCACAGCACCTTCTCCCGCGCGGTGCGCGGCGGGGCGTGGCCGCGCGCGGCGGTGAAGTCCGGTGCGGGCAGGGCGCGTCGGTCGAGTTTGCCGCTCGGGGTGAGCGGCAGGGCGTCCAGCGGGACGACGGCGGAGGGCACCAGGGGCGCGGGCAGCCGCTCGGCGAGGGCGCGCCGCAGGGCGAGGGCGTCGAGGGCGGCGCCGGGTTCGGGGACGAGGTAGACGACGAGCCGGGCCGGGCCGGGGCCGTCGGCGCGGGCGACGGCGGCTGCCTGCCCGACGCCGGGCAGGGCGCGGGCCGCCGCCTCGACCTCGCCCGGCTCCACCCGCACGCCCCGGATCTTGACCTGGTCGTCGGCCCGCCCGAGGAACTCGACGGTGCCGTCGGCCCGTTGCCTGGCCAGGTCGCCGGTGCGGTAGAGGCGGGCGCCGGGCGGTCCGAAGGGGTCGGCGACGAACCGTTCGGCGGTGCGCGCGGGTCGGCCGAGGTAGCCGCGGGCCAGGCCGTCGCCCGCGAGGTACAGCTCGCCGGTCGCGCCGACGGGCGCGGGGGCGAGGAACGGGTCGAGGACGTGGACCCGGGTGCCGGTGACGGGGTGGCCGAGCGCGGGGGTGCCGTCCCAGGTGTGGGCGAGGCTGTCCCCGGCGGCCTCGGAGCAGCCGTAGAGGTTGACCAGCCGGGCGCCCGGCCAGCGCCGGGTGATCGCCTCGGCGAGCGCACCGGGCAGGGCCTCGCCGCTGGAGATCCAGGTGCGGACGGTGGCGAAGGCGTCCGGCGGGGCCGATTCGAGGAGGCTCGCGTAGAGGCTGGGGACGGCGGTGAGCACGGTGGCGCCGTGGGCGTCGGCGAGGGCGGCGAGCGCGCGCGGGTCGCCGGTGGCCTCGTCGTCGGCGAGGACGAGGGTGTCGCCGTTGACGAGCGCGCCGAGGATCTCGGTGAGTCCGTCGATGAAGCTGACCGGGCTCTTGGCGAGCCGGACGCCCGGTGTGCCGTCGGTCAGGAGCGCGCGGCCCCACAGGAGCCGGTTGGCGAGGGCGCGCTGGGTGCCGAGGACGCCCTTGGGGCGGCCGGTGGAGCCGGAGGTGAAGATCAGGTAGGCGGGGTTGTCGGGGGAGAGCGGGGGGCGCGGTCCGCGGCGGGCGGCGGACGCGTCCGGCGGGCACACGGTCTGCGGGTCGATGCCCGACTCCCGTGCGGTGGCGGGCGAGCAGATCACCAGGCGGGGGTCGGCGTCCCCGAGCATGAGGGCGATGCGCTCGGCCGGGTAGCCGGGGTCGACGGGGAGGCAGGCGGCGCCCGACTTGAGGACGGCGACCAGCGCCACGACCAGGTCGGGGGTGCGCGGCAGGGCGACGGCGACGACGGTCTCGGGGCCCGCTCCGCGTGCGGTAAGCGCGGCGGCCAACCGGTCGGCGCGGGCGTCGAGTTCGGCGTAGGTGAGGGTGGTGTCGCCGTGCCGGACGGCGGGGGCGCCGGGGGTGCGGGCGGCCTGTTCCTCGACGAGGGCGCGGACGGCGGGGTGGGAGGCCGCGCGGGTCGCGGGCGGGGTGTCGGACCGCCGCGGGGTGCCGAGCCGGGCGACCGGGCGCTCCGGGTGCCGGACGAAGTCGTCGATCAGCGCGTCGAGTTGCCGGGCGACGGAGGTGGCGGCCGCGGTGTCGACGACGCCCGGCCGGTGGCTCAGGGTGAGGGTGAGGCGCGGGCCGGGCAGGGCGGTGAGGGCCAGCGGGTAGTGGGTGGCGTCCCGGACAGAGACGTCCGTCATGCGGAGGCCGTCGAGGGCACGGGCGATGCCGTCGTCGTCGATGGGATAGCTCTCGAAGACGAGCAGGGTGTCGAAGAGGACGCCGTGTCCGGCGGCGCGCTGGATGTCGGCGAGGCCGAGGTGCCGGTGGTCGAGGAGCGCGGACTGTTCGCCCTGGACGCGGGTGAGCAGGTCGGCGAGGGGTTCCCCGGGGCGCAGCCGGACCCGGACCGGGAGGGTGTTGATGAACAGGCCGACCATGGACTCGATGCCGGGCAGGTCGGCGTCGCGGCCGGAGACGGTGGCGCCGAGGACGACGTCGGTGCGGCCGGTGAGGCGGCCGAGCAGGATCGCCCAGAGGCCCTGCAGGACGCTGCTCACGGTCAGTCCGCGGGCGCGGGCGGCGGCGGTGAGGGCGGCCGTGGTCTCCTCGGTCAGCCGGGTCACGAGGCGTTCGGGGCGGCCCGCGGGCAGGTCGCGGGCGGCGGGCGCGACCAGCGACGGGCCGTCGAGGCCGGTCAGCGCGTCGGCCCAGGCGCGCAGCGCCGCGTCCCGGTCCTGCCGAGCGAGCCAGGCCAGGTAGTCGCGGTAGGGACGCACCCGGGGCAGTGCGGTGAGGTCGCCGCCCGAGGTGTAGAGCTGGAACAGCTCGCGCACCAGGATCGGCGCCGACCAGCCGTCCCAGAGCAGGTGGTGCGAGGAGAGCAGCAGCCGGTGGTCCCGGGCGCCGAAGGCGACCAGGTGGAAGCGGAGCAGGGGCGGCCTGGCCAGGTCGAACGGCGTGCCGAGGTCGGCGGCGAGCAGCCGCTCGAAGGCGTCCTCGCGCTCCGGACGCGGTAAGGCGCTCAGGTCGCTGGTCCGCCAGGGGGTGCGGACCTCGGTGCGCACCACCTGGACGGGTCGGCCCGAGCGCTGGGTGCGGAACGCGGCGCGCAGGTTGGCGTGCCGGGCGACCAGTGCCTCGGCCGCGGCCCGCATCCGGTCGGCGTCCAGCGGCCCTTCGAGGCGGGCGACGAGCTGGCCGGTGTAGACGTCGGGGGCCCGGTCGTCGTAGCGGGCGTGGAAGACCATGCCCTCCTGGGTCGGCGACAGCGGCAGGACGTCCGCCACCGCCGGGCGGGCCGCCGTCACTCCCCGGTCCTGCGCATCGCCTCGGCGAGGCCGCGCGGTCGCATGTCCGTCCAGTTCGCCTCGATGTGGTCGAGGCAGGCGGCCCGGGTGCCGGGCCCGTGGACGGTGTCCCAGCCCGCCGGGACGGGGGCGAAGTCGGGCCACAGCGAGTACTGGCCCTCGTCGTTGACCAGGACGCGGAAGACGCCGTTCTCGTCGTCGAAGGGGTTGGCCATGGCTCAGTTCCTCTCCTGGTGCGGCGGGTTCGGGGTGGCGCCCGGCGCGGTCGCGGTGAGGGCGCCGGAGAGCTGGTGGGGCTCGCCCGGCACCGGTGCGGCCGGGTCGGTGCCGAGGGCGACGACGCGGTTGGCCTGGTCGACGTGCACGACGCGGGGCCGGTGGGCGGCGCGTTCGGCGTCGTCGAGGGCGGCGAAGGACATGACGATGACGAGGTGTCCCGGGTGGACGAGGTGGGCGGCGGCTCCGTTGACGCCGATGACGCCGCTGCCGCGTTCGCCGGTGATGGCGTAGGTGCTCAGCCGGGCGCCGTTGTCGATGTCGACGACCTGGACCATCTCGCCCTCGACGATGTCGGCGGCCTCCATGAGGTCCTGGTCGATCGTCAGGGACCCCACGTAGTGCAGGTCGGCCTGGGTCACGGTGGCTCGGTGGATCTTGCCGTTGAGCAGGGTGCGCTGCACGAGTACCCCCTGGGTAGATACTTAGGTGAGGCTAACCTAAGTCACTCTGGCGTGGTGTGGAAGAACTCCAGGAGGGTCCGGTTCACTTCGTCCGGACGTTCCAGGTATCCGTAGTGCCCGCAGTCCGCGATCTCCCGGTAGACGGCGGTGGGGATCGCGTCGGCCACCTCGCGGGACAGCCGCGGCGGCAGCGTGACGTCGTCGGCGAAACCGATCACCAGACAGGGCCTGTCGATCGCCCCGTAGGCGGCCAACCGGCCGTCCGGCACCGCCAGTTCGAGCTGCGCCCGGACCCCGGGACCGGTCGGCGAGGGCGCGAACTCGAACAGCTCGAGCCAGTCCTGGGCGCGCTGTTCGTCGTGGAGCGTGGCCGGGGAGAGGTTCTCCAGCGCCCGCACCCAGGCCGCGAAGCCGGGCGGCAGCTTCACCCCGCTGTCGTACAGGGCGCGTTCGGCCGCCGAGACCGCGCCGCGGACCGGATCGGTGCGCCCGCGGGTGGCCATCAGGACGCCCTGGACGACCAGTTCGGGACGCGCCAGCATCAACTCCTGGACGACGTAAGCCCCCATGGAGACGCCGACGAACCGGCAGGGGCCCAGGCCCAGGTGCGCGACGAGCCCGGCGGTGTCGGCCACCAGGTCGTCGATCGTGAAGCCGCCGGCGCACTCGTCGGTGGGCGGGACGCCCCGGTTGTCGAAGGTGACGACCCGGTGTCCGGCCGCCACCAGGTCCGGCACCTGGTGGAGGTGCCAGGCCCGGCCGCCCGCGCCCTGGCCCATCACCAGGACCACGGGATCACCGTCGCCCCGGTCCTCGTAGTGCAGCCGGATTCCGTTGACGAGCGCGCTCGGCACGGGCCCCTCCCTCCCCGATTCCGTCGGTCAGTCGGCGGTCTTGGACGGCTCCGCGGGCGCGTCGGCGTCCGGCTGCCCCGCCGGTGGCCCGTGCAGGGTGGCCCGGCGCAGTCCCGGCACGGCGACCGCGACGGCCGCGACCCCGGCCAGGCAGACCGCGCCGCCCAGCACCACGGCACCGGCCGAGGAGCCGAGGGCGCGGGCGACCAGGCCCGCCTCCAGGTTGCCGACGGAGGGTCCCGCGGTGGCCTGGGCGAGCCAGAGGGAGCCGACCCGGCCCTGGAGCCGGTCGGGCGTGTAGTGCTGGAGCAGCGCCCTGCGCAGGATCTCCGACGCGGTGTCGCCGAGGCCCGCCAGGGCCAGGAAGGCCAGGGCAAGCCAGAGATCGGGGCTGAGCCCGAAACAGGTGATGGCCACGCCCCAGACCGCGACCGCGCCGATCAGGGCCCGCCCGGTGTGGTGCACCCGGCCGGTCCAGCCGCTGGCCAGCGCGCCGAAGAAGGAGCCGACGGCGGGCGCGGTGTAGAGCAGCCCGACGGTGGACGGGCCGCCGCCGAAGTGCTCGGTTCCCAGCTCGGGGAAGAGGGCGTACGGCATCGCGAAGACCACCGCGCACACGTCGATCAGCAGCAGCCCGGCGACCACCTGGTTGGTGCGCAGGAACCGCAGCCCCTCCGCCATGGCCTTCAGCGGATGCTGCCCCTCGGCCCCCGCCACCGGGGGCATCTTGGGCAGCGGCGCGAGCAGCGCGAGGCCGACGACGTAGATCGCGGCGTCGATCGCGAAGCACCAGGCGAGCCCGGGGCCCGCCGCGATCACCCCGGCGAGCGAGGGGCCCACCATGCCGCCGAGCTGGGCGGTCAGGGTGAGCAGCGCGCCCGCGGCGGCGAGCTGGCCGGGCGCCACCAGGGTGGGCGTGGCGGCCATCATCGCCGGGCCGCCGAGCCCGCTGGTGCCGCCCGCCAGGACGGCCGCCACGAACACGAACCACTCCTTGGGGTCGGGCAGGGCCGCGTTCACCGCGAGCCCGGTGACCACAACCGCCGTCACCGACCGGGTGACCAGCACCACCCGGCGCCGGTCCACCCGGTCGGCCAGCAGCCCGCCGGTGACCAGCCCGACCAGCAGCGACATGCCGAGCACCGCGCTCATCAGGCCGACCTGGACGGACGACCCGGTCAGCTCGTAGATCTGCAGGCTCGCCGCCACCGAGGTGAGGTGGGTGCCCAGCATGGAGATCGCCTGGGTGGCGAAGACCAGCCGGAAGTCCCTGCCCGACCGCAGCGGGGTGACGTCGACGACCACTTCTCCCAACCGCACGCCGACCCCCCTAGTCCCGGTCGGCGGGCGCGGCGGGCGTCACCGGCTGCGCCGGGACCACGTACGGGGCGACGCTGCGCAGTTTCTCGCAGGTCTCCTCCAGCTCCCGGGCGGGTGTGGACCCGGCGAGGATGCCGGCGCCCGCGCGCAGCCAGGTGCGGCCGTCCTCCTCGAAGACGCTGCGCAGCACCAGTGCGGCGTCCAGCGCCCCGTCGCTCTCCACCTGGAGGACCGCGCCGCTGTAGATGCCGCGGTGCCCCTCCTCCAGCCGGGTGATGCAGTCGTAGGCGGGGAGTTTGGGGATGCCGGAGGCGGTGACGGCGGGGAAGACGGCGCGCAGCGCGTCCCAGGCGGTGGCGTCGTCGGCCAGCAGGCCGTGCACGCTGGAGCCCAGGTGCTGCACGCTGCCGCGCTGGCGCACGCTCAGCAGGTCGCGCACCGAGACCGAGCCCGGCCTGCACACGGTCGCCATCTCCTCCTCGGCGAGTTTGACGGACAGCACGTGTTCGGAGATCTCCTTGGGATCGGCGAGGAGTTCGGCGCGCAGCCGCTCGTCCTCGGCGCCGCCGAAGCCGCGGGCGCGGGTCCCGGCGAGGGGCTGGGTGACGACCTCGCCGTCCGCGCTCACCTCGGCGACGGTCTCGGGGCTGAACCCGGCGACCCGGCGCCCGGCGAGGTGCAGCAGGAAGGAGCGGGCGGGGGTGTTGTGGGTGCGGCCGTGGACGTAGGTGGCGACGAAGTCGACGGGGAACGGCACGGGGACCGGCCTGGAGAGGATGACCTTCTGCAGGTCGGTGCCGGACCTGATCTCCTCGACGGCGCGGGCCACCATCTCCGGGTAGCGCCCGGAGGGGTCGGCGACCTCGATCGGCCGGGGGTCGACGGGGGTGCGGGTGACGGGTTTGGCCAGCAGCTCCAGGACCGCGTCGAGCGTCTCCTGGTCGGCGCTGCGCACCTCGGCGGTCTCCTGACGGAACCTCACCTCGGTGTGCGGGACGACGAGATGGAGCAGATCGGCGTCCCCGGCGCGCTCGGGGTGGTCGGTGTGCAGATGGGAGAACTCGAAGGCCATCCAGCCGTAGGCGGTCCAGCCCTCGGCGGGCGCCTTGGCCAGTTCCTCCCCCACCTGGCGGAGGGGGTGCGGCCCGAGCGGGGCCGCGGTCTCTTCGGCGAGCCATCTGCGCCGGACGCCCGAGCGCCCGGCGACGACCTCGCCCAGCGCTCCTCCGGCGAAGCGGAAGTCGCCCTCTCGTTCGTAGACGACGTACTGGTCGAATAAGCCCGACTCCGCCAGTCTCGCGGCCAACAGGAGCGGTTCTCCCGGCAGTTCCGTCTCCGCGCTCCGATAACGCAGCAACGAACAACCTCCCTGGACTTAGGTTAACCTAACCTAATCGGGACTGACCCTAGCTCCGAGACGGGGGCCCGTCCAGGGCCGGTCTGGATCACATCCGGCGCCGGCCACCGCCCCGGCCTCCGGGCCGGGGTGCCGACACCCGCGATCACCTGCGCGATCGCAAGCGACGGCGGGTCCGGCACGGCCCCGGGCTTGACCGTGATCACAGATTAGGCAAGCCTTTCCTAAACCACAGGCGGGAGTTGGGCATGCTCGACGGGTGGGTTCCCTGGCCGGAGCCGTTCGCACGGCGCTATCGCGACGCCGGGTACTGGGAGGGGCGGCCCCTCGACCGGCTGCTGCGGGACCGGGCACGGACCGACCCGGACCGGATCGCGCTGGTCGGCGCGGACGGCGCGCGCTGGACGTACGCCGCACTGGACGCGCGCGCCGACCGCACGGCCGCCGGACTGCACCGGCTCGGCATCGCAGCGGGCGACCGGGTCGTCGTCCAACTCCCCAACACCGACGCCTTCGTGGTGCTGTTCTTCGCGCTGCTGCGGGCCGGGGCCGTACCGGTCCTGACGCTGCCCGCGCACCGCGAGAGCGAGATCACCCACGTCGCCGAGATGGCGGGCGCCGTCGCCTACGCCGTCCCCGACCTCCTCGACGGCTACGACCACCGCGCCCTCGCGCGCACCGTCCGCGCGGCGGTTCCCTCGCTCGCGCACGTCCTGGTCGCGGGCGAGGCCGCCGAGTTCACCGCGCTCGACGACCTCGACGCCGAACCGCTCGAACTGCCCGCGCCCGACCCCGGGGACGTGGCGCTGCTGCTGCTCTCCGGCGGCACCACGGGCAAGCCCAAGCTCATCCCGCGCACGCACGACGACTACACCTACAACGCCCGTGCCAGCGCCGGGATCTGCGGCTTCGACCAGGACACCGTCTATCTGGTGGTGCTGCCGACCGCGCACAACTTCGCCCTCGCCTGCCCGGGGCTGCTCGGCACCCTGCTGGTCGGCGGCACCGTCGTCCTCTCCCCCACCCCCAGCCCGGAGGACGCCTTCGCGCTGATCGAACGCGAGAAGGTCACCGCGACCGCCGTCGTCCCGCCGATCGCCCTGCTGTGGCTGGACGCCGTGGAGTGGGAGGACGCCGACCTGTCCTCGCTCGCGCTGCTCCAGGTCGGCGGCTCCAAGCTGGGCGCCGAACCGGCCGCCCGCGTCGCGCCCGCCCTCGGCTGCACCCTCCAGCAGGTCTTCGGCATGGCCGAGGGCCTCCTCAACTACACGCGCCTCGACGACGGTCACGACCTCGTCACCGGCACCCAGGGCCGCCCGCTCAGCCCGGACGACGAGATCCGGGTCGTCGACGAGGACGGCCACGACGTCCCGCCCGGCGAGCGGGGCGAACTGCTCACCCGCGGCCCGTACACCCTGCGCGGCTACTACCGGGCGCCGGAGCACAACGCCCGCACCTTCAGCGACGACGGCTTCTACCGCACCGGCGACCTGGTGCGGGTGCTGCCCTCGGGGCACCTCGTCGTCGAGGGCCGGGCCAAGGACCAGATCAACCGGGGCGGCGACAAGATCTCCGCCGAGGAGCTGGAGAACCACATCCTGGCCCACCCCGCCGTGCACGACGCGGCCGTGGTCGGCATGCCCGACGCGGCGATGGGCGAACGCACCTGCGCCTACCTCGTCCCGCGCGGCCCGCAGCCGCCCACCCAGCGGGAGTTGGCCGGATTCCTCGCCGGGCGCGGAGTGGCGGGGTACAAACTCCCCGACCGGGTCGAGGTGGTGGAGGTGTTCCCCCGCACCTCGGTCGGCAAGATAGACAAGAAGGAGCTCGGACGCAGGATCGCCGAGCGGCTGCGCGCGGAGGACGGCGGTGTCAACTGAGGTCGCCACGGCGGCGGACGACGCGAAGGGCACGGACCGGGGGCCGCGCCGCCGGACCTCGACCCGGACCCTCGCGGTGCTCGGCGCGCTGCTGCTGCTCTGCGCGGCGGTCGCGCTCAGCCTCGCCGTCGGCTCCCGCTCGCTCTCCCTGCCGACCGTGCTGCACGCGCTGCTGCACGACGACGGCTCCACGGCGGGCTCGGTGATCTGGGACGTGCGGGTGCCGCGCACCCTCGCCGGGATCGCCGCGGGCGCCGCCCTCGGCGTCGCGGGCGCCCTCATCCAGGCCCTCACCCGCAACCCGCTCGCCGACCCGGGGCTGCTCGGCGTCAACGCCGGGGCGGCCACCGGCGTCGTGCTGTCCCTCACCGTCCTCGGCGTCACCAGCCTCTGGGCGTCGGTGTGGTTCGCGATGGCCGGGGCGGTGATCGCGGGGCTCCTCGCCCACTCGCTGGCCTCCGGCGGACGCGGCGGCGCCACCCCGGAACGGCTCGCGCTCGGCGGCGCGGTGGTCGCCGCCGTCTTCACCGGCGTGAGCCAGACCCTGATGCTGCTGGACGCGCAGGTCCTGGACCAACTGCGGTTCTGGAGCGTGGGATCGCTGGCCCGCGCCGACAGCGCCACCCTCACCGCGGTCGGCCCGTTCATCGGCGCGGGGCTGCTGCTGGCGCTCGTGCTGGTCCGGCCGCTGAACGCGCTCGCCCTCGGCGACGACGCCGCCCGCGCCCTCGGCGCCCACCTGGACCGCACCCGCTTCCTCGGCCTGGTCGCCGTCACCCTGCTGTGCGGGGCCGCCACCTCGGCGGTCGGCCCGCTGGTCTTCGTCGGGCTCGCGGTGCCGCACATGGCGCGGATGATCGCCGGGGCCGACCAGCGCTGGACCCTGCCGCTCTCCCTGCTGCTGGCCCCCTCGCTGCTGCTGTTCGCGGACGTCCTCGGCCGGGTCGTGGTCCGCCCCGACGAACTCGACGCGGGCGTGGTCACGGCGGTCGTCGGCGCCCCCGTCTTCATCGCCCTGGTCCGCCACCGCCGGACGGTGGCCTCATGACCTCCGGTACAGGCGTACCCGCGCGCACCCGGGTGGTCCGCAGCCCCTCGCGGCGGCTCTCGGTACGGATCGACGTGCGGACGCTGACCGTCTGCCTCACGGTGCTCGCCGCCACCGTCGGCGTCGGCGTACTCGCCCTGGGCACAGGGGAGTTCACCATCTCCCCGGCCGACGTGGTGCGCACCCTGCTCGGCAACGGCAGCGCGCGCACCGACTTCGTCGTCAACGAGCTGCGGCTGCCCCGGCTGCTCACCGGCATCCTGGTCGGTGCCGCGCTCGGGCTGAGCGGGGCGCTGTTCCAGAGCCTGTCGCGCAACCCGCTGGGCAGCCCGGACATCGTCGGCTTCACCTACGGCTCCGCCACCGGGGGTCTGCTGGTGGTGCTGGTCCTCGGCGGCACCAGCGGGCAGATCGCCTTCGGCGCGGTCGCCGGCGGGCTCGCCACCGCGTTCCTGGTGTACCTCCTGGCGTGGCGGCACGGTGTGCACGGCTACCGGCTGGTGCTGGTCGGCATCGGGGTCAGCGCCCTGCTCCAGGGCGTCAACGCCTACCTGCTGGCGCGGGCCCGTTTCACCCAGGCGGCGCAGGCGATGGTCTGGCTCAACGGCAGCCTCAACGGCCGCGACTGGGGCGACGTCCGGCCCGCCGCGGTCGGACTCCTCGTGGTGCTGCCGCTGGTGGCACCGGTGGCGAGCCGCCTGCGCGTCCTGGAGATGGGCGACGACGTGGCGGGCGGGCTCGGGGTCTCCGTGCAGCGCACCCGCCTGGTGATCCTCGTCCTGGCCACGGCCGCGTGCGCGGTGGCGACGGCCGCCGCGGGCCCGGTCCCGTTCGTGGCGCTCATCGCCCCGCAACTGGCCCGCCGCCTCACCCGCGCCCCAGGACCCAACCTCGCGGCCGCCACCTGCGCGGGCGCCCTCCTGGTGGTCACCGCCGACTTCGCCTCCCAACGCGTCCACGAGACGGCCCAGTTGCCGGTGGGCGTGGTGACGGCGGTGGTCGGCGGCGTCTACCTCGGGGTGCTGCTGCGCCGTCAGCGCAAGGCGGGCCGGGTCTGACCCGGATCAGCCGCCGAGGGAGCCGAGCCAGTCGATCAGGAGGCGGTTGGTCTCCTCGGGGCGCTCCTGCTGGAGCCAGTGGCCGCAGCCGTCCAGGAGGTGCGAGGCGGTGAGACCGGGCAGGGTCTCGGGGTACGCCGCGATCGCGTCGGCGAGCCAGGTGGTGGAGGCGTCCCGGTTCCCGCCGATGAACAGCGACGGCTGGCGGACCGGGGCGCCGTGGTGGTCGGCGAGGTCCGCCCAGTCCCGGTCCATGTTCCGGTAGCGGTTGAGCGCGCCGGTCATGCCGCTGCGCTCGAACTCGCCCGCGTAGACGTCGAGTTCGGCCTCGGAGAGCCAGTGCGGCAGCCGTTCGCGGGGGAACCGCTCACGGAGGGTGCCGCCGGGGCTGACGAAGTGCGGGTCGGGGGCGCCCTGTTCGGGCATGGTGTCGGCGGACAGGGCCGCGTAGAAGCCGCCGAGCCAGCCCCGGACATCGGGCTCGATCTCCGCCTCGGCGCGGCCGGGACGCTGGAAGTAGGAGACGTAGAACTCCTCAGGACCGCCCATCGCCGCGAACACCTCGCTGGGCTTCGGGCCGCCGGGCGGGGTGTAGGGCACGCTGAGCAGGCCGACCGCGCTGAAGACGTCGGGGCGCAGCAGCGCGGAGGTCGCGGCGACGGTCGCGCCCCAGTCGTGGCCGACGATCACCGCGGACCGCTCCCCGAGCGCCTCGACGACGGCGACGTTGTCCGCCACCAGGTCGCGCAGCCGGTAGGCGTCCACCGCGTCGGGCTTGGAGGACCGTCCGTAGCCGCGCACGTCGAGGGCGGCCGCGCGGTATCCGGCGGCGGCGAGGGCGGGGAGCTGCGCGCGCCAGGAGTACCAGGACTCGGGGAATCCGTGCACGAGCAGCACGAGCGGTCCCTCGCCCTGCTCGACGAGGTGGGTGCGGCCGGCCGGGGAGGGCACCAGCCGGTGGGTGCGGTCGGCGTCCGATGGCTGCGGCATGGTTCCTCCGGGGGCGTGGGCGCGGTCGCGCGCGGCCGGGATCTGCGGTCGGGCGGCCCCGGTCACGCGGACCGGGGCCGCGACCGATCATCCGGCGCGGGCCGCGCAGGACACGACATCCGTTGCCGTTCCGGCAAAAAGACCCCCGGGAGTGGGGCCGTCCGGGCAGGTCAGGGCGTCCGGACGGCCCGGCCGCCGGTGCCGGGCCGACGCGAGGTGCGCAGGGCGCCGACCGTCCTGAGCAGACGGTCGGCGGGTTCCCGGAGCCCGGGGTGGGCGTTGACCGTGTTGCGCAGGCCGCGCACCGGACGGCGCCACATCCGGTGCGCGGCGGAGACGGGGTGCGGGCGGCTGACGAAGCCCTCGCCGACCCGCAGCTCACGGGTCTTGAGCCAGTCCTTGTACTCCTTGTCGCCGCGCCCGAGGTCCAGCAGCGTCACCCCGCTCCGGCTCGCCGCCTCGGCGGTCCGCAGGTGCATCATCAGGCCGGGCGAGTAGTAGTGCAGGTCGGGGTCGTAGGCGGTGAACCAGGCGGCGAGGACCGTGCGCGAGCGGGGCCCGAAGTGGGCGGCGACCGGCCGGTCCCCCGCGTACAGCACGGACAGGACGCCGGTGAAGTGCTCCTCGCGGACGTCGAAGAGGTGGTCGACCAGGTCGACTATCCAGGGCCGGGCGAACCGGTCCATGCGGCCGGTCCTGCGGTACTGGGCGGACTTCCAGCGCATCAGGGTGCGCAGCAGCCGCGGGTCCCGCTCGTCGAAGACGAACCGGAACGGGCCGATGTCGCGCCCGAGGCGGCGTTCCTTCTTCAGGGTCGTCTTGGCGAGCCCGGGGTAGGCGCCGCGCAGCCACTGCGGGTACCCGCTCTCGTCGGGCTTCAGGTCGACGACCGGGGAGGCGAACAGCCCCGTCACCTGTCGCGCGAACGGCCGCTGCTCCTCGACCAGGTGGTCGAACTCGAACAGCGAGAGTCCGCAGGCGCGCAGCAGGTCGCGCGCGTCCCAGGTGACGCCGGGCCGGTGCACCAGGGCCTGGCAGTCGGAGAGGCCGAGCCCGATGGCCCGGCCGACGCCGAGCGCGTTGCGCTCGTAGGGGAGGAAGCCGACCGGTTCGCCGTCCTCGCGCAGCACGGCGAACCGGGCCCCGTCCTTGTGCCGGGCGACCCCGCTCGCGAACTCCGGTGCCAGAAAGGGGTTGGCGTACTCGGGCGACTCGTCCATCGCCCGGTGCCACGCGTCCCGCAACGCGTCGTCGAGTTCGTCGAATCGGTGGATCGTCACGTCCACGTCAGATCATCCGCCCTTCCACAGGCTCCGCGAGGAACGCTCCGGCCGCGGTACCGGCCGACGGGGCGTGTGGACCCCTGCTCATGGATCGCATCGGCGACCACTCCCCCCGTGACACGCTGACCCGCTGACCCGCGCACTCCGTGGCGCCGTCCCCCGCCCGCGGCCCGGCAGGCCGGACCAAACGTGGCGAAACAGCACGCACGTTGTCAAGAGTGCCAGTCCGCGCGGCCCGCCGGGGGCGGGACGGCCCGATCCGCGGCGGCCGGTCCGGCCGGGTGAGAAGGAGGTAGGGAAGCGGTATGACGGCGTCGGCGTAGGGTCGCTGAGCGGTGCGGGCGGGTCCCCCGGGCGGGCGAGCCCGGACGGTCCGTGCGTCCCGCGCGGGCCCCGGGTCCGGCGACCGCGGGGAGCGACGCGGCCGACGTCGACGCACCGGTCCTGACCGCGCGGAGAGCCGGTCGGGCCGGGCGGCGAACCGGGCGGGAACGGGGGACGAACCGGTCGGGAACGGGCGCGCCGGTTCTGTCCGCCGCGCCGTTCGTTCCGTCGGCCCGTGTCGCCCGCACCGTCCGTGTCACCCAGGTCGCCCGTGTCATCCGTGTCGTCCGTGTCATCCGTGGAGGTGTGTGGAGTCGTGGGGAGTCCGCCGGAACTCACCGTGGGGCGGCTGCTGTCCACCTGGCGGCTCGATCCGCCCGCGCTGCTGCTGGTGGTGCTCCTCGGCGGGCTGTACGGCTGGGGCGTGCTGCGGCTGGCGCGCCGGGGCGAGCGGTGGTCCGCGGCGCGTACGGCCGCGTTCGCGGGGGCCGGGCTCGGCACGCTGGTGACGGCCACGATGTCGTCGCTCGCCGTCTACGACCGGGTGCTGTTCTGGCCCGCGGCGCTCCAGAACGTCCTGCTCGACCTGGTCGCGCCGCTCGGCCTGGCGCTGGGCGATCCGCTGCGGCTGGCCCTGCGGGCGCTGCCCGAGCCGTCGGCGCGGCGGCTGCGGCGGGTGCTGACCGGACGTCCGGTGCGGCTGCTCACCTTCCCGCTGGTCAGTACGGCCCTGGTGCTGGGCACCGAGCTGGCCGTCTACTGCACGCCGTACTTCGCGACCGCGCTGCGGGTCGACGCGCTGCACCAGGTGCTGTACCTCCATCTGCTGGTGGCGGGCTGCCTGTTCGTGGTGCCGGTCCTCACCCGTGAGGAGGCGCTGCCCGCCTGGTGCACGCATCCGGTGCGGGCGGCCCTGGTCTTCCTGGACGGGATCGTCGACGCCGTCCCGGGCATCGTCGTCCTCACCCGCGGCACCCTGATCGCCGGGGCCTGGTACGGGCGTCACCACCCGGCCTGGTCCCCCGACGTCCAACACGACCAGCAGCTCGGCGGCGGCGCGATGATCGGCGTGGCGGAACTGGTCGCGCTGCCGTTCCTGCTGGCCGTCCTCGTCCAGTGGGCCCGCGCGGAACGCTCCGGGACGGCCGCCCTCGACCGCCGTCTCGACCGGGAGCTGGTCCCGGCGCCGCCCTCGCCGTCCGCGCCGCCGTCCGCGCCCGGGGCGGGCGACCGGGTGCGGCCGTGGTGGGAGACGGAGGACGGCGAGGTCGCCAGACGGCTGCGCCAGGGACGGTGACGGTGAGCCCGGCGGGCTCACCGTGATCTCCCGGTGCCGTCTAGGACGGGCGGGAGCGGGAGTGGCGGGCGGGGACCGCCGTGCGGCTCACCGCCGCCGCGAGCTTGCGCAGCCGCCGCCAGTCCATCCGGGGCGGCAGGTCGGGGACGCCGGGGCGCTCGCGCGGGACCCGGACGCGCAGCGCGCGGCGCACCACGCGGCAGCGGACGGGCGCCCGCAGGGTGATGGCCTCACCGTCCAGGCCCACCTCCAGGGTCGGTTCGTCGGCCTCGATCACCACCTCGGGCGCGGTGAGCTTGCCGAAGCCCTGCGGCTGCGGGTCGAGGAGGAGTTCGGCGGCGTCCACCGCGCTGTCCACCTTGAGGGCGAGGACGCCCAGGGTGCCGGAGTTCAGCCGCTCGCGGCGGCCGAAGCCGAGCGGGTCGTCGGTGCGGTACGGGTTGTTGCTGACGAGCACGGCCTGCGGGTCGGCGAAAGTGGTGGCACCGGCCCTGACGGTGAGCCGGGGGCCGCGCTCCCGCGACAGCAGGTCGGGCAGGAGTTCGAGCGCGGTGCCCACCTTGGAGTCCCGGTAGCCGGGGCTCTGCACGACCGCGCCGTAGACCCCGAAGGACGCGTTGTTGACGAACGGGCGGTCGTCCGCGAACCCGAGGTCGACCCGGAGTTCGACGCCGTCGGTGAGCGCGTCCAGACAGGCAGCGGGGTCGTCCCGGTCGAGGCCGAGGTCCATCGCGAAGTGGTTGCGGGTCCCGGCCGAGATCACCAGGAACGGCAGCCCGTGCTCCGCGGCGACCGCGGCCACCAGCGCCTGGGTGCCGTCGCCCCCGGCCACCCCGAGCAGGTCGGCGCCGTCGGCCACCGCGGCCCGCGCCAGCGCCTCGACGTCCTGGTGCTGCTCCGGGTCGAGCAGCACCACCTCGGCGCCGAGGCTCTCCGCCTTCTCCCGCACCCCGAACTTCTCCACCTTGCCGCCGCCCGAACGCGGGTTGAGCAGCAGGAACGGGCGCTCGGGCGGGGGCGTGCGGTACTCCTTGACGCGGATCCGGCGCAGCCCCGTGGTGCGCAGCGCGTACCGCCCGCTGGCGACCGCGCCGCACCAGAGCGCGGCGGACGCCAGCAGCACCAGGAGCAGGTGGGCGCCGGCGAAGAGGACGATCACGCCGACCGGCGCGGCGACGGCGAGGACGGCCGCCGCGATCCGGGCCACGCCCCGGCGCGAGAGCACCCACCAGAGGGCGACGGCGGTCAGCGCGAGACCGACCACGCCGACCGCGAGCAGCAGGACGCCCGTCAGGCCCCCGTAGAGGAGGGGCAGCACGGCGGCGAGGGCGGCCGCGACGAGGGCGCCGCGCGCGGCCCACGCCTGCCGATGGTGCGACCGCTCGGCGCCCGTCACGGAATACACAGGATCCTCCACCCCGGGAATCAACGAACACGCAGGTACACGTCGGACCCCCGTCGGGCGACGGGGGCGCCCCAAGCTCTCACGGCCCGACGTCCGAGCACCGGATACCCCGGCGTCCGGCGCCTAGTCGCGCACTCTTTTCACCCCCTGCGGTATGTGACATGGTACTGGCGTGGCCAATCGACCGACCTGCGACGTCGTGGTGGTCGGAGCGGGCATGACAGGCGCCGCGTGCGCCCTGTACGCGGCCCGTTCCGGTCTGGACGTGCTGGTGGTCGACCGGGGTCCGGTCGCCGGAGGCACGACCGGCGCGGGCGAGGGCAACCTGCTCGTCTCGGACAAGGAGCCCGGCCCCGAACTCGAACTCGCGCTGCTGTCGCTGCGGTTGTGGGCGGAGCTGGCGGCGGAGCGCGATCTCGGCCCGGCCTTCGAGTACGAGCCGAAGGGCGGTGTCGTCGTCGCCTCCACCCCCGCCGCGCTCACCGCGCTCGATGCGTTCGCCGCGGGGCAGCGGGCGGCCGGGGTCGAGGCGGTCGCCGTCCCCCGGGAGCGGCTGCGGGAGCTGGAGCCCCGGCTCTCGCCCGATGTCGCGGGAGGCGTGCTGTATCCGCAGGACGCTCAGGTGATGCCGACGCTGGCCGCCGCCCACGTCCTGCGGGCCTCGGGCGTCCGGCTCGCGACCGGCCGCACGGTGACGGGCGTGCTGCGCGGCCGGGACGGCGCGGTGCGGGGCGTGGCCACCGACCGGGGCGAGATCCACGCACCGGCGGTGGTCAACGCGGCGGGCACCTGGGGCGGCGCGGTCGCCTCCCTCGCCGGTGTCCGCCTGCCGGTGCTGCCGCGCCGCGGCTTCGTCCTGGTGACCGAGCCCCTCCCCCGCCTCGTCCACCACAAGGTGTACGCGGCCGACTACGTCGCCGACGTCGCCAGCGACTCGGCCGCCCTCCAGACCTCGCCGGTCGTCGAGGGCACCGCGGCGGGTCCGATCCTGATCGGCGCCAGCCGCGAACGCGTGGGCTTCGACCGCTCGTTCTCGCTCCCCGCGGTCCGCGCGCTCGCGTCCGGCGCGACCCGGCTCTTCCCCTTCCTCGACCGGGTCCGCGCGCTGCGCACCTACCTCGGCTTCCGTCCC
This sequence comes from Streptomyces sp. SolWspMP-5a-2, assembly GCF_900091845.1. Lineage (GTDB taxonomy): Bacteria > Actinomycetota > Actinomycetes > Streptomycetales > Streptomycetaceae > Streptomyces > Streptomyces doudnae. The sequence goes on from NZ_FMCI01000041.1 coordinate 62,314, forward strand.
TACCTCCCCGACCACCTGCCCGCTGTCGGCCCCGACGCCCGGGTGCCCGGCCTCTTCCACGCCTGCGGTCACGAGGGCGCGGGCATCGGCCTGGCGACCGGCACCGGGCTGCTCGTCGCACGGGCGCTCGCCGGCCGGACCCCCGAGCTGGACCTGACGCCCTTCCGCCCCGACCGCTTCCCCGCCGATCCCGCGGAGGCACCGTGAACACCCCCCTGCGCCTGACCCGCGCGCGTCCCGGCCCGAGCTTCACCGTCACCTTCGACGGCCGCGAGATCAGGGCGCTGCCCGGCCAGACGGTGGCCGCCGCGCTGTGGACGGCGGGCGTCACGTCGTGGCGCACCACCCGCGACCAGGGGCGCCCGCGCGGGGTGTTCTGCGGGACCGGCGTGTGCTTCGACTGCCTGGTGACCGTCAACGACCGCCCCAACCAACGGGCTTGTCTGCTGCCGGTCGAGCCGGGCGACACCATCCGCAGCCAGACCGGGACCGGTCACGATGGCTGAACGCCCGCACCTCGCGGTGATCGGCGCGGGTCCCGCGGGGCTCGCCGCCGCGCTGACCGCCGCCCGGCACGGCCTGCGGGTCACCCTCGTCGACGCGGCGGCGGAGGCGGGCGGGCAGTTCTACCGGCGGCCCGCCGCGGCGCTCGGCGCCCGCCGCGCCCGCGCCCTGCACCACCGGTGGCGGACCTGGGAGCGGCTGAGCGCCGACCTGGACCGGCAGCGCGCGGCCGGACGTCTTTGCTATCTGACGAGTCATCAAGTGTGGTGTGTGACGAGCGAGTCGGACGGTCCGCAGGCGTCCGACTCGTTCACCGTGCACGCGCTCGTCGGGCCCCGGCAGGAGCGGGGTGTCACGGTCCGCGCGGACGCGGTGCTGCTCGCCACCGGCGGCCACGAGAAGGTCCTGCCGTTCCCCGGCTGGACGCTGCCCGGGGTGCTCGGCGCGGGCGGCGCGCAGGCCATGCTCAAGAGCGGGCTGGTGCTGCCGGGGCGCACGGTGGTCGTCGCCGGGACGGGACCGCTGCTGCTGCCGGTGGCGACCGGCCTCGCGGCGGCCGGGGCGCGGGTCGCGGCGCTGGTGGAGTCCG
>NZ_FMCI01000131.1 GCF_900091845.1 Streptomyces sp. SolWspMP-5a-2
GGTGGGTGGCGGGTTCGCGGGGGCGGACCGGGGCACGGGACGGCGAAAAGGGCTCTCGGGAGCCGGGAAGGCCGGGGTGCGGGGATGCGGGCCGCGCGGCACGGCGGGCGCGGCGGGCGCGGCGGTGTGCTGACGGCGGTGGCGGGCGGCCCGCGCCGGGCGGGCGTCAGGAGAGGGCCGCCCGTGGTCTGCCGGCGGTCAGCGACAGAGGGCGCTACAGGTGCGCCGCAGATCCACGTAGCGGCACACCACTGCGGGGGGCGTCGTGAGCATGGGCATCATCCTGGGGTGGGTTCCGAGCCACTGTCAATGGACACCTGTGGGTGTCTCATTGGCCGGACGGTCGCCCCAACCGGGCCGGTGCGGTCTCAGCGCGGGGGTGAAACCCCAGGTCGCAGCGCCGGGTGGGTGGCGGCCTCGGCGGGATGCAGCCAGAGCGGGCCGCCCGCGGTGTCCACCCGGACGGCGTGCGGCGGCGGCCAGACGCCCCTCGCGAGGACGGCCGACTCGGGCCCGGTCAGGCTGCGGTGACGGGCCAGCGCCTCCTCCGGCGCGGGCGGCACCGGCGCGCACGGCAGCCCGGGAGACAGCTCGGCGACGGCCGCCGCGTACTGCTCGTACGGCCGCCAGCCCGCGACCACCCGGTGCCCCGCCGCGCCCCGCACCACCAACGTCGGCAGCGCGTACCGGAGTTCGCCGTCCGGGGTCTCCTTGACGGCGCCCGGGTGCGGCGAGCCGCCCGGTGGGGCGAACGCCTCTGGCAGCGGCGCGCGCGCCTCCGCCCGGTCGGCCCGCACCGCGGCCACGACCTCGTCGGCGACCGCGTCGGCGGCCAGCCGGTCCGCGTCGAGCCCCGGCACACCTCGCGCGGCGTCGAGCGCGCGGGCCACGGTGTCCGCCGGGTCGCCGAGCACGAACACGCTCTCCCGCAGCCGCCGCAGGACCCGGTCGGCGATCTCGGCGCCCTGCCGTTCGGCGGCCTTGGCGACCTGCGAGGCGGGCCAGGAACTCGCCGCCACCCGGGTCAGCGCGGCCGCGCGGGGCGCTCCGGTGTGCGCGGCGATCCCGGCCACGTACCGGGCGTACCAGGCGGTCTCGGCGGCGGGGTCGGGGGCCGGGTCGTCGTCGTGGTCGAAGAGGACGCCGTAGGCGCGGCGCCAGCGGACTTGGCCGTCGAGCGCTCCCCGCAGCCGCCGGAAGACGGGTTCCGAGCCCCACGCCCAGGGACACAACGGGTCGGTGTACTCGACGACTTCGAGCGGCGCGGGCGGCCCGGCGCTCACGCGGCGCCCTGTCCGAGGGCGGGGGCGGGCAGCAGCGAGGCGAGGTCGACCCCGGCGAGGACGGCCGCGGTGTCGGCCTCGATCCGCCGCCACACGTCGGGCAGTCCGGCGGCGGGACCGGGGTAGTCGAGCCCGGCGAGGGGCGCGCCGCGCAGGGTGATCAGGTCGCCGTCGACGGCGCGCACGACGTCCAGCAGGGTGATGTCGGCGGCGGGCCTGCCCAGCCAGTAGCCGCCCTCGCAGCCGCGCTGGCTGCGCACGAGTCCGGCCTTGCGCAGCTCGTTCACCACGGACTTGAGGAACCGGAACGGGATCTCCTGCGAGGAGGCCACGGCCTCGCAGGTCAGCGGGCGGTCGGGATGGCGGGCCAGCTCCAGCAGGGCCCGGGTGGCGTAGTCCGCCTTCGCGGAGATGTACATGGGCCCATCATGCCGCAGCGCCCCGCCGCCGAGGCTGCTTCCGACGCGGCCGTCCCTTCGTTGCGGGAACATTGCCGCAGGTGAAGCCTAATAGCCACCTCTTGACATCCTTTTCGCGCGGGTCCTAGCGTCCCGGCCATGAGCGAGCCCCTGACGGAGCCCGGCGAGGGCTTCCACCCCCATCTGCACGAGGCGCCGGCCGAAGCGTCGGCGCCCCTGCGCACCCGGCTGCACCACATCCGCGCCGACGCCCTGGACGGCGACACCGCCCAGACCGGGGGCATGCGGCGGTTCGCCGCGATCAGCGGGCGGACCGTCGGCTCGGAGAAACTCTGGATGGGGCAGACCCACGTGGCACCCGCCACCGCCAGCTCCGACCACCACCACGGCGCCTCGGAGACCGCGATCCACGTGGTGAGCGGCCACCCCGAGTTCGTCTTCCTGGACGACGGCGGCGAGGTCCGGCTGCGCGCCTCCCCCGGCGACTACATCTTCGTCCCGCCGTACGTGCCGCACCGCGAGGAGAACCCCGACCCGCGCGAGGAGGCGGTGGTGGTCATCGCCCGCTCCACCCAGGAGGCGGTCGTGGTGAACCTCCCCCACCTGTACGTCCTGCCCGGGAACGAGAACTGACGGAGCGTCATCAGGCGACCGTCGGCGGCGGCCGACAGCCCGTCAGGCGCCCGCCCGGCGCAGCAACTCGGCCGCCTCCGCCGCGACGCCCGGCGCCGCCAGCAGCAACGGCCGGTCGTACACCGGGACTTCGGGCAGGGCCACGGCTCCCGCCTCGGTCGCGACGAGCATCGCGGGCAGGCCGTCGACGTGGTGGAACTCGCCGATCGCCGTCGCGGCGGCCCGTCCGGCGGCCACCTGCGCCAGGGACAGGGCGGTGGAGCCCATCACCCGTACCGTGCAGTGCCGTTCGGCGAGTGCGGCGAGGAGCGCGTCCATGCCGGGCCAGTGGGCGTGGGCCGCCCACTCGGTGAGGAAGACACGGCCGGTGAGCGTGGTGTGCCCGGCCGCCCGGATCGGACGGCCGTCGAGCCGGGCGCCCGCGCCGCGCACCGCCGTGAACGTCTCGCCCCGCCAGGGGTCGGCCACCACGCCCACCAGCGGGGTGCCGTCGGGCGCGACCAGCCCCAGCGAGAAGGAGCACCAGCCGATGCCGTGCGCGAAGTTGGTGGTGCCGTCGACCGGGTCGACCACCCAGTGCGGGGCGTCCGGGGCGCCCTCCGTCACCCCGTACTCCTCGCCGACGACGCCGTGTTCGGGGAAGGCCGCGCCGAGCACCTCGCGGACGTGCCGCTCCACCCGTTCGTCGGTGTCGGTGACGATGTCCGCGGGACCGTCCTTCTCCCGCACGTCGTGCACGGGAGCACCGGCACCGGCCTCGCGGATGGTCCGCGCCGCCCAGGCCGCGAGTCCCGTCGCGACTTCGAGGGCCCGCTCCAGGGGGATGTCCGGGTCCGTGCCCACGCCGACCGCCTTCTCGTCCGTCATGCGGCCGATCCTGTCACCGCGGCGGGACGCGCGGGTGCCGGGCACGCGTCCCGGCGTCGACGATCGGGTGCCGGGACCCTGCCGGGCGGCTCGCCGGTTCAGCGTCCCGCGTCGCCGTCGGGGCGCAGGATCAGGCAGGTCGTGGTGGCGTGCGCGATCAGCCTGCCGTTCTCGTCGTGGACCCGGCCCTCGGCGGTGGCGGTGCTGCGGCCCACGTGGATGACCGAGCCCTCGGCGGTGAGGGTCTGGCCCCGGGTGTCGGCGGCGCGGATGTAGTTCACCTTCAGTTCGAGGGTGGTGTAGCCGACGCCCGCCGGGAGGGTGGTGTGCACCGCACAGCCCATCACGGAGTCCAGGAGGGTGGCCGCGATGCCGCCGTGGACCGTGCCGAGCGGATTGGCGAACTCCGGGCGGGTGGAGAGGGAGATGACCATCCGGCCGTGCTCCACCTCGTCGAACCGCATGCCGAGCAGCCGTCCGATGAAGGGGGCGCCGGGTTCGCCGGGGCCGCCCGCCTGGATCAGGCGCAGCGCTTCGAGCCCCGGGAGCCCGGAGAGGTCGGGCGGACGGACGCCGTCCGTGCCGTCGGTGGCGCCGGTGAGGTCGGTGGTGGTCATGGGTTCTGCTCCTGGGTGAGGTGCCGCTCGTCCGGGCCGGACGGCGTTCCGGGCGCCGCGCCGAGCGTCCGGGCCAGCAGGTCCCGGGTCTCCTCGGCGACCGCGTCCAGGGGTTCGATGCCGCGTTCGGCGCGGCACATCACGACGGCTCCTTCGAGCGCCGCGACGACGAGGACGGCGAGGCGCGCGGCCCGATCCTGCGGCACCCCGTGCCTGACCAGCAGCCCGGTCAGCGCGGCACGCCACCGGGCGAACGCCTCGGCGGCCGAGTCGACGAGCCGGGGCGCGTCGTCGTGGGGCTCCACGGCGACGGCGACGATCGGGCAGCCGGAGCGGAAGCCGCTCTCCAGCAGCCAGCGCCGCCACAGCGCGAAGACCGCGTCGACGGCCCCCACCGGGTCGTCCGTCGCGACGGCGGTGTCGATCCGCCCGGCGATGTAGTCACCGGCGAACCGCACGGCCTCGTCGATCAGTTGGGTGCGGCCGCCGGGGAAGTGGTGGTAGACGGAGCCGCGCGGGGCGCCGCTGTGGGCGAGGACCCGGTCGATGCTGGTGCCGCCCGTGCCCTGCTCGCGCAGCAGGACGGCGGCGCTGCGCACCATCCGTTCCCGGCTGTCGCTCCTGCGCGGACTCATGCCGCCACCGCCGTCCGGTGAGTTCCTGGCCTCTGCTGCCCCGACGGACCTGATTATGCTCTATGCCATAGAACATGCAACAGGGGCTCGGGCCCGCGCCGGAGCGCCGGACCGTGCACGCGCCGCGGGGCCCGGCCGACGTGCGACCGGGCCCCGCGGTGTGCCGTGCGGGCGCGCCGTCAGTCCTCGCCGCCCTCGTCGTCGCCCTCGAAGAAGTCGCCCACCTCGTCGACGACCTCGGCCGCGACCATGCCGCCGACGACACCGACCGCGAGCCCGGCCGCGCCCGCCGCGATGGCGGTGCCCATACCGGGTCCCGACCTGCGCTGCTCGTCGTGGTGCCCGTGGTGCCCGTCGTACCCGTGGTGGCCGTCGTGCCCCTGGTACCCGCCGTGCGCGGAGTGGCCCGGCTGACCGTGGTGGCCGCCGTACGACGCGCGCTGCTCGATCAGCCGGCGCAGCCAGCCGTCGACCTCGGTGTTCCAGTCGCGGACGTCGTGGTGGCCGACCGTGTGGCGGACCAGCGTGTCGTGACCGCCGCCGAAGAGTCCGCCGCGCTTGTCAACCTCCAGGACGACGTCCACGCCGCCGGGTCCGGCCAGGAAGGTCACCTCGATCTCGTTGACCTGGTGGGCGTACTGGGGCGCCGGGGTCAGCTCGATCTCCTGGTAGAAGGGGAGCCGCTGGTCGGTGCCGCCGATGCGCCCGTACTCCAGGTCGGCGGTGCGGAAGCCGAACCCGAGCTGGCCGAGCGCCTCCAGGACCGCCTCCTGGACCGGCAGCGGGCCGACGGTGAGCTGGTCGAGGTCGCCCTTGTCCTTGGCCCCGGCGACCGAGAGTTCGGTGCGCACGCCGAGGACGATACCGAGCGGCTGCCCGTACAGCTCGGTGATCGGCGTCTCCCAGGGCAGCGCGACGCCGAACGGCACCGCGCGCTCCTCGCCCGCCGCGAGCCGGAAGCCGCCGCCGACGGTGAAGCGCTCGAAGGCGACGACGCCCTCGCTCTCCCCGCCGTCGTGCTCGGCCTCGACCCGCGCGACCAGCTCCAGGGTGATGTGGTCGATGTCGAAGTCGGCGTTGCCGCCCTTGAGATGGACCCGCCCGGACAGGTTGCCGCCCGGCAGGGCCGCGCCGGGGTCGAGGACCGTGTCCACCGTGGGTCCGCCCACGCCGAGCGATCCGAGCAGCCGTTTGAACACCATCGCGGCGTTCACTCCCTTGCGTACGTGATGTGAGGTCGTTCTCTACAAGCGCGTAGAAGCATAGGGCGGGC
>NZ_FMCI01000071.1 GCF_900091845.1 Streptomyces sp. SolWspMP-5a-2
GGCGGTCGGCCGCGTCCGCCGCTTCCCGGCCCGCGCGCCTCGGGGACGGTACGGCGCCCGTCACCGGTCGGCGCGGCGCCGGGTCCGGTGCCGGGCGCAGGTCCGGATCGGCTGCGGGTGGCCCGGCCGCCCTGGCCGTCCCACGGGTCGCTCATGTCCCACTCCCACGAAACGGTCGGGCCTGTCGGGTCGGTCCGCCGACGGGAGGCCGGGCGGGCGCGGCGGAGGACAGGCGGGTGGAGCGGGGCTCCATTTCGATTGCGTGATTGCGCAATCTAACAAGGCCCTGGCCTGCGGAGCACCGCCGGGACGTGGATTCACAGGTGAGAGATGTCATGAAACCGACCGGTCCCGCGTACCGTCCGGCCTCGCGCCGAATGTCCCGATCAGGTGACAGAACCTCAACGGGACGCCCGCGACTTCCCGGCGGCTCTCGTCAACCCGCGCCCATATTCCTAGAATTGCGCAAACACGCAACACCAGGTCCGGCGCGCTCCCACGGGAGCGCGCCGGACCCGAACCGACTGGAGGAACAACGACGTGGGCATCATCAGCTGGATCATCCTCGGACTGCTCGCCGGGGCCATCGCGAAGATCCTGCTGCCCGGCCGCGACCCGGGCGGCCTCATCGGCACCACCCTCATCGGCATAGCCGGTGCGTTCGTCGGCGGCTGGCTCTCCGCCCACTTCTTCCACCGCTCGTTCGAGAAGAACTTCTTCGACCTCTACACCTGGGGTGCGGCGATCGGCGGCTCGCTGGTCCTGCTCATCCTCTACCGGGTGCTGTTCGGCAACTCGCGCGACTGACCCGCTCGTCACCGCGTCCCGGTCAGAGGTGGCCGGAGATGACGGGCAGCAGATCCTGGAACGTCCGCCCCGAGGCGGGTTCGCCGATGGCCTTCAGCTCCCATCCGCGGCCCGCCCGGTGCAGCTTCGCCATGATCTGCGCGGTGGCGGTGCCGCCGCCGCTGAGCGTGTAGCGGGCGAGCTCCTGCCCGTTGGTCTCGTCGACCAGGCGGCAGAAGGCGTTCTGCACCTCGGCGAAGGTCTGCCCGGTGAACGAGTTGACCGTGAAGACGATCTGGTCGACGTGCACGGGGACCCGGGCGAGGTCCACGAGCACGACCTCGTCGTCCCCGCCCGCCCCGGCGCCGCCGGTGAGGTTGTCGCCCAGGTGCCGCACCGAGCCGTCGTCGCTGACCAGGTGCTGGAAGAAGACCACGTCGGCGAGCTGGCCGCCCGCGAAGAGCAGCGCCGAGGCGTCGAGGTCGATCTCCCGGGGACCGGCGAGCTTGGCCAGGAACCCCTTGCGCTGCGCGGCCTGCCAGCCGAGCCCCATCCGCACGGCGGTCAGTTCGCCGCCGTCGGACTTGCTCAGGCTGATCTGCTGGCCCTTGTTCAGGTTGACGGACATGGTGTGTCTCTCTTTCTCTGGTCGGGCTGTCGTACGGCCGGGTCCCGTCGTCCCGGCGTGCCTCCTACCCCGGGAGGGACGGGTCGGGCAGGTGGCGTCGCAGGTAGGGCAGCACGCCCCGGTCGAGGAGGGCCCGCCGCCATCTCCGTCTGGCCCGTTCCGTCCCGGACCGGCCGGGACGCCGCCCGCCCTGTCCCCTGACGGCCGTCACCAGCAGCGCCAGCAGTCCGGAGATGGCGGTGACCGCGCCGAACCCGGTCAGCAGCCACCCCGCGGTGCGCGCCGACAGGGCGAACTCGGAGACCGGGCCCCACAGGCCGGCGCCGTAGCCGATCAGGAGCAGGACGACACCGGCCGCGGCCGAGACCGGCGGGGCGAGGACGGCGAGCAGCAGCAGGCCGGTCGATCCGGTGGCGGGGCCCCGGCCCGTCGAGGTCGCGCGGGCGGCGAGGTAGACGCGGTACTCCTCGTCGGCCGCCGCCGCTATCTCGTCGGCCGCGGCCAGCGCGCGGGAGCGCAGCCGCACCGCGGCCTCACCGCTGGGGTCGGCGCGCAGCGCGTCCCGTATCTCCCGCTCCTCCAGGGCCTGGTGCAGCAGTTCGACGAAGTCCGCGCGGTCCTGCGGCCAGATCCCGGACGTGGTGTGCAAGCCCGCCTCCTGACCTGCGCGGATCTCCGCGCGACGCGGCGCTCCTGGGAGCGCGGGGGCGTGTGCGGTACCGGGGGCGCGGCCCGCACACGGGCTCCGGACGGACCACGGACCCGAGCTGAAATCTACAACACTGTAGAAGTAAGGGAGGAGGGGGACGGGCCCTGCGGTGGCCGAGAACCCCCTATCCCACGGCGGTGCCGCGGGTGCGGGCGTCGTCGTCGGGGAGGGCGGGGCCGGGCGGGCCCTCGATCCTGCGCAGCAGGAAGGACTCCAGTGCCGCGTCGAGGAGCGCGGGTTCGCCGGCCGCCGCGGTCCCGGGGCGGTCCGGCTCGTCGTCGCGGCGGGTGCTGGCCTTCACCAGGAGCCAGATGAAGTCGCCGACGGCCGCGCCGACCGCCACCGCGCAGATCAGCACCCCGGCCATGATCAGACCGTCACCGACGTAGGGGCGTCCGCCGAGGGAGCGGACGCCGTACCCGGACAGCAGCAGGACGAGCCCGGCGAGGGCGGAGACGCGGGGCGCGAGGAGCGAGGTCTCGGCGCGTTCGGCCCGTGCCGTCGCCATGATCTCGCCGCGCGCCTGCCACGCGCCGCTGCGCAGGTCCTCGCGGCCGAGGCCGCCGGGCCGCCGCGCGAGGGCCTGCGTGACCCGGTCGAGGCCGAGCGCCCGGTCGAGCGCCCGCTCGAACACCGCGCCGGAGTCCGCCTCCGAGCCGCCCGCATCCGTCATCCGTCCCCCCGACACTTGAAGATCCTGCCGCCCGAGAACCGGCCGCCACGCCCGCGGTGGAGTCGCGAGTCTAATAGTTGGGGAGTTGCGCAAGCGTCAAAGCGAGGGACGGTCGTGGCCGGGCCGCGCCGACCCGGCGGCGGCCGTCAGTCGGCCCGCACCGGCGCGACGGGCGACGACTCCCGTGCGGACACCGGAAGTTGGTCCGGAATTCGACTCTCCGGCGGAGTGTCGTCGTCCGGCACGAAGACGTCCTCGCCGTCCAGCACCCGCTTGGCGCGGGCCGTGTCCAGCGCGCCCTCCCAGCGGGAGACGGCGAACGCCGCGACGCAGTTGCCCAGCAGGTTGGTGGCGACCCGCATGGAGTCCATGATCCGGTCCACGCCCAGCAGCAGCGCCACGGCGCCCGCCGGGATGACCCCGAGCGCGGAGGCGGTGGCCGACAGGGCGAGGAACGCGGACCCCGGCACGCCCGCCATGCCCTTGCTGGTGAGCATGAGCATCAGCACGACGGTGATCTGCTGGCCGAGGCTGAGGTCGACGCCGACGGCCTGCGCGATGAAGAGGGTGGCGATGGAGAGGTAGATCGAGGCGCCGTCCAGGTTGAAGGAGTAGCCGGTGGGCACGACGAGGCCCACCGCGTCGTCGCGGCACCCGGCGTGACGCAGTTTCTGCATCATGCGCGGCATCACGGCCTCGCTGGAGGCGGTGCCGAGGGCGAGGACCATCTCCTCCCGGGTGTAGCGCACGAACTTCCACAGACTGAGCCCGGTGAACGCCTTCAGCGCGAGAGCGAGCAGCAGCAGGAAGAGCAGGGCGACGGCGTAGCTGGTGCCGATGAGCGTGCCGTACGTCGACATCACGCCGAGTCCGTACTGGCCGACGAGATGGGCGGTGGCGCCGAAGACCGCGAGCGGCGCGAGCCGCATGACGAAGCCCACGATCGCGAAGACGACCTCCTGCACCTGCGCGACGGCCGGGAGGACGGCGGGCACCTTGGTGTGGCCCAGGTGCAGCAGCGCGGCGCCGACCAGGCAGGCCAGGACGAGGACCTGCAGGAGCGCGTTCTCGGCGAAGGCGCCCACCGCGCTGTCGGGCAGCGAGTGCAGCAGGAACTCGCCGGTCGACGGCAGGGAGCCGCCGCCGGTCCGCGCGTCGACGGCACCGGCGTCGAGCGTGGCGGGGTCGACGTCCATCCCGGCGCCCGGCCGTACGAGGTTGCCCGCGACCAGGCCGATGAGCAGGGCGAACGTCGTCGCCACCTCGAACCAGACCAGCGCCTTCACCCCGATGCGGCCGAACGCCCGCATGTTCCCTGCCTTGGCGATGCCGGTGACCACGACGCAGAAGACGAGGGGCGCGATGACGGCTTTGACGAGGCGCACGAAGCCGTCGCCGAGGGGCTGGACGGCGGTGCCCACCTGGGGCCAGAGCCGTCCGACCAGGATGCCCAGCAGGAGTGCGCAGGCGACCTGCGCGAAGAGGGAGGTTCGCAGAAGGCGTGCGATGCGGCGCGGCACGGACGGTACAGGGAGCGACACAGGCAATCCTCCGAGCAATTCCGCCTTGCGGAACTCGTTTTCCGTAAGGTGCCCGCCACTATGGAACACGTCACGGATGCGCAGAACCCTCCGGACGTTCCCGGAGCAAAGATTGGAGGTTCACCCAAGCGACGGCGGGCCCCCGCGTCCGGCACGGATCCGCACGGACGGTGCCGCCCCCGCCGCCCGGGGGTACCCATCTCCACCACCGCCGGACGCACGACCGCCCGGGACGACGGGCGCTGTCGGTCGTGACGCGCTCGTCGTCCCGGGCGGGAGGCAGGCCCCGTCGTCCGGTGGGCGGCGGGGGTCCTGGCGAGGCCCTACCGCTGGTCGTCGGTGGGCGGGCGGTTGCCGATCTGTTCGTCGAGCTTCCGCTGGGCCATGTCGACCTGGCTCTGGTACTTGTTGCCGGTCCGCGCGTCGAACGCGTCACCGGCCTTTTCGACTCCTTGGCGGGCCTGGTCCTCGTGCCCCTTGAGCATGCCCTTGAGCTTGTCGAGCATCGACATAACCATCCTCCTCGCGAATGCCTGTCCCTGACAGGATGACCAGGTTTCTCCTGGGTCGCACCCCGGGCGGGCTACCGGCCCGCGAGCAGCGCCGCGACGCCCTCGGCGGCGGCGCGGTGCCAGTGGCCGCCGCGGCGCAGCATCGCGTGGTCGCCGCCCGCCACCAGCTCGGAGCGGGTCCGCGCCCCGGCGGC
>NZ_FMCI01000035.1 GCF_900091845.1 Streptomyces sp. SolWspMP-5a-2
GCGCGCGGGGCAGGTGCCGCAGGCGGGCGGGGCGGTGGCGGGGGCCCAGGGGGTTGGGTCCGACCCGCGCGCGGCCAGGGTGCCGCAGGGGTCCAGGCCGGGCTCGGCAGGAACGGCACCGGGGACACGCCCCGCCGCCGCGGCACCGGCCGCGCGCCAGGCGGGGGAGGCTTCCCCGCAGGGCCAGGCGGGCGGGGCCTCCGGGGTGCGCGAGACGGGTGGTGCTCCTGCGCCGCGTCAGGCCGGTGCGGCTCCGGCGCCTCAACAGGCGGGTGGTGCTTCTGCACAGGGTCACGCGAGCGGGGTTCCCGCAGCGCGAGAGTCGGGCGGGGCTCCCGGGTCGCGACAGTCGGGCGGGGCTCCCGCGTCGCGCGAGACGGGTGGTGCTGCTGCGCAGGGTCACGCTGGCGGGGCCCCCGCGTCGCGCGAGACGGGTGGTGCCGCCGCGCCGCGTCCGACCGGTGCGGTGCCGACGTCCGGGCTGGGGGGTCTGCCGACGCCCGGTCGGGCGAACGTGCCTCCCGCGCCGCGTCACACGGGTCTGGTGCCTGCGTCCGGCCTGGGCGGTTTGCCGACGCCCGGTCAGCCGAACGTGCCTCCCGCGCCGCGTTACATAGGCCCGGTGCCGACGTCCGGCCTCGGGGGTCTGCCGACGCCCGCTCAGGACGGTACGGCGCCGACGCAGGGACGAGCGGGCTCGGCGTCAGGGGCGGGTCAGACGGCTCCAGGTCAGACGGCTTCCGGGTCCGCGTCGGGTCAGACGGCTTCCGGGTCCGCGTCAGGGCAGGCCGGGACCGCGTCCGGGGCAGGCCGGGGCGGTGCGGGGTCCGCGTCGGGCCAGACGGCTCCGGGAACCACGTCGGGTCAGACGGCTCAGGGGGCCACGTCCGGCAAGGCCGGGACAGCGTCGGCCTCTGGCCGGACCGGCGGCGGACCGTCGGTGAACCCGGCGTCCGGTGCGACGCCCGACCCGCGTGCGGGTGGTGCCGAGCCCGGCTCTCGCGCGGTCTCCCACCCTCAGCGGACGACTGCGACGCCGACGACCGGTACCCCGCCGACGCCGGTCGCCAGCGACACGGGTTCCGGCCCGCGTCCGAGCGGTTCCGTTCCCGGTCCCGAGACCGGCGCGGGGCCGGTGTCCGGCACGCCCGGCGCGACACCGCCCGCTCACTCCAGCGGGGACGCGCCCCAGGCTCCGGGTCCGCGGCCCGACGCTCCCGGGGTGCCTCCGACACCGGGCACGGCACGGCCGTCGTCCGGCACGGCTGACACGTCCGGGGAGCACCACGCGCCCGGATCCGCGGGTGAGCCTGGTAGTTGGGGTACGTCGGGCGAGCGGGGCACGTCGAACACGGCGGGTACGCCCGGTACTTCGGGTACGCCGGGCGAGCGCGGCACGTCTGACGCGGCCGGTGCGCCCGAGGCGACGAACGCGACTGGTGCGTCTGGTACGTCGGGTACGCCGGGCGAGCGGGGCACCCTGAACCCGGGAGATGCGTCCGGTACTTCGGGTGCGTCCGGCGAGCGCGGCACCCCCGACACGGCAGCCACACCCGGTGCGCCCGAGGCAGCGAACACGCCCCGTACGTCCAGCACCCCCGTCACGTCCCGCACGCAGGATGCGCCCGACACCGCAGCCACGCGGAGCGGGCCCGGCACTCCCGGTGCGGCACCTGCGGACCCCGTGGCACCCGTGCCCGGCCACCCCGGCCCGGCGGCGGCACCGCCGTCCCCGTCCGCCTCGGACCCGGCGGCCCCCGTCCCGTCCTCGCCCCCGCCCGGTGACACGGCGGTCCCCGAAGTCCCCTCGTCCGGCGCCCCGGATCACGAGCCGACAGGCCCGGCACCGCGCGGTGGGACCCCGGCGGGCCAGGAACCCGACGGTTCGACGGCACCCGGCGCGTCCGACCCGGCCGCACCCACCGGTACGCCGGACACCACCCCGGCCGCCGAGCCCGCCGCCCCCGACGCGTCGGGCGACCCCGCACCGGCCGAGCCGGAATACGTCCCGCCGCCCGCTCCCGTCCGTCCGCCGATGATGAGCATGTCCTCGGGGCCGATCGCCCCGGAGACCGGCCGGTTCGAGCCGCCCGCCGTCGCGGAACGGGACGAGGAGACGGCCCGAGGCCGAGACGAGGCGCCCCGCGCCACGGCGGGACCCGGCAACGACGAGACGCCGTCCTCCGCAGCGGAGCTCGGCCACCACGAGGCGCCCCGCGCCACGGCGGAACCCGGCGACGACGAGACGCCGCACTCCGCCGCGGAGTCGGGCCACCACGAGGCGCCCCGCGCTGCCGCGGAGCCCGGCCACGACAACGCGCCCCACGCCACGGCAGACCCCGGCCACGACAACGCGCCCGACGTCCCGGCCGCCCCGGAGGCTTCCGCCCCGGCCTCGCAGGAGTCCCCCGAACCGGACGCCACCACCACGCCCCCGTCCCACCGGACCGACCCCGCCCCCACGGGGACCGAACCGGCCGAGCCCACCGCGCCGGACGCCTCCCGGGCTTCTCGGCCTTCCCCGGAACCCGGCACCCCGCAGAGCCCCGCGGCGCCGCCCTCTCCGGCGGCGGATGCCCCCCGTCCGGAGCGTGCCGAGAGCCCGGCCCCGCCCCCGAAGCTGGCGGCGCTGCTCAGCCGTCTCCGCGAGGACGAGCCGGTCGCAACGGAGCCGTCACGGGAGCCGTCCGCGCCGGACACCCCGGCCGCCGGGAAGCCCCCGGTGCCCCCGGCCCGCCCGGCAGCCACAGCAGCCACGGCAGCCCCGGACGCCCCGACCGGCGCCGGAAGCCGTCCCGCGGAGCCCATCACGCCCCCCGGGCCCACCACGCCCCCAGGGCCCACCACGCCCCCCGAGCCCGCCGCAGGCGACCCCGTGCCGCCCCGCGTCAGGCCCACCGCCTCCGTGCCCACCGCCTCCGTGCCTCCCGCGCTGGCGGCCCGCTCCACCGCCTCCCCGGAGCCGCAGGGCGCGGCGGCCCCGTCCGCCCCCGCCGTGCCGACCGCCCGTCGCGCCCCGGCGGTCCCGCTTCCGCCGTTGTTCCCCGCGCCCTTCCGGCCGGGGCACGTGAGCACCCCGGCCGAGCGGACGGCGTTCCGGACGCTGGCCGACGCCGCGTGGGACCGGCACGGCACCGCCGTCAGCCGCACGCTGACGCGGCTCCCGGCGCTGCGCGGGCAGGAGCAGGAGGCGGCCCGCGCCGACCTGATCGCACTCCACCTCTATCTGCACGCCCCCGAGGGCCCGTTCGGCCACGAAGCGCTGGCCCGGGGCCTGTACGAGGGGGAGGAGCGGCTGCTGCCGTACGCGGCCTGCGTGACCTCGGGGTTGCGCCGGATGCCCTCGTACCGAGGGGTCGCGTTCCGCGGCGCCGAGGGCCAGGACGGCGGCCTCATGGAACCCGGCGTGCTGCTGCGCGACCCCGCCCCCGTGTGCGTGCTGCCCCTCGCGGCGGGCGCACCGAGGCCGGGCGGCGCGCAGTACGCCGTGTGGTCGGTGACCGGACGCCGGGTGCGTCAGCTCGCCGACCGGCCCGGTGCCGGAAGGGACCGGGACGAGGTGGTGTTCCCGCCGGGCACCCTGCTGAGGGTGCTCGACGTGCGCGAGGTGAGCGGTGCGCCGCTCACCCTGCTGCGCGAGGTGCCCCTCAACGGGCCGGACGTACCGGCCCGTTACGGCGGTGCGGAACTCGACGCCGACGACCGCACGGCGCTCGCCCGGCTGGACGAGGCGCTGCGCGGCCACCCCGTCGCACCAGGGCGGCACGACTGGCCCCGGTTGTGCGCGGGGGCGTTGGAGCGGGCCGCGGGCCGCCCGCCGTTCGACTGATCGACCTGGCCCGACAGAAGTGGAGATTTGATGCCACAACAGGAAAAGAGAGGGCTGACGGGGCCGGTGGTACGCCGTGCCGTCACCATGCGCGGCACCGCCGCCGAGCCGGACGCGGAGGCACTTCGGCCGCGTACGGCGGAGGAAGAGGCCGTCGCGCCGGCGCGCGGGCCGGTCCCCTCCGAGGGCGCCGACGCGCGCGGTGACGGCTCGTCGCCCGTGGTGCCCGTCCCGTCGCCCACAGCCGTGCCGGAGGCGTCCTCGCCCGAGGCCGGTTCCGCGCGGTCCACGGCTCCCGGTGCCGCATCCGGCGCCGCGGGTGCCGACTCCGCCGTCCCCTCCGGGGAGTCGGCGGCGAAGGACGCGGGTGACGCGGGCGACCTGGCCGCCGGTGCCGGGTCCCTGGGCGCGAGCGCGGGCGGTACGCCGCCGGGCGCGTCCAGGGGCGACGCGGGCGCCGGCGGGGACGAGCCCCCGTCGGGCCGTCCCACGAAGGCGCTGCTGGCCGCGGCCGGTATCGGCGGCGCGCTGCTGATAGCGGTGCCGTTCCTCGTCATGGGCACGCACCACGGCGACAGGACCGAGCCCGCGGCGCTGGCCGAGAAGGCGACGGCCCGGACGCTCCAGAAGGACGAGGAGACGGTGCAGTTGGGGGAGTACGCCCCCAAGTCGCCGAGCCCCGAGGCGTCGAGCCCGAAGGCCGAGGAGCCGAAGAAGGAGGAGTCGCCGAGCGTGACTCCGACCCCGACGCCGACGGCGACCGGGGAGACCGCGAAGAAGACGGAGAAGAAGGAGGTCAAGGCGGAGAAGGCGGTCAAGAAGAAGGCCGCCGTCGCGGCGCCGCCCAACTACGCCAACATGAAGGGTGTTCTGCTCAGGAACATCTCGTCGAAGCTGTGCGCGGACATCCCGTACTACGACAAGGGCAAGGTCAACGGCCCGGTCAACCAGTTCCACTGCGACGGCACCGACAAGGACAACCAGATCTGGGACTTCGAGGTGAAGTACAAGGGTCAGGGCCCCCGGTCCACCGACCTCTTCCAGATCAGGAACCGCAAGGACGGTCTCTGCGTCGATCTGCCGAACTACGGTGGCCAGCCGCCCGGTTCGCGGATCGCGGAATACTACTGCAACGGCACGACGGCGGACAACCAGCTCTGGTGGCTCGAGTCGCGCGGTGGCAAGTCCTTCTGGATCCACAACTACGCCAGCAACCACCAGTGCCTCGAGGTGGTGAGCGGCTCGGGCATCGACCCCGTCAACGCGCGGCTGGACATCCAGCCCTGCCACGGCGGCAACGATTTCGAGTGGACGCTCTGGTGACAGCCCTCCGCGGCTGACGGCACCGGGCCCCCGGCTTCCACGGAAGCCGGGGGCCTGTCCACGCGCCGGACCTCCCGGCCTCTCCTCACTCGCCCCCGGTCCCGGTCACGCGCCGGACCACCCGGCCTCTCCTCACTCGCCCCGGGACCCTTCCGGAGCGGCCCGCCGTTCCTCCGGTGCCGCCACGTACCCGGGCACGGAGGGCCACCGCAGCGTCATCACCACGGAGTCCTCCTCGGCGACCCAGGAGTGGTCGACCCCGGGACCCCAGACGACGTACGCGCCCTGCTCCTCCAACAGCACGCTGCGGGTGGGGAATTCCATCCGGAAGCGGCCCGAGACGAGGACCAGCAGCGCCGTCCGTACCTCGCCGCGCACCCACCGGGCCCGCCGTTCGCCGCGCGGATGGACGCCCCACTTGACCTCGACGGCCTCGCTGTGGCGCGGATCGCCCCGCTCCCTGAAGTGCCCCAGGAGCCATCCCTGGTCCACCGCCGCGTCCTCGCCCGCGCTGCCCACGTACACACCGTCGTCCATGCGAGCGAACGCTACTGAACCCGCGACCGCGCCGCCGGTCGACCGGCGGCGGCGCTCAACTCCCCCCGGCCATCAGCAGATCCGCCGCCATCTCCGCGCCGTCGGTGCGGACCTCGGCGCCCACGGCCGCCGCCCGAGCCCGGGTCCCCGGCGACAGGACCGCCGTGAGCGCGGAGCGCAGGGACTCCGCGGACGGCGCGGGACCCCGGAGCGCGACACCGATCCCCAGCTCCTCGACCCGGCCCGCCCAGTACGGGTTGTCCGATATCCGTGCCGTCACCAGGAGTTGGGGCACGCCCGCGCGGGCCGCCGTCACCGTCGTGCCCGCGCCGCCGTGGTGCACCACGGCCGCCACCCGGCCGAAGAGACGCTGGTGGTTGGCCTCGCCCAGGGCGAAGCAGTCGTCCCCGTCGTCGATCAGGCCCAGTTCGGCCCAGCCCCGGGAGACGAGCGCGCGCCGCCCGCGTGCCCGGAGTTCGGCGATGAGGCCGGGGACGATGTCCGCCGCCGGGTTCATGCTGCCGAAGCCCACGTAGACCGGCGGGGTGCCCGCCTCCAGGAACGCCACCAGGTCGGCGGGGAGCGGCCGTTCGTCCGGCAGGCTCCAGGTGCCGGTCTGGGTGACGTCGAGGCCGGGTGCCTGCTGCCACGGGCCGAGCGCCGGGTCGGCGGCCAGCCACGGCCGGTCGGTGAGGACGTGGTCGCGCACGTTCGTCACGGACGGCAGGCCCAGCGCCGCCCGGTGCGCGTTGAGGGACTCGGCGTACTGCCCGTCCAGCAGCTCGGCGTCCCGCTCCCACAGCGTCAGGTTGTCGGCGTCCTCCGGTTCGGGCCAGCCGGGCCGGGGCGGGGGCGCGTGATGCGGGGACGGGAGATGGACCGCCGCGTAACTCACGTGCACGTAGCGGACCTCCGCCGCCTCGGCCACGGACCGCGCCGCCGTCTGCCCGAGACCGGCCGCCACCAGCACGTCGCACCCCTCGACCGCGCCGGGGAGCAGCTCGAACTGGGTGTCCTGCAACGCGTCCCGGTACCGGGCCAGGTCCGCCGCGGACGGCAGCGCCGCCCCGCGCATCATCTCCTTCACCGGCGGCCCGACCGGCACCGTCTCGATGCCCAGTCCGGCCAGCCGCCGCGCGAACTCCTCGTCCGGCGGGGCGCACATCCGCACCCGCGCCCCGCGCTCCGTGAGCCGCACCGCGAGAGCCACCAGCGGTTCGACGTCGCCGCGTGTCCCGTAAGTGGACAACAACACCCGCATTCAGTGCCCTCTTTCGCTCTGTATTCCGCGTGCGTTTCGAACTCCGCGCATCCTCCGGGCACCGCCGGTCGATGACATCGCGTCGGTCGTCAGGGATATGCGGGAGAAGCATAGGTCGCGGCGCACCGGTGTCGGAGTGGGTGCGGGAACTCCTCGCGGCGGAAAAGCGCGCGGCCTTTGTGTTCGTCCCGTTTGGTGCCCAAGTAAGAGCCTGGGAAGGGGAGATGAAGGCGGTCGGCAGTGGGCAGGCTGGTGGTGATCCAGTGGACCGCCGCTGTATCCCGCAGAAAGCGGGTCCTTCCGGCTTCCTGCGGCGCCGGCGTGCCTTTCGGGCCGGTTTCCGATCGTCGACACAACCTGAGAGCTGCTGAATGCAAAGTTCGTCGGTGTTCGTCCCTGATGTTTCGGTCATCCTGCCCTGCGCCGGATCGGGAACGCGCTTCAGCGCGCCCTACCCGAAGGAACTGCACTGTCTGGCTCCCGGCGTGACCGTTCTGGACCGCAGTCTCGAAGCCGTCGTCGAGCTGGCCAAAAGCGGACTCGATGTGCGGCTCGTCGTCGTCTTCGGGCCGCACAAGATGGACACGGTGCGGTATCTCGCGCGGTATGCCGAGACCCTGCACCTGGTGTTCGTCTACCAGAACGAGTCGCTGGAACCCGACCTCGCCGGGGCGATCAGATCGGCCCTGCCGATGACCCGGGGGCCGGTCGCCCTCGTCCTGCCCGACATCGTCGTCTCCGGTCCGGACAGCGCCGGAAGCCTCCTCGCCGCGCTGCGGCTCACCGAGGTCACGGGCTGGGGCGTGGTGGCCGCGCGGGAGCACGACCCCGCCGTGCTGCGGCAGATGGGCGCGCTGGCCGTCGTCGAGGAGGACGGCGCCCTGACGGTGCGGGAGGCGACGGACAAACCGGCGGACCCGGCGGGCTTCAACGCCTTCTGGGGGATGGTCGCCGCCGCCGAGGACCAGGCGCACCGGCTGCCCGACGTGGTCGGCAAGGACGTGGCCAGCCCTCTGGCGGGCGCAAGTGCCCACCTGGTCGAGGGGATGGTCAACTACAACACGCCCGCGGGCTGAGGGCACTTGGCACGGGTTCGACCGGCGGGTGCCGGGGCCCGCGTGGAACGGGCCCGCATGGAACGGGCTCCCGTGGAACGGGGACGCGGCGCTGGGGCGGCGGGTCGTCGGCGCCCCGATCTGCCGCCAGGGTGCCGAGGCCGAGGGGGTCGGCGTCGCACCCGGCCTGGCGGACCGCGCGGACGAGGCTCCGGTCACGGCCCCGGTGGAGAGCGCGCTGTGGGCGTCGGAACCGCCCGACTCCGGGCCGTCCGCAACCCGGAGAAGCTCGGGGCGTGGCGGCCCGGGGCCCGACAGACGCCGCGCGGGCCGTGAGGCGCCGTGCCCGCGGGGCGACCGGCGGCTATCCGTCGCCGGGGGACGGGCGGCCGCTGTCCTTGATGGACCGCTCGATCCTGTGCGCGTAGGCGGTGAACGTCTCGATCTGCTCGGCCGTCAACTCACGGACGGAGATGTCCTCCAGGGTCCGCCACATGTCGGTGATCGGCGCGCGCAGGGCGCGACCGGCGTCGGTCAGGCGGACCACCAGGGCACGCCGGTCGTGGGCGGCGGGCTCCCGGGTGAGGAGTCCGGCCTCCTGCATGCGGCGCAGCGACTTGGAGACCGTGGAGTGGTCGAGCCCCACGCCTTCCTGGAGTTCGGACTGCGTCTGCCCGTCCCGGTCGAACAGCTGCATGAGGAGCAGTTCCTGCCCCGGGTGCAGGTTCATGCCGCGGAGCATGGTGGCCGCGTGGCCGCGATGGGCGCGGGCGAGCTGGAAGACGGCGTAGCTGAGGCGGCCGTCGCGTGCCGTGCTCGGCGGCTCGGCCGGGGAGTCGGTCATCGCTGCTCCTCATCAGGTGGTTCGGACGGGGCGGGGTCGCGCCGCCGCTTCGGGACGACGCCCGTGGCGGCGCCGTCCGGCGGCGATCCGGAGCGTATCCGGTCGACGGGGGAGGCCGGCCCGGGGCCACCGGCCCGACGCCGGGACGGTCACGCCCGGGACCCCCTCCCGGGACTGCCTCCCGGTCCCGGCGCGCGGACTGCCCGCGGCGCCCCGGGACGAGCCCCGGGCGCGGTGCGGGTCCCGCGGAAGACCGGAACAGCGGGGAGCACGGAACAGCGGGGAGCATGGGACAGGCGGGACAGGCGGAACGGGCAGGACAGGTGGGACAGACAGCACGGGCAGGACAGGCGGGACAGACAGCACGGGCACCGTGTGTCAGGCGACGGTGAGGACGAGCTTGCCGCGTCCGTGGCCGCCGTCGCTGGACCGCTGCGCCTCGGCCGCGTCGGCGAGCGGGAAGGTGGTGCCGACGGTGATCACCAGCTCGCCGTCGGCGGCCTGCCGGGCGAGTTCGGCCAGTCGGCTCGCGGAGCGCCGCTGTGGGCCCTCGGCGAAGACGACGCCGAGTTCCCCGGCCCGGAAGTCGGCGGTGGTGACGATCCGGTCGGTGGAGCCGCGCAGGGTGATGGAGTCCTCGAGGGCGCCCTTGCCCGCGGCGTCGAACACCGCGTCCACGCCCTGCGGGGCGACCGCGCGGACCCGCTCCGGAAGGCCGTCCCCGTAGACCAGCGCGGTGGCGCCGAGCGAGGTGAGGTACTCCTGGTTGGCGGGGCCCGCGGTGCCGATGACCCGGGCGCCGCGCGCCACGGCGAGCTGGACGGCGACGGTGCCGAGGGCACCGGCGGCGCCGTGGATCAGCAGCGTCTCACCGGCCTTGACGTCGAGCAGGTCGAGGACCCGTTCGGCGCCGTCGCTCGCCACGGGCAGAGCCGCCGCCCGCGTCCAGTCGAGGGCGGCGGGCTTGCGGGCGAGGACGGTCGCGTCGGCCACGGCGTACTCGGCGTAGGAGCCGGTCTCGGACCAGCCCAGCACCTCGTCGCCGACCTTCAGCCCGTCGACCCCCTCGCCGACGGCGTCGACGGTCCCGGCGATCTCGCCGCCCGGGACGGCGGGCAGGGTGGTGGGGAAGATGGCCTCCATGGCCCCGGAGCGGATCTTCCCGTCCACCGGGTTGACCCCGACCGCGTGGATCCGGACCCTGACCTGCCCCGGGCCGGGCCGGGGCGTCTCGATCTCCGCCTCGTGCAGGACCTCGGTACCGCCGAACGTGTCGAAAACGATGGCCTTCATGACTGCTGTCTCCCTCGGTGAAGCGGTCCGGCAACCAGTTGTTTGGCTAGCCACATAAAAAGTAGCACTGATTGTGTGGCTAGCCAAGTATTGGTGGCCGGGTGCCCGCCCGCGGCCCCCTCGCGCCGTCCACAGATGCCGGAAACCCTCTGGGAGTTGCCGGGACCGGCCGATAACGTCCTCCCATGGGCTACCGCGATGTCGCCTCGAAACAGGTCCTGGCCTGGTGCTGCACCTCCGTCGGTGCCCGCATGCCGGTGGCCATGGCCCCGTTGGCCCTGGTCTTCCTGGTGCGCGAACGTCCGGGCGGCTACTCGCTCGGCGCGATCCTGGCCGCGGCCTACGTCATCGGTGAGATCGCCGGCGCGCCCGTCCTCGGGATGCGGCTGCGCCCCGAACGGGCCCGCGCGCACCTGGCCGCCGGGCTGACGACCGGCGCCGCCGCCTTCGCCAGCCTGGGCGTGTTCCCCGACGCGCCCGCCGCGCTCCAGGCCGGATGCGCCTGCCTTGCCGGTGCCGCCCCGGCCGCCGCCACCGGCGGCCTGCGCACCCTGCTCACCGAACTCGTCCCGGAGCACGCGACGGCGCAGGCCCTGTCCGTCGAGTCGATGCTCACCGCCTCCGTCTGGGCCGCCTCCCCCGCGGCGGTCGCCGGACTGGCCCTCGGCGTCGCGGCGCCCGTCCCGCTGCTGCTGGCCGCGGCGCTGATGGGGGCGTCGGTCGCGGGGCTGTGGCTGCTCCCGGCGGCCTGGGGCACAGGCGGCGCGGGGGGCACGGAGCAGCCGGGAACGTCGGCGCTGCGGCTCCTGACCAGGGCGTGGCCCGTGTACGTGACGGGCGCCGCCAGCATGGCGCTGCTGGGGCTGGCCGAACTCGTCCTGCCCGCCCTGCTCGAACAGCGCGGTGTCGGCGTCGGCTGGTCGGGTCCGCTGCTGACCGGGATGGCGGTGGGCGGCGGGCTCGGCGCCCTCGCCTACGGGCTCCGGTCCTGGCCCGGACGGCTGCGCACCCGCAGCGTGGTGCTGATGACGGGCACCTCGGTCTGCGTGACGTTCGCGGCGCTGACCTCCCAGCCCGCCGTGATCGCCGCCGCGCTGGTCGTCGGGGGCACGCTCCAGTCGTGCGCGATGCTCACCAGGAACCTGTCCCTGCGCGAGGCGCTGCCCTCCGGCGCGCTGGCCGCGGGCTACTCCGTGATGTACGCGGCGGGCGGCGCGGGATACGCGGCCACGGGGTCGCTCGCCGGTGCGCTCCTCAAGGTGGCGGCGCCGTCCACGGCGATGCTGGCGGGCGTCTGCCTCACCCTGGTGCTGACGGTAACCGGCTGGTGGGGCGAGGTGCGGGGGAGTGCCCGCAGGACACCGGGAGCCGACACCGTCGTCTCCCGCGGCTCGACGGCTTCTCCCGCGAGCGGCAAGGGAGTTCGTCCGGAGGAACCACCTGCCGACGAGGGCCGGGACACCGGCGGGACGCTACCGGTCCTGGACCGCCGGGAAGCCGCGGGACGACCGGACCCGCAGCCGCGCGCCCCCTGGCGAACCGACCGGGACCCCGAAGGCTGACGTTCCTCCCCGAGCCGCCCCGGCGACGGGAAATCCGCACCGGCCGTCCGGGTGAACGCGGGACACCCTCTCGGACGGCTCCGGGGCGGCGACGGCCCCGGTCCCCACGGATTCCGCAACGGGACGATCCCGGTCGGCTCGCCCCGCCCGCCGGTCCGGGGCAGGCTGGAGGGCGTGAGCAGCGCGCCGATCGTCGTGCACCGGCCCTCCAGGACGGGCGGCCGGAGAGTCACCGTGCACACCCGGGGCCGCGACGAGATCCTCGGCACCGCCTACAGCGACCACGACCTGGTCGTGTTCCTGGACGGCGCGGGCATCACCGACCCGGAGACGATCCTGGACGACCCCCGGTGGATCGAGTGGCGCGACGGCCCGGCGCACGAGTACCACGCCACGTGAGAGCGGGGGCGGAGGCCGCCGGGGTCACTGGGCGCTGCTCCACCCGGTCGCGCGGGAGTACGCGTCCACCAGGTCGACAACGAAGACCAGCGTCGAGCCCGCCGGGATCAGGGGAGAAGGCGCCTGCTTCCCGTAGCCGAGACGCGGGGGGACGACGATCTCGCGCCGCCCGCCGACCCGCATCCCCCGTACCCCCCGGTCCCAGCCCTTGATGACGCTGCCGCCGCCCAGGGCGAACTTGAACGGCTGACCACGGTCCCAGGAGGCGTCGAACTCCGCCCCGGACGCGAAGGTCACCCCGACGTAGTGGACCTTGACCACCATGCCGGACTTCACCTCGGCCCCCTCTCCGACGACCAGGTCCCGGACGGTCAGCTCGGCGGGAGGGTCACCCTCCGGAACGTCGACCGCGGGCTTCGTCGGTTCACTCATGGCAGCCTCGTCATCGTCATCGTCATCGTCACAGCCGGCCGGAGGCCGTCTGCCCGAACCGGTCGGACACACGGATACACGGACACACGGACACACCGCCGCACGGACGCTCCGTGCGACGGACGCCCACGCTACCGAGAACGCCCGCCCGCTCCGACTAGACCCGGGTGCTGACGTCGTCCGCGACGTCCTTGTCGAGCGCGGACCGCACCAACCCCGCGGCGAGCGCCGGGTATGCGTCCTCGCCGACCAGCCGGGCGAGGGACTCGGGAGCCGTCGGGAGACCGAGCCGCTCGGCGCCCTGGAGCGCCTTGGCGTCGAAGTACGGTGCGGTCTCCGGCCACACGGCCTGGACCTCCCGCAGGAAGATGTCGGCGCCGGTGGGCCCGATGCCGGGCAGCTCGCGCAGCAGGTGCCGGCATGTCCCGACGTCGCCGTCGGCGGCTTCCCGGAGTTTGCGCAGGTCACCGTCGTACCGCTCCAGGAGCTGGTCGGCCGCCTCGCCGAGCTGGGTGGCGGTGCGTTCGTCGTAGCGGCGGTAGTGGCCCTTGCCGAGGGCGTCCACGCGCTGCTGCCAGGTGGCCTCGCTCATGCGCCGCGGGCTGCGCATCCCGTCGTCGAAGAGGGCGCGTGCGGCGTCCATGGCCACGGACGCCCTGATCCGCGCGCTGAGCAGATGCGCGAGCACCAGCACCTGGTAGAGCGGTTGAGGGGTGTCGCGCAGTCGCACCCCGACCTCTTGCGCGTAGGTCTGCCCGTGCGCGGTCAACAGGGCGTCGGTGGTGGCTCGTTCCGTCGCGGTCGGCATGATCGCGTCACTCCTCTCACCCGGTGCCGTCACCCGGCCGCGCCGAGGCGACCCCGTGCCGTAGTCCGGCCGCGCCGAGGCGACCCGCGCCCGCGAGGGGACGCCGACAGCGGCCCCGGCCGCTTCTCGGGGGACCGCCGCGCGACGAGGCGGAGCCCGGCCCGGAGCGAGAGTCGACGGCACGCTCACGGTCGACGACCGGCCGAGTGCCCGTTCGACGGCCCGGAAAACGCCGGGTCCGACCTGTGACGACGTCATTCGGCGAGCAGGACGTCCCGAACGGCTCGGAGGCGGAGATCCTCCAGGGTGCGCACCTGCCGCTCGGCCCGCGCGATCAGAGCGTCGAGTTCCCGCTCGTCGAGACGGCTGTCGGCCTCGGCGAGAGCGCGAAGCGTGCGCCAGCCGAGTTCCTTGCCCTTCACCCCGAGCCGAAGGAACTCCAGCTCGATCACCAACGTCAGCGGGGAACGCCGGAACAGCCGCCCGTTGCTCTTGAGCCGCCCCAGCCGCTCGGCCGCACCGGACACGGCGACCTTGTGGCGACGCGGCGGCACACCCAGGGCACGCATGACGCCCAGGAGGCTCCCACGGTCCTCGGCGATCTCCCCGGCGAGGCGCCGCAGCGGTTCCGCGTAGGGCGGATCACGGTGCGACCGAGCCGCGAACCGGGAACGTCCGACCCCGACCGCGGCGCCCGCCAGATGATCGTTGAGATAGATCCCGAGCAGATCCGTACGGACCCGGCGCGTCCGCGTCCGGGCGCCGGGCGTGGATGTCGTCATGACGAGAGCCCTCCTCCCTCCGCCCGGCAGGGCGGAACGGCACGGGTACCCATATCGGGCACGGCGCCCCAGCCCCGGAAGGAACACCTCGCACGCCGGGGGAGCGCCCCTGCCGCGCAGGTCGGCCTCCGCGTGGCCCCCGTGATCTACTTCCGGCCATACGGCCGACGAAAGGGAACCGGAGTCATGACCACCCACTGCTGCGAGGCGATGAACCACCGAGCCGACGTGCGCTGCGACGAGCACGACGACCCCTTCGCCTGCCCCGACGCGTTGATCGACTACAGCGCCGAGTCCCAGGAGTACGGGCTGATCATCCATGACGGCGGCACGTCGAGCATCACGGTCGACTTCTGCCCGTGGTGCGGACGGAGCCTGAGCCCACGCGGTCGGGTCCAGGACTCCGCCTGACCCTCCGCCGTCGGCCCGATCACCGCAATCAACCGACCTTCCACCCCGACCGGCACGGACGGCGCAAGGCACTCTTCCCACTCTTCCCCTCGCTTCGAGGCGCACCCTCCCGACTGCCGCGCCCGGACGGCCCGTTGACGCAGACGACGCGTCCCCGACGGGCGACAGATCCCGGTAACGCCCTCCCGATGACGTGGACTTCGTCCCCGGCGGGGGCAGGGAAACCGTGGTGGGCTGGGCAGCCAGAGACCGGGGGAGACCTCCCCCCACCCCAACCGCCGACACCCTCCCCCTACCGGCCAGACGCCCCCGACGCCGTCGTGCGAGCCGGGGCCGGTGCGTCGCGGACGCCGAGTCGCAGGTGTTCGACGTGGTAGAGCGCCTGGTCGAGGAGTTCGGCGACGTGGTCGTCGTAGAGGGCGTAGACGATCGACCGGCCGTGGCGTTCGCCGGTGACCAGGCCGAGGTTGCGCAGCAGGCGCAGTTGGTGGGAGCAGGCCGAGGCCTCCATGCCGACCGCGTCGGCGAGGTCGCTCACCGAGCAGGGGCCCTCCTGGAGGCGGGCCAGGATGTGCAGCCGGGACGGCGTCGCGAGGGCCTGGAGGGTCGCGGCGACGTCGGCGGTGCCCACGGCGTCCAGTCGCTCGCGCGTGGTGGCGTCGCCGCCGGTGCCTGTTCCGTGACCCATGGCGCCATCATACCGACGACACCTGAAGACCTGTTCATGTGTTCCTGTATGGTGGCGGCGTCACCCCGCCCCGCCCTCGAAGGGTCGCTTCGCCATGTCCTCTGCCCTGGACCGACGGGCCGCGCCGTCCGCCGACCCGTCGCGGTCGGCACCCCCGCGCCGCCGGACACGTCTGCTGGCGCTGCCCGAAGCCCGGTGGGCGCTGGCGTCCCTGGCGCTGTTCCTCCTGGCCCTGCCCGTCCATCTGCTCGACGGGCCCGCCTGGCTGTGGGGCGCGCTGTTCGCCGCCACCTGTGTCACGGGCGGCTGGGAGCCGGGCCGGGAGGGGCTGAGGGCCCTCAGGGGCGGGACCCTGGACGTGGATCTGCTCATGGTCGCGGCCGCCCTCGGCGCGATCGCGATCGGCCAGGTCCTCGACGGCGCCCTGCTGATCGTCATCTTCGCCACCTCCGGCGCCCTCGAAGCCGTCGCCACCGCCCGCACCGCCGACTCCGTGCGCGGCCTGCTCGACCTCGCCCCCACCACCGCGACCCTGCTGCTGCCGGACGGCGGCGAAGTGAGCGTCGAGACCGAACGCCTCGCGGTCGGCGACACCGTCCTCGTCCGGCCCGGCGAACGGATCGGCGCCGACGGACAGGTCGTCGACGGTACGAGCGACGTCGACCAGGCCACCATCACCGGCGAGCCCCTGCCGGTGACCCGACAGCCGGGGGACGAGGTCTTCGCCGGCACCGTGAACGGCACCGGCGCTCTGCGGGTGCGCGTCGGCCGCGACCCCTCGGACTCGGTGATCGCCCGGATCGTGCGGATGGTCGAGGAGGCGTCCGCGACCAAGGCCCCCACCCAGCTGTTCATCGAGAAGATCGAGCAGCGGTACTCGCTCGGCATGGTCCTCGCGACCCTCGCCGTCCTCGCCGTCCCCCTCGCCCTCGGCGACGACCTCCGGTCCGCGCTGCTGCGGGCCATGACGTTCATGATCGTCGCCTCGCCGTGCGCGGTCGTCCTCTCCACGATGCCGCCGCTGCTCTCGGCGATCGCCACCGCCGGACGGCACGGCGTCCTGGCCAAGTCCGCCGTCGTCATGGAACGCCTCGGTCAGATCGACACGGTCGCTCTCGACAAGACCGGCACCCTCACCGAGGGCACCCCGCGCGTCACCTCCGTCCACCCCCTGCCCGGCTCCGGCCCGGACGAGTCCGCGCTGCTGGCCCTGGCCGCCGCTGCCGAGCGCCCCAGCGAACACCCCCTCGCGCGGGCCGTCGTGGACGCCGCCCGCGAGCGCGGCCTGTCCCCGCGCGAGGCCACCGCGTTCTCCTCGGTCCCGGGCGAGGGCGTCACCGCCACCGTGGCGGGCCGCACCGTCCGGGTCGGCTCTCCCGCACGGCTGCCCGACACCGGCGCGGGGGAGCCGTACCGGCGGGTGGTGCGCGACCTGGAGGACGCCGGGCACACCGCGGTGGCCGTCCTCCAGGACGGCGTCGTCGTCGGGGTGCTGGGGATCGGGGACCGCCCGCGCCCCGACGCACGGGCCACCGTCGCCGCCCTCACCGCCCTGACCGGCCGCGCCCCCGTCCTGCTCACCGGCGACAACGAGCGGGCCGCCCGCCGCCTGGCCGCCGAGGTCGGCATCACCGACGTCCGCGCCGGGCTGCTGCCCGAGCAGAAGCTGGCGGCGGTCGAGGCGTGGGAGGCCGAGGGACGCAGGGTGCTGGTCGTCGGGGACGGCGTCAACGACGCCCCCGCGCTGGCCGCCGCGCACTGCGGGACGGCCATGGGCAGGGCGGGCTCCGACCTCGCGCTGGAGACCGCCGACGCCGTCGTCGTCCGCGACGAACTGGCCGCCGTACCCGCGACGGTCCAGCTCTCCCGCACCGCGCGCCGCCTCGTGATCCAGAACCTGGTCGTGGCGGGGACGTGCATCAGCGCCCTGGTCCTCTGGGACCTCCTCGGCACCCTCCCCCTGCCGCTCGGCGTCGCCGGGCACGAGGGGTCCACCGTGCTCGTCGGCCTCAACGGCCTGCGCCTGCTGCGCGCGTCCGCCTGGCCGCGCGTCACCGGGACACCGCACGACGGCCCGAGTGCGCGCCCCGACTCCGCCGCTCCCGACCGGAGTTGAGGCGGTCCGGCCCACGCGGCGGGGGCCGGGGGAGCGGCAGGACGGCTCTCCCGGCCCCCGGTGCGGGAGCCTCGTCGGCTCAGACCGTGCGGAAACCCGTCCCCGTCTTGCGCCCCAGGTGGCCGAGGGCGACCAGGTGGCGCAGGGAGGGGGCCGGGGTGAAGTCCTCGGTGCCGAACGTCTCGTGCAGCCGCTCCAGGATCGCGAGCGACACGTCGAGACCCACCGTGTCCAGGAGCGTAAACGGCCCCAGCGGGAAGCCGAGCAGCGACTCGACGGCGCTGTCGACCTCGCCCAGGTCCAGGGAACCGCTGCTCTCCACCGCGCCGATCGCGTGGTTCAGGTACGGGAAGAGCAGGTAGTTGACGATGAACCCGGTCCGGTCGCCGCAGCCGACGGCGGTCTTGCCGAGCCGCTCGCACAGGGCGCGGGCGGCGGCGTGCGCCGGATCGCTCGTCGCCTCCGTGCGCACCACCTCGACCAGCCGCATCACCTGGGCCGGGTTGAAGAAGTGCATGCCGATCACGTCGTCGGGCCTGCCGGAGGCGGCCGCGCACGCGGCGACGGAAAGGCTGGAGGTGGTCGTCGCGAGGACCGTGCCGGGTCGGCACACCTTGCCGAGCTGCTCGAACACCGTCCGCTTGACCAGCAGGTCCTCGACGACCGCCTCG
Organism: Streptomyces sp. SolWspMP-5a-2; assembly: GCF_900091845.1. Classification (GTDB taxonomy): domain Bacteria; phylum Actinomycetota; class Actinomycetes; order Streptomycetales; family Streptomycetaceae; genus Streptomyces; species Streptomyces doudnae. The sequence continues at coordinate 18,012 of NZ_FMCI01000035.1, forward strand.
ACGACGAGGTCGCAGTCGAAGAGGACGGCCGCGTCCTGCTCGGCGCGCATCAGGTCGAGCGCGGCGCGCGCGGCCTCCGGGGCGAGCCTGCCGCGCGAGACCGACCGGTCGAGGGACGAACCGACGGCCGCGCGCGCGGCGTCGGCCCGCTCGGTGGTCCGCCCCACCAGCGTGGTCCGCACCCCGGCGAGCACCAGGGCCTGCGCGATGCCGCGCGCCATGGTCCCCGTGCCCACGACCCCCACGTGCTCGACCGCCGGGGCGCTCTCCGGGGCACGGTCCGGTGCCGCCGGGGCGATGCGCAGCCCCGCCGCGTCGTAGGTGTAGAAGCCCTGTCCGCTCTTCCGCCCCAGTCGGCCGCTGCCGATCATGCGCTCCAGCGCGGCGGGCGGACGGTGGTACGGAAGGCCGGTACGCCGGTGCAGGTCGGCGAGTTCCCGGTGGACGGTGTCGACACCGACCGCGTCGAGCATCTCCAGGGGACCGGCGGGCAGGCCGCAGCCGAGCCGCATCGCGGTGTCGATGTCCTCGCAGGACGCGTACCCCGCCTCGTGCAGCGCGGCGGCGCGGCCGAGATAGGGCAGCAGCAGTTCCCGGGCGACGGCCGTGTCGGTGCCCCGCGGGGCGAGGGTCCGGCCGAGCTGCGACACCAGGTCCTCGGCCGCCGAGACCGCCTCGGGCGCCGTCATCGTGGTGGGCACCACCGCCGCCCCAGCCCTGGGCGACGCGGGGACCGCGAAGCGCACCCCCACCACCTGCGCCGGACGGCCGGACGCGACGGCGAGCGCGGGCACCGACAGCGCGCCCGTCGTCGTGACGAGGGCGGTGACGCGCGGGCACAGCGCCCCCAGCCGCCGCAGCACCTCCGCCTTGCCCTCGAACTCCTCGGACACCGCCTCGACGACGACGTCGGCCTCGCCCAGCGTCTCCAGCTCGCCGCTCACCTCGGCCGATCCGGCCCACGGACGCACCGCCGCGACGACCTCCGGGTCGCTGTCGACCCCGATGACCCGGACCCCGCCCGCGTCCAGCGCGCGCAGCACGCTCAGCCCCAGCGAGCCCAGGCCGACCACGCCGACCACCCTGTGTTGCTCAACCACGGTTCCACTCCCCTGACTTCACGATTCGTTCGACCTGCGGACCGCGCACGGGGTCAGCCCTCGTCGCCGACGGCGCCGCCGTCGGATGCGGGCGGCGTGCGGAAGCGGTCGATGGCGTCCAGGTGTTCGGAGCGCAGGGCGTGGTTGCGGACGCCCATGCCCTCGCGGGGAGCCAGGGCGAGCACGCCGATCTTGCCCTGGTGCACGTTGTGGTGGACGTCCGAGGCCGCCTGGCCGGTGTCCTTCAGGCGGTACGTCCTGGACAGCGTCGGGTGGATGCGGCCCTTCACGATGAGCCGGTTCGCCTCCCACGCCTCCCGGTAGTTGGCGAAGTGCGAGCCCACGATCCGCTTCAGCGACATCCACAGGTACCGGTTGTCGTACTCGTGCAGATAACCGGAGGTGGAGGCGCAGGTGACGACGGTGCCGCCCTTGCGGGTGACGTAGACGGAGGCGCCGAACGTCTCCCGGCCCGGGTGCTCGAAGACGATGTCGACGTCCTCGCCGCCGGTCAGTTCCCGGATGCGCGCCCCGAACCGCTTCCACTCCCTGGGGTCGTGCGTCCGCTCGTCCTTCCAGAACCGGAAGTCCTCCGCGGAACGGTCGATGACGGCGGTGGCGCCCATGGCCCGGCACAGCTCGGCCTTGCGCGGGCTGGAGACCACGCAGATCGGGTTGGCGCCGCCGGCCAGCACGAGCTGGGTCGCGTACGAGCCCAGTCCGCCGCTCGCGCCCCAGACCAGGACGTTGTCGCCCTGCTTCATGCCCGCGCCGTTGCGGGACACCAGCTGCCGGTAGGCGGTCGAGTTGACCAGCCCGGAGCTGGCCGCCTCCTCCCACGTCAGCCGCTCCGGCTTCGGCATCAGCTGGTTGGCCCTGACCAGCGCCAGCTCGGCGAGTCCGCCGAAGTTGGTCTCGTAGCCCCAGATCCGCTGCTCCGGGTCGAGCATCGTGTCGTTGTGGCCGTCCGAGCCCTCCAGGTCGACGGAGAGGCAGTGCGCCACCACCCGGTCGCCCGGCCGCCACCGCCGCACGCCGGGCCCGGTGCGCAGCACCACGCCCGCGACGTCGGAACCGATCGTGTGGTAGTCCCGGTCGTGGCGCGCGGCCGAACCGCCGGTGCGTCCGTAGCGCTCCAGCAGCGAGAAGGTCGACACCGGCGAACCGAGCGCGCTCCACACGGTGTTGTAGTTGATGGCGCTCGCCATGACCGCGATCAGCACCTCACCGACCTCGGGCTCCGGGGTGGGCACGTCGTCGTGGTGGATGGACTTCCTGGTGTCGCGTTCCTGGGGCGGTATGCCCTCGAACATGTCGCGTTCGCCGCGCAGCAGCACGGCCGCCTTGTGCGACTCGGGAATCCGCAGCGCGGCGAAGTCCTCGGAGACTGCGTCGGGCGATTCGATCGTCTCGATGATGTGCTGCATCACGGACCTCTCTGTCGAAATTCGGCATGGCTCGGAACAGGCGACGGCCGTGGCGGTGGGGCGAATTCCGTGGTGCGCCGACGACACGGCCCGAGGTCCCCGCCGGAGGGAGAGCCCGGCTGATCGAGGGGGGACGGACGAGAAAGGGGGCGTGTGTCAGGCACACCGATGGGAGAGGGAGAAGCCGCGTGCGAAGGGCGCGGCGTCCGGGTGCTGTTGCGACACTCATCGGGACCGTAGCAGCGCGGACCGAGCACGAACAAGCGCGGCCGTGCGCTATCACGGCCGCGGCCGGTGACCGGCGGAGTTCATGATCGGTGAAGTTAGCGAGGTGCAAGCACGGTGCGAGAAATGACTGGAACAGTGAGGCCCAACGATTGCCGGAACGGGCAGCGTCGAAGGCCGGGAGAGGGCTTCGGGGAAGGAAGGTGGTGCGGCCGGGCCGCCTAAGTGGGACGGGGCGTCCAACTCGCTGGATAGGCGGTGCTGAGGACGGTCTTGTCCTTGTTGAGGATTGCCTCGTGCAGTTGACGCAGGGAACGTCCCGGACGCAGTCCGAGACTGTCGGTGAGGGCGCAGGCGCGCTCGTAGACGTGCAGGGCGTCCGCCTGCCGCTGCGACCGGTACAGAGCGAGCATCAGATGCTGGTAGAACACCTCGTGATGCGGATGATCGGTGATCAGCGAGTACAGCACACTGATCATCTCGCGGTGCCGGTCGAGCAGGAAGTTCGAGACGATCAGCATCTCCAGGCATTCCAGCCGCAGTTCTTTGATCCGCTGGGTGAAACTGTTGATGGTCGGACCACCTTGCAGACCGTCGAGCGGGGAACCGCGCCAGACCGAAAGCGCCTCCCTGAGCGCGTCGTTCGCCTCTTTCGCGTGACCGGCCGCCAGTTCGGCACGCCCGCGCCGGAGGGCCTCCTCGAAGAAGTGGAGGTCGAGGTCGTCGGGTCCGAGCCGAAGGACGTATCCCGAGGTGCGGGTGGCGATCAGATCGTCGCGTTCACTCGCCTGCGCGAGCAGCTTGCGCAGTTGGGAGACATAGGCGTAGAGGCTGGCCGAGGCGTGCTTCGGTTGGTTCTCGTCCCACAGTTCGGCGAGGAGATCCTTCGTCGGCACTATCTGGTCGGACCTGATGAGCAGCGTGGCCAGTATGATCTCGACTTTTCGGGTGCTGGAGACGAACTCCTCGTCCCCCGCGGTGATTCTTAAAGGCCCCAGAATTTCATAGCGCATGGACTAACCTTTTTTACCTTCCGGGGCGGCGGGTCGTACAGCTGTGGCGGGCATCCTGCGGGTTGCCCTGAAGGGAATTCACGTCCCACGCCCCGCGTTCTCGCGGAGGCGGACTCCGTCGGCGGGTGACGGGTCGGTCGACGCCCCCCGCTGCGGACGGTTCGGGGCCGGGACGCACGGTCCACGGTCGCCGGGATGACGGCGCGTGGTCGTGGCGTCGGTGTGGACAGGCGGGCCGTCTTTTGTCTCCGGGCGACGCAACGCGCTCCGCACCTCCCCCGTCTTCATGGTGGACGAGCGGTCCACCGCCGGACCGGCGTCGCGTTGCCGACGATGGTTTCGTCGCGACGCTCGGCGAGCCCCCTCCTCCCCTGAGGTTCGGCGGGGGTCTCCCGCCGCGCCGAACTGGCGTGATGTCGCCACTACTTTCCGTGCAGATGGCGACAGCGGCCCGTCCGGCTACCGGAATTATAGTCCTATGGGCCTTCGGGCCGGTATCCGGAAATGCGCGTGTCGCGAGCGCGCCGCACGACTCCCGCACCGGCGAGGCCCGTTCGGCCGGGATCCCGAACACCGCCCATGACGGCACGTGGGAACAGGTGTGAACCGGTACATCGTGCGACAGGCCGCACCGGACGAACCGGACCGTTCGGTAACCGCGTTGCCCGCGGCCCGACATCACCCGCGTCGGCGCCCAGCACCTGAGTGGCACTTAGTGCCTCCCCAATTCGCGCCACTTCGGGAAGAGGTGCCGGGACGAGACCCCGGCAGGCCGGAAAGAGACCATGCGCCACCCGGCGGCCACCACCCCACCGGGCTGCCTATTGGAAGCTTTGTGACAGATACCTGTTAGCGCGGAAACCTACGATATTCGCGCTGGAAGGCCCGGGTCCTCTCACCGTTGACGACCGGTTTTCCTCCGTTGCAGGCGTATTGAGGAGAATGGTGAAACCTGTCGTGCCCTCGGACTCAACGCCCGATCCCGCTGACGAACTGTCGCGCCTGTTCTCGACCGGAGAGGCGGTCGCCCGCTACCCGCGCGTCACCGAACTCCTCGCCGCGGTGGAACCACCCGCGTTCACACGCGCCTGCCACCAACTTGCGCGGCTCGACCCCGACGCGGTCGCCGCGGCCCACCCCGATCGCCCCGCCGTCACCGTCGCCATCACCGGACACGGCACCCTCTCCACCCTCGTACCACCCCTCACCGGCGAACTCGCCCGGCACGGCATCCTCCTGCGCCCCCACGTGAGCGACTTCGACAGCTACGTCTTCGACCTCCTCGACCCGGACAGCGACCTCTACGGCCACGGAGCCGACCTCACGCTGTGCGTGCTCGACCCGATGATCGTCTTCGACGAAGTGCCGGTCCCCTGGCGGCCCGCCGACGTCCAGCGGGTCCTCGACGAGAAACTGCGCACCCTGGAACGGATCGCGGCCACCTTCGCCACCGCCTCCCGCGGCATGCTCGTCCTCAACACGATCCCGCTGCCCCGCCGGTTCACCGCCCAGCTCGTCGACCACCGCTCCAGGAGCGAACTGGGCGCCGTCTGGCGCGAGGCCAACGCCCGCCTGCTGCGCCTGGCGACCTCGGCACCGAACCTCGTGGTGATCGACACCGACCCGCTGGTCGCCGAGGGCATCCCCGTCACCGACGCCCGCATGAGCACCTACGCCAAGGCCCACCTCTCCGCCGAACTCCTCGCCCGCTACGCCCGCGAGACCGGCCACCTGGCACGCCACAGCGCGGGCAGGACCAAGAAGTGCCTCGTCCTCGACCTCGACGGCACCCTGTGGGGCGGAGTCCTCGGGGACGACGGCGTCGAGGGCGTCGAACTCTCCGACAGCCCCAAGGGCGAGGCGTTCAACGGCGTCCAGCGCGCCGTGAAGCAGATCGGCTCCCAGGGCGTCCTCGTCGCGGTGGTCAGCAAGAACGAACTCGACCTGGTCCGCGCGGCGTTCCGCGACCGCGACGACGCGGAACTGCGCGAGGACGACTTCGTCCGCGTCATCGCCAACTGGCGCCCCAAGCACGACAACCTGAAAGAACTGGCGCAGACCCTCAACCTCGGCGTGGACAGCTTCGTCTTCGTCGACGACAGCGCCCTCGAATGCGGCCTGGTACGCAGCGAACTCCCCGGCGTCGCCGTCGTCCGCGTGGACGGCGACCCCGCGCTGCACGTCGAGAAGATCCTCCGGGACGGCTGGTTCGACACCCCCGAACTCACGGCGGACGACCAGCAACGAGTCGTCCGCTACCAGGAAGAACTCGTCCGCAAGGACTTCCTCGACAGCTTCGACTCCGTCCAGGACTTCCTGCGCGAACTCAAGGTCACGGTCCGGCTCGCCCCCGTCCAGGACGCCGAGATCCCACGCGTCTCCCAACTGACGCTGCGCACCAACCAGTTCAACCTGACCACGCACCGCCTCCAGCAGGCCCAGGTGCGGGAACTGGCGGCCGGCCCGGACACCCGCGTCCTGACGATCCACTCCGGCGACCGCTTCGGCGACAACGGACTCGTCGGCGCCGTCTTCACCAGGCGGCACCAGGACGCCCTGCACATCGACAACTTCGTCCTGAGCTGCCGGGTGTTCTCCCGCGGCATCGAGCAGACCGCGCTCGCCGCCGTCCTGGAACAGGCCCGCACCGACGGCCTGCGCGCCGTGTACGCAACCTACCGGCCCAGCAAGAAGAACGGCGCGGTGCGGGACCTCTACCCCCGCTACGGATTCACCCCCGGGACGGAGGACGGGGACACGCTCGTCTTCCGCCACGACCTGCGCCTGCTACCCGACCGACCCGAGCACGTGTCGCTCCACGAGGACCTACAGGTGGAATGTGATGACTAGTATCGACGAATTCGTCTCCATCGTGCGTGATGAACTCGGCCTCCCCGTCACGGCCGACGACGTCGACCTGAGCTTCGACGAGCTGCCGGGCTGGGACTCCGTACAGATGCTCTGGCTGCTCACCATCCTGGAGCAGCGCACCGGCAAGAGCCTCTCCCTGCCGGACATGCTGGAGGCCCCCAGCCTCGCCGGGCTCCACAAGCTCGTGGTGGCGGCCCGGTGAACGCCGCGCCCCTCGCCCCCGAACGGCGGCCCACCTTCTACTTCCTCGACCACATCAAGTCGTTCTCCCCGGTCTTCCTGGACACCGAGGTCGACATGACGGCCGTGCTCCGGCACCGGGCGGACGCGCGGGCCGGGGGCCAGCACTACTCCCTCGTCTCCTACGTCGTGCACGCCGCGGGACGCGTCCTCGCCCGGCACCCCGAGGCCAACGCCGCCATCCGGGGCAGCTTCGCCCCCAAGGTCGCCAGGTTCTCCGGGGTCTCCGGCAAGGTGACCTTCGACAAGACGGTCAACGGGCGGCGCGTGGTGCTGTCCACCGTGCTGCCCGACGTGCACGAGGCCGCCCAGGCGGACATCCAGCGGCAGATCGAGACCATCCGGGACGGCGACCCGGAGACGATGCCGCAGCTCGCGAAGATCAGGGCGCTGCGCAAGCTGCCCGTGCCGCTGGGCCGGCTGGTCTTCCGCACGGGCATCCGCGGCCTCACCCGCCGGCCGCAACTGGTCGGCACCTTCGCCGTCACCTCCCTGGGCCACAGCGCCGTGGACAGCTTCCACTCGGTCGGCGGCACGACCGTCACCCTCGGCGTCGGCAGGATGTCCGACCGTCCGGTCGTCCGCGACGGAGCCGTCACCATCGCCCCGATGATGCGCCTCAGCCTCGCCTTCGACCACCGTGTCATCGACGGCGCGGAGGCGGCCGACGTGCTGACCGACCTCAAGACGCGGCTGGAGGAGTTCGGCTCCGACACCCCGGAGCCGACCGCCACCGCGGCGACCACGCCCGAGCCCGCCACCACCGGGGCGACCACCACCGGGTCCGCCGCCACCGGGTCTGCCGTCACCGACGGGACCGCCACAGCCGAGGACGTGCCGGTGGCGCCCTGACCGGCATCCCCGCACTCCTCACACTTCCCGCAGGTCTCGCAAGGCCCGCGGTTCCCACAGGTCCCGCAGTTCCCGCACTCCTCGCACGGTGAAGGGCCCCGGTCTCCGACCGGGGCCCTTCACCGTCACCAGGTCAGCGCTTCTCGCGCAGCTCCTTGTTGATGAAGTCGAGGATCTCGCTGGCCGAGGCCGACTCCATCCGCCGCGCCACGTCCTGCACCGGCGCGGTCTCCACCGTCCGCAACTGCCGCCACTTCGTCATGACGGTCTCCAGCCGCAGCGCGATCCGCGCGTGGGTCTCCTCGTCCGGCTCCTCCGTCAGCCCCGCGAGCGCCGACTCCAGACCGGCCAGCTCCGCCAGCATCGGCGGCTCCGCCTCCGGCAGGTCGGGAGCGAGCTGCTCCCGCAGGTACCGGGCCAGCGCCGAGGGCGTCGGGTGGTCGAAGACGAGCGTCGCAGGCAGCCGCACACCGGTGCTGGCACTCAGCTTGTTGCGCAGCTCCACCGCCGTCAGCGAGTCGATGCCCAGCTCCTTGAAGGCGCTGTCCGTCTCGATCGCCGACGGATCGGTGTGCCCGAGCGTCGCGGCGAGCTGGTCCCGGATCAGGTTGACCAGCACCTGGTCACGCTGGCGGTCGCTCATCGGCGCCAGCCGCTCGGTCAGACCCCCGCGCCCCTCGCTCTCGGCCGCGGCGCCCGCGAGCGCCCGCCGTCCGCCCTTCACGAGGTTCTGGAAGAACGGCGGCAGCCGGTCCGCCGAACCCCGCAAGGCCGCGTGGTTGAGCCGGGCGGTGACGAGACCGGCGCGGCCCGAGGCCAGCGCCGCGTCGAACAGGGCCAGCCCCTCGGCGCTGCTCATCGGCGCGATGCCGTTGCGGTTGATGCGGCTGAGGTCGGTCGTGTTGAGGTGCTGGGTCAGACTGCTCGCCTGCTCCCAGAACCCCCAGGCCATGGAGGCGGCCGGCAGCCCGAGCGCCTGGCGGTGATGGGCCAGGGCGTCCAGGAACGTGTTCGCGGCCGCGTAGTTGGCCTGCCCGGGGCTGCCCAGCGAACCGGCCGCCGACGAGTACAGCACGAACGCCGCCAGATCCAGGTGCCGGCTCTGCGTGTGCAGGTTCCAGGCGGCGTCGGCCTTCGGCAGCAGCACGGTGTCCAGGCTGTCCAGGGTGAGCTTCTCCACCGTGGCGTCCTCCACCGCACCCGCCGTGTGCACGACGGCGGTGAGCGGATGCGCCGCGGGCACCTCGGCGAGCAGCGCGGCGAGCTGTCCCGCGTCGGCCGTGTCACAGGCCGCGACGGTGACCTCGGCACCGAGCCCGGTCAGCTCCTCGCGCAGCGCCCCGGCGCCCTCCGCGCGCGGCCCGCTGCGGCTGACGAGCAGCAGCCGCCGGACCCCCTGACCCACCAGGTGCCGGGCCAGCAGACTGCCCAGGGTGCCGGTGCCACCGGTGATCAGCACCGTCCCGTCCGGGTCCAGCGCGCGCGGCACGGTCAGCACCATCTTGCCCACGTGACGCGCCTGGCTCAGGAAGCGGAACGCCTCCGGAGCCTGCCGGATGTCCCACGCCGTGACCGGCAGCGGACGCAGCGCCCCCGCCTCGAACAGCCCGAGCAACTCCGTCAGGATCTCCTGGATGCGGTCGGGACCGGCCTCGAACAGGTCGAAGTTCGTGTACACCGCCCCCGGGTGCGCCGCCGCGACCGCCGCGGGATCACGGACGTCCGTCTTGCCCATGTCCACGAAGCGGCCGCCCCTCGGCAGCAACCGGAGCGACGCGTCCACGAACTCCCGGGCCAGCGAGTTGAGTACGACGTCCACTCCCTGACCGCCGGTGGCCGTCAGGAACGCCTCCTCGAAGTCGCAGGTGCGGGAGGAGGCGATGTGCGCGTCGTCGAAGCCCATCTCGCGCAGGGCGTCCCACTTGCCCGGACTGGCCGTGGCGAAGACCTCCGCGCCCCAGTGCCTGGCCAGTTGCACCGCGGCCATGCCCACACCGCCCGCCGCCGCGTGCACGAGCACCTTCTCGCCCGCGCCGAGCCGCCCCAGGTCGCCGAGGCCGTAGTACGCGGTCATGAAGACGACCGGGACGGCGGCCCCCTGCACGAACGACCAGTCGTCGGGCATCCGCACGAGCATGCGGTGGTCGGTCACCGCCTCGGAGGCCATGGAGTGCGGGACGAGCCCCATCACCCGGTCACCGGGCGCCAGTTCGGCGACCCCGGGACCCACCCCCGTCACCACACCGGCGGCCTCACTGCCCAGGTGGGCCGCCTCGCCCGGGTACATGCCCAGGGCGATGAGGGCGTCACGGAAGTTCATGCCGGTCGCCCGCACCGCGAGCCGCACCTCGCCCGCCGCCAGCGGGACGTCCCCGGTGGACATCGCCGCCAGCGTGAGGTGGTCGAGCGTCCCGGCGCCCTCCAGCTCCATCCGCCAGGCCGCCGCGCCCTCGGGGGCCGACAACACCCGCTGCGCGTCGAGACGGTTCAGCCGCGCCGCGTACACGGCCCCGTTGCGCAGGGCCAGTTGGGGCTCGTCCGTCGCCAGGGCCGCGGTCAGCGTGCCGAGGGACGACGTCGCGTCGTCGATGTCGAGCAGCGTGAACCGGCCGGGGTGCTCCGACTGCGCCGACCTCAGCAGACCCCACAGCGGGGTGTCCGCCAGCGAGATCGCGGTGTCCGCGCCGGACTGCCCCCAGGCCGCGTTGCGGGTGACGACCACGAGCCGCGACGCCGTGAACGCCTCCGTCGCCAGCCACTCCTGGAGCACCGGCAGCACCGCGCGCACGGCCGCGTGCGCCCCGCCGACGGGACTGTCGGCGTCCGTCGCGGAGGCGTGGGGGAGCAGCACCACCTCGGGCACCGCGGCACCCTCCTCGATCGCCGCGCCCAGCGCCGCGAGGTCCGGATAGGCGGTGGCGCCCAGCTCCGCCACGGGCACCTGCCCGAAGCCGGAGTCCGTGCCGACGACCCGTCCGGTGAGCGTCGCCCAGGTGACGGACGGCGCCGCCGCCCCGGCCGCGACCGGGACCGCCGTCCAGTCCACCACGAACAGCGGCAGCGACGGCGACCGGCGCGAGCCCAGCGCCGCCAGTTGCTCGGGCGGCAGCGGACGGGTGGTGAAGGCGTCCACCGTGGCGACGGGCGCACCGCCGGCGTCCGCCAGAACCAGACCGACGGTGTCGTCGCCGGTCGGGGTGAGCCGGACGCGCAGGTGACGGGCGCCGGTCGAGTACAGCTCGACCCCGGACCAGGAGAACGGCAGCCGCATCCCCTCGGATCGGTCGCCCCCGTTCTCCAGCGCGTCCAGGCCCAGGGCGTGGAGCGCGGCGTCGAGGAGCGCGGGGTGGATGTCGAAGGCACCGGTCCCGGCGTCGCCCGTGACGGTGCCGGTCTCGGGGAGGGCGATCTCCGCGTAGGTGTGCTGGTCGTCGCGCCAGGCGGCGGTGAGGCCCTGGAAGGCGGGGCCGTAGGTGTAGCCGTGCTCGGCCAGGAAGGGGTAGGCGCTGTCCACGGCGACGGGCGTGGCGCCGGCCGGTGGCCAGACGGTCAGGTCGGGCGTCTCACGGGCCGGGGCGGTCGTGGTGAGCGTGGCCGTGGCGTGCACGGTCCAGGGGATCGTGTCGTCCGGCGCGGCGGACCGGGGACGCGACCGCACGGTGAGAGCGCGTCGTCCGTCGAGCGCGGGGGCCAGGGTCGCCTGGAGGTCGAGAGCGGGCCCGCTGAGCAACAGCGGCGCGTGAAGGGTCAGTTCTTCCAGATGGGGGTGTCCGGTGTGGTGGCCGGTGTGCAATGCCAGGTCGACGAACGCGGTTCCGGGGAGGAGCGGGGTGCCGGTGATGGCGTGGTCGGCGAGCCAGGGGTGGGACTGGAGGGACAGCGTTCCGGTGAACACGCGGCTTTCGTCCGGGAGTTCGAGGCTCGCGGTGAGGAACGGGTGCTCGGCGGCTTCGAGCCCGAACGCGGAGGCGTCGCCCGCGCCCGCGGGAGTGTGGGTGAGCCAGAAGGGCTGGTGCTGGAACGGGTAGGTGGGCAGGTCGACGAGATCGCCGGTGACGGGCACCGTGTGCCGCGTCCAGTCGATCGTGGTGCCGTGCGCGTGCACCAGGGCGGCGGAGGAGAGGAACTGGTTCCAGTCGCCCTTGTGGCGGCGGAGGGTGCCGGTGGTGAGGGTCGGGGTGTCGTGGTGGTCGGTGGTGTCGAGGATGTCCTGGACGCTCGTGGTGAGGACGGGGTGGGTGCTGATCTCGATGAGGTGGTGGTGCCCGTCGGCGACGAGGGTGCGGGCGGTGTCGCTGAAACGGACGGTCTGCCGCAGGTTCCGGTACCAGTAGTCGGTGTCGAGGGTGAGGGTGTCCTCGACGAGGGCGCCGGTGACGGTGGAGTAGAAGGGGGTGTGGCCCGGCTGGGGGGTGATGTCGCGTAGGTCGTCCAGGAGGCGGTCGCGGACGCTTTCGAGGTGGGCGGAGTGTCCGGGGACGTCGGAGGGGACGGTGCGGGCGTCGATCTTCTGGGCGGCGCAGGTGGCGAGGAGGTGTTCGAGGGAGGGGGTGTCGCCCGAGACGATGGTGGTGTGGGGGCCGTTGTGGGCGGCGATGCTGATGCGGTCGCTCCAGGGGGCGATGAGTGCTTCGGCCTGGTCGGCGGGCAGGGGCAGGGAGACCATGCCGCCTTGTCCGGAGATCTGGCGGAGGGCTTGGGAGCGGAGGGCGACGATGCGGGCGGCGTCGTCGAGGGTGAGGATTCCGGCGATGTGCGCGGCGGCGATCTCGCCCTGGGAGTGACCGATCACGGCGTGGGGCTGGACGCCGTGGGACTTCCAGAGGGCGGCCAGCGACACCATCGTCGCGAAGAGGACGGGTTGGACGACGTCGATGCGGTCGAGGGACGGCGCGTCGGGATGCTCCTGGATGACGTCCAGGAGTGACCAGTCGACGTGCGGCGCCAAGGCATCCGCGCAGGCGTGCAGGTGGGTGCGGAACACGCTGCTGGTGTCGAGGAGTTCACGTCCCATGCCCGGCCACTGCGAGCCCTGCCCCGGGAAGACGAACGCGACCTTGCTCGCCGTACGGGAGCGGTGATCGCTGGGACCGGTCACCAGGTGGGGCGAGGGGCGCCCTTCCTGCAACGCGCTCAGCCCGTCCAGGAGTTCGGCACGATCGTGCGCGATCACGGCCGCGCGGTGCTCGAACGCCGTACGCGTGGCGGCCAGAGCGTGCGCGATGTCCCCGGTGCCGACCTCGGGACGCGCCGCGGCGAACGCGTGCAACCGCGCGGCCTGTTCGGTCAGCGCGTCCGCCGACTTGCCCGACACCAGCCAGACATGCGGCCCGCCGACGACGGTGTCGGCCTCGGCGTCCGTCTCGGTCTCGGCGTCGGCGTCGGCCGGAACGTCGGTGTCGCCGGGCGTCGTCGGAGGCTGTTCGAGGATGAGGTGGGCGTTGGTGCCGCTGATGCCGAAGGACGAGACGGCCGCCCGGCGCGGGTGGTCCGTGACCGGCCACGGCGTCCGCTCGGTCAGGAGACTGACGGCCCCGCTGCTCCAGTCGACGTGCGGCGTGGGCTCGTCGATGTGCAGGGACTGCGGCAGGACACCGTGGCGCATGGCGAGGATCATCTTGATGACCCCGGCGACCCCCGCGGCGGCCGCGGTGTGCCCGATGTTGGACTTGATGGAGCCCAGGTGGAGCGGCTGCTCGGCGGAACGGTCCTGACCGTAGGTCGCCAGCAGGGCCTGCGCCTCGATGGGGTCACCGAGCTTGGTGCCGGTGCCGTGCGCCTCGACGGCGTCCACCTGGTCGGGGGTGAGCCCGGCGGCGTCCAGCGCCTGCCGGATCACCCGCTCCTGGGACGGGCCGTTGGGGGCGGTGAGTCCGTTGCTCGCCCCGTCCTGGTTGACCGCGCTGCCGCGCACCAGGGCGAGGACGGTGTGCCCGTTGCGCCGGGCGTCGGAGAGACGCTCCAGCATGACCAGGCCGACGCCCTCGGAGAACCCGGTGCCGTCCGCGGCCGCGGCGAACGGCTTGCAGCGGCCGTCGGCCGCCAGCCCGCGCTGCCTGCTGAACTCGGCGAAACCGTCCGGGTGGGAGAGCACGGCCACACCGCCCGCGAGGGCGAGATCGCACTCGCCGTTGCGCAGGGCCTGGGCCGCGAGGTGGATGGTGACCAGGGAGGAGGAGCAGGCGGTGTCGATCGTCACGGCCGGGCCTTCGAGCCCGAGCACGTACGACACGCGCCCCGACGCCACGCTCGCCGTGCTGCCCGTCAGCAGGAAACCCTCCAACTCCTCCGGCGGGCGGCTGATCTGGGGCGCGTAGGACTGGACGACACCCGCGAACACCCCGGTGCGGGTGCCGCGCAGGGAGGCCGGGTCGATGCCGGTGCGCTCGCAGGTCTCCCAGGCGCATTCGAGCATGAGCCGCTGCTGCGGGTCCATGGCGAGGGCCTCACGCGGGCTGATGCCGAAGAACTCGGTGTCGAATCCGCTGACGTCCCGCATGAAACCGCCGTGCCGGACGGTCGACTTCCACGGCACCTCCGGATCGGGGTCGTAGATGCCCTCCAGGTCCCAGCCGCGGTCGGAGGGGAAGTCGACGATGGCGTCCGTCCCGGACGCGACCAACTCCCACAGATCCTCCGGGGAGGACACGTCCCCCGGCAGCCGGCAGGCCATTCCCACGACCGCTATCGGCTCCTGCTTCCCCTCCTCATATTCCCGCAGACGCTTCTGGGCTTGGCGCAGTTCGGCCATCGAACGGCGCAGGTAGTCGCGGAGCTTTTCCTCGTTCGACATGTGTGTCACCTCGTACGGAGTTCAGTTGACGGTGAAGGGTTCACGCGAAGTTGTTGTCGAAGGCTTCGAAGAGTTCTTCGTCGGTCGCGGAGTTCAGATCGTCGTCGCGTGATTCCTCCGACGCCTGGTGAGTCCTGTTCCAGCGCCGCACGAGGTCGTTGAGGCGGGTCGTGATCTGTTCCTGCTGCTGCTTGTCCGTCGCCGCCGTCGCAAGTGCCTTCTCCAGCCTGCCCAGTTCGTCGAGCACGGAGAGCGAGGCCGCGTCCTCGGTGGTGGGGATGTGTGTCTGGAGGTAGGTGGCGAGGGCGGTGGGGGTGGGGTGGTCGAAGATGAGGGTGGTGGGGAGCCGGGTTCCGGTGGTGGCGCTGAGCTTGTTGCGGAGTTCGACGGCCGTGAGGGAGTCGAGTCCCATCTCCTTGAACGCCTGCTGGTCCTGCACGGCGGCGGGGCTGGTGTGGCCCAGGACCTCCGCGATGTGCGTGCGGACGGTGTCGAGAAGGACGGAGTGCTGCTGCTCGGCGGGCAGAGCGGCGAGGCGCTCGACGAGCGTGCTGCTCTGGCCCTGCGCGGCGGTGTGCGCGGTACGGCGGGCGGCACGCTGGTTCAGTCGGCTGAGCAGCGGATTGCTCTTGAGGACGGTCGGGTCGAGACGGGCCGCGACGAGGTGGGCCTGCGCGCTGGTGAGGGTCTGGTCGAAGAGCGCGAGGGCGTCGTCGGTGGCGAGCGGGGTGATCCCGGTGCGGTTGATGCGCGCGTGATCGGTGCTGTCCAGGTGGCTGCTCATGGTGCTCGCCTGTTCCCAGAGTCCCCAGGAGAGGGAGGAGGCGGGCAGGCCGTGGGTGTGGCGGTGCTGGGCAAGGGCGTCGAGGAAGGTGTTGGCGGCCGCGTAGTTGGCCTGACCGGGGTTCCCGAGGGTGCCCGCGGCTGAGGAGTAGAGGACGAAGGCGGAGAGGTCGAGGTGCTGGGTCTGCTGGTGCAGGTTCCAGGCGGCGTCCGCCTTCGGACGCAGCACGGCGTCCAGGTGGTCCGGGGTGAGGTTGGGAAGGGTGGCGTCCTGGAGGATGCCCGCGGTGTGCACGACCGCGGTCAGGGGGTGCGCGTCCGGGACCGACGCGAGGAGCGCGGCGAGCTGGTCCGCGTCGGCGGTGTCGCAGGCGCTGACGGTGACGTCCGCGCCGAGGTCGGTCAGTTCCTGGCGGAGCTGATCGGCGCCTTCTGCCTGAAGCCCGCTTCGGCTGGTCAGGAGCAGATGGCGGGCCCCGTGACGGGTGACGAGGTGGCGGGCGAGGAGGCTGCCGAGGGTGCCGGTGCCGCCGGTGACGAGGACCGTGCCGTCCGGGTCGAAGGGCGTGGCCGGTGGGACGGTGAGGACGATCTTTCCGGTGTGGCGTGCCTGGCTGAGGAACCGGAAAGCGTCCGGAGCCTGACGGATGTCCCAGGCGGTGGTGGGCAGCGGCCGGAGGGTTCCGTCGTGGAACAGCGCGCCGAGATCGGCCAGCATCTCCTGGATACGGTCCGGACTCGCTTGGTACAGGTTGTAGGCCTGGTAGGTGACGTCGGGGTGGTCGGTGGCGATCTGGGCGGGGTCGCGGAGGTCGGTTTTGCCCATTTCGAGGAAGTGTCCGCCGTGGGGCATGAGGCGGAGGCTGGCGTCGATGTATTCGCGGGCGAGGGAGTTGAGGACGATGTCGACGCCGTTGCCGTGGGTGGTGGTGCGGAACTTGTCCTCGAATTCGAGGGTGCGGGTGGAGGCGATGTGGGTGTCGGGGATGCCGTGGTGGCGGAGGGTGTCCCATTTGCTGGGGTGGGCGGTGGCGTAGGTGGTGAGGCCGAGGTGGCGGGCGAGTTGGAGGGTGGCTTGTCCGACGCCGCCGGCGGCGCTGTGGACGAGGAGGGTCTGTCCGGGGCGGGCGTGGGCGAGGTCGGTGAGTCCGTAGTAGGCGGTGAGGAAGGCGACGGGGGTTCCGGCGGCTTGGGTGTGGGTCCAGTGGTGGGGGGTGGTGGTGATCATGCGGTGGTCGGTGATGGCGGTGGAGCCGATGCCGAAGAGGCCCATGACGCGGTCGCCGGGGTGGAGGTGGGTGACGTCGGGTGCGGTTTCGGTGATGGTGCCGGCGCCTTCGCCGAGGGCGGGGTGGCCGTCGTCGGGGACCATGCCGAGCGCCATGACGACGTCGCGGAAGTTGAGTCCGGCGGCGTGGACCTTGATACGGACTTCACCGGGGTTGAGGGGGCGGTGGGCGTCGGGGTGGGGGACGAGGCTGAGGCTTTCGAGGGTGCCGTTCCCGGTCCGCTCGATCCGCCAGTCCGTGGCGGGTGCGGTGAGAGTGGGTTGCGCGGTGGTGCGGGTGAGCTTGGGGGTGTAGGCGGTGGCGTTGCGCAGGGCGAGGTGGGGCTCGTGGGTGGTGGTGAGGGTGTGGGGGATGGCGTGGAGGCTGGTGGGGTCGTGGTCGATGTCGAGGAGGCGGAAGTGGTCGGGGTGTTCGGCTTGCGCGGTGCGCAGGAGGCCGGTGAGGGCGGCTTGGGCGAGGGAGGTGATGTCCTCGCCGTCGTGGATCGCGTTGGCGCGCTGGGTGAGGAAGACGAGTTGGGTGTCGGTGAGGCGTTCGTCGTCCAGCCAGTGCTGGAGGAGACGCAGGGTGCGGCTGGTGACGTCCCGGACGTGGGCGTGGGCAGGTGAGGCGTCCTTGGCGGAGGTTGTGCAGGTGGTGATGACCATGGCGGGCGCGGGTTGTCCCTCGGTGAGGGCGGTGAGCAGGCCGTCCAGGTCGTCGTAGCGGGCCGCTTTCTCCCCGGTGTCGTCGGTGAGGGCGGTGACGAGTCGGGTCGCGAACGCGTCGTCCTCCGCACCCGCCAGAACAGCCCAGGTCGTCGCGGTGGAGGGGGCGGACGTGCTCTCCTGCTGGGGCAGGGTCGTCCACTCGATCTGGAAGAGGCTGTCGCGGACGGTCTTCGCGGTGTCGCTGAGTTGCTCGGTTGGCAGCGGGCGGGTGGTGAGGGCGTCGATGACGGCGACCGGGGCGCCGAGGGTGTCGGCGAGGTCGATGCGGACGGTGTCGTCGCCGGTCGGGGTGAGCTTGACGCGCAGGTGGCGGGCGCCGGTCGAGTACAGCTCCACCCCGGTCCAGGAGAACGGCACCGAGACGGAGTCGCCGGGGGAGCCGAGCCTCTGGAGAGCGATGGTGTGCAGGGCCGCGTCGAGCAGGGCCGGATGGATGTCGAACGCGCCGACCCCGGACTCCTCGTCGAGGGTGACCTCCGCGTAGATGTGCTGGTCGTCGCGCCAGGCGGCGGTGAGTCCCTGGAAGACGGGGCCGTAGGTGTAGCCGTGCTCGGCCAGCGTCGGATAGGCGTCGTCCACGTCGACGACCGTGGCGTCGGCCGGTGGCCAGACGGTCAGGTCGGGCTCCTCGTGCGCCGGACCGGCCGTGGTGAGGGTGCCGGTGGCGTGCACGGTCCAGGCGGTGGTGTCGTCCGGGCTGCTGCTCTGCGGACGGGTGCGGATGGTCAGCGTGCGGCCGGTGTCCCCGGGCGGCGAAAGGGTGGCCTGGAGGTCGAGGGGGCGGGTGCTGAGCAACAGCGGTGTGTGGAGGGCGAGTTCCTCGACGTAGGGGTGGTCGGTGTGGTGGCCGGTGTGCAGGGCGAGGTCCACGAAGGCGGTACCCGGGAGCAGGGGTGTGCCGGTGATCGCGTGGTCGGCCAGCCATGGCTGGAGGTAGGTGGAGAGGGTGCCTGTGAACACGCGGCTGTCGTCGGGGAGTTCGAGGCTCGCGGTGAGCAACGGGTGCTCGGTCGCGTCGAGTCCGAAAGCGGAGGCGTCGCCCGCGCCCGCGGGAGCGTGGTTCAGCCAGTAGCGCTGGTGCTGGAACGCGTAAGTGGGCAGGTCGACGGGCTTGTTGGTCGCCGGCGCGGTGTGGCCGTTCCAGTTGACGCTGGTGGTGCCGTGGGTGTGGAGCTGGGCGGCGGAGGTGAGGAATTGTGCCCAGTCGCCCTTGTGGCGGCGCAGCGTGCCGGTGGTGAGGGTGGGGGTGTCGTGGTGGTCGGTGGTGTCGAGGATGTCCTGGATGCTGGTGGTGAGGACGGGGTGGGTGCTGATCTCGATGAGGTGGTGGTGTCCGTCGGCGACGAGGGTGTGAGCGGTGTCGGTGAAGCGGACGGTCTGGCGGAGATTCCGGTACCAGTAGTCGGTGTCGAGGGTGAGGGTGTCCTCGACGAGGGCGCCGGTGACGGTGGAGTAGAAGGGGGTGTGGCCCGGCTGGGGGGTGACGTCGCGGAGGTCGTCCAGGAGGCGGTCGCGGACGCTTTCGAGGTGGGCGGAGTGCCCGGGGACGTCGGAGGGGACGGTGCGGGCGTCGATCTTCTGGGCGGCGCAGGTGGTCAGCAGATGTTCGAGGGAGGGGATGTCGCCGGACACGATGGTGGTGTGGGGGCCGTTGTGAGCGGCGATGCTGATGCGGTCGCTCCAGGGCGCGATGAGCGCTTCGGCCTGGTCTGCGGGCAGGGGCAGGGAGACCATCCCGCCCTGTCCGGAGACCTGTCGAAGGGCTTGGGAGCGCAGGGCGACGATGCGTGCGGCGTCGTCGAGGGTGAGGATTCCGGCGACGTGCGCGGCGGCGATCTCGCCCTGGGAGTGACCGATCACGGCGTGGGGCTGGACGCCGTGGGACTTCCAGAGGGCGGCCAGCGACACCATCGTCGCGAAGAGAACGGGCTGCACCACATCGATGCGGTCGAGGGACGGCGCGTCGGGATGCTCCTGGATGACGTCGAGGAGTGACCAGTCGACGTGGGGGGCGAGGGCGTCGGCGCAGGCGTGCAGGTGGGTGCGGAACACGGTGCTGGTGTCGAGGAGTTCGCGTCCCATGCCCGGCCACTGCGAGCCCTGGCCGGGAAAGACGAACGCGACCTTGCCCGGAACGCGGGGCTGGTGCTCGGCGGGGCTGCGGACCAGATGCGGCGACGGCTTCCCGTCCCGCAACGCGGCCAGCCCGTCGAGGAGTTCGGCGCGATCCTGCGCGATGACGGCGGCCCGGTGGTCGAAGGCCGTGCGGGTGGTGGCCAGGGCGTGCGCGATGTCGTCGGTGTCCACGTCCGGGCGGGCGGTGGCGAACGCGTGCAGCCGTTCCGCCTGATCGGCCAGCGCGTCGGCCGACTTGGCGGACACCAGCCAGACCCCCGGCCCGTCCGTCACCTCGTCGGCGCTGTCCGGCTCGGCCTTCTCCGGTGCGGTGGGCTCGGACTCCGGTGCGGCGGTGGCCTGTTCGAGGATGAGGTGGGCGTTGGTGCCGCTGATGCCGAAGGACGAGACGGCCGCCCGGCGAGGGTGGTCCGTGGTCGGCCACGGGGTGGGCTCGGTGAGCAGGCTGACGCTGCCGGTGCTCCAGTCGACGTGCGGGGTCGGCGCGTCGATGTGCAGGGACTGCGGCAGGACACCGTGCCGCATGGCGAGGATCATCTTGATGACCCCGGCGACCCCGGCGGCGGCCGCGGTGTGCCCGATGTTGGACTTGATGGAGCCCAGGTGGAGCGGCTGCTCGGCGGAACGGTCCTGACCGTAGGTGGACAGCAGGGCGTGCGCCTCGATGGGGTCGCCGAGCTTGGTGCCGGTGCCGTGCGCCTCGACGGCGTCGACCTGGTCGGGAGTGAGTCCGGCGTTGGCGAGGGCCTGCCGGATCACCCGCTCCTGGGACGGGCCGTTGGGGGCGGTGAGTCCGTTGCTCGCCCCGTCCTGGTTCACGGCGCTGCCCCGGACCACCGCCAGCACGGTGTGGCCGTTGCGCTGCGCGTCGGAGAGACGCTCCAGCATGACCAGGCCGACCCCCTCGGCCCAGCCCGTGCCGTCCGCGCCCGCCGAGAACGGCTTGCAGCGGCCGTCGGGTGAGAGTCCGCGCTGCTTGCTGAACTCGACGAACTCGTCGGGACCGGACAGCACCGTGACGCCACCGGCGAGGGCGAGGTCGCACTCGCCGTTGCGCAGGGCCTGGGCGGCGAGGTGGATGGTGACCAGGGAGGAGGAGCAGGCGGTGTCGATGGTCATGGCCGGGCCTTCGAGCCCGAGCACGTACGACACGCGCCCCGACGCGACACTCGTCGTGCTGCCCGTCAGCAGGAAACCCTCCACCTCCTGCGGGGTCTGGTGGAAAGGCGGCGCGTAGGGCTGGGAGATGACCCCGGCGAAGACCCCGGTGCGGGTGCCGCGCAGGGAGGCCGGGTCGATACCGGTGCGCTCGCAGGTCTCCCAGGCGCACTCCAGGAGCAGCCGCTGCTGGGGGTCCATGGCGAGGGCCTCACGCGGACTGATGCCGAAGAACTCGGTGTCGAATCCGCTGACGTCCCGCATGAAACCGCCGTGCCGGACGGTGGACTTGCCGGGAACCTCGGGGTCAGGGTCGTAGAGCCCGTCGACGTCCCAGCCGCGGTCGGTGGGGAATCCGGCGATGGCGTCCGTGCCGGACGCGACCAGCTCCCACAGGTCGTCCGGGGACGACACGTCTCCAGGGAACCGGCAGCCCATTCCCACGACCGCTACCGGCTCCTGCTGGTGCGACTCGTACTTCACCAGACGCTGGCGTGCCTGGTGCAGTTCCGACGTGACCCTCTTGAGGTAGCCGCGGAGCTTTTCTTCGTTCTGCATGACAGATTCGTTCCTCTGGGCTGGATATGCCGATACGTGCGGTCAGGACATGCCGAATTCTTTGTCGATGAAGTCGAAGATCTCGTCGTCCGACGCCGAATTGATCTTCTGCGTGACGTCGTTCGCCGCGGGGGTCTCGCCCAACTTCGCCAGCAGGCGCTGCAATTGGGAGGTGGCCTGTACCCGGGCCTCGGCGTCGAGGGTTCGTACCAGCAGATCGGTGTCGATCTCACCGAGCTGGACGAAGAAGTCGGCGGGTTCCTTGTCCGCCTTCCGCCCGGTGGTGGGGATGTGTGTCTGGAGGTAGGTGGCGAGGGCGGTGGGGGTGGGGTGGTCGAAGATGAGGGTGGTGGGGAGCCGGGTTCCGGTGGTGGTGCTGAGTTTGTTGCGGAGTTCGACGGCGGTGAGGGAGTCGAGTCCCATCTCCTTGAACGCCTGCTGGTCCTGGACAGTGGCGGGGCTGGTGTGGCCCAGGACCTCCGCGAGGTGGACCCGGACGGTGTCGAGGAGCGCGGCGAACTGTTCCTCGGCGGGCAGAGCGGCGAGGCGCTCGACGAGCGAGACGGTCTGGGCCCGGGTGACGGTGTGCGCGGTGCGGCGGGCGGCGTGCTGGGTGAGCTGGCTGAGCAGCGGATTGCCGCGCAGGGCCGCGGGGTTGAGCCGCGCCGTGACCAGATGGGCCTGCGGGGCGCCGAGCGCGTGATCGAACAGCGCGAGGGCGTCGGCGGTGGCGAGCGGACTGATCCCCGTGCGGCTGATGCGCGCGTGATCGCTGCTGTCCAGATGCCCGGTCATGCTGCTGGTCTGTTCCCAGAGTCCCCAGGAGAGGGAGGTGGCGGGCAGGCCGTGGGTGTGGCGGTGGTGGGCGAGGGCGTCGAGGAAGGTGTTGGCGGCCGCGTAGTTGGCCTGACCGGGGTTGCCGAGGGTGCCCGCGGCCGAGGAGTAGAGGACGAAGGCGCTCAGGTCGAGGTGCAGGGTCTGCTGGTGCAGGTTCCAGGCGGCGTCGGCCTTCGGACGCAGCACGGCGTCCAGATGCTCGGGCGAGAGATTACCCAGCGTGGCGTCCTGGACGACACCGGCGGTGTGGACGACGGCCGTCAGAGGATGCGCGTCCGGGACGCTCGCCAGCAGCGCGGCGAGCTGGTCCGCGTCGGCGATGTCGCAGGCGGTGACGGTGACGTCCGCACCGAGGTCGGTGAGTTCGTGCAGCAGTTGGTGAGCACCGTCGGCCTGGAGGCCGCGTCGGCTCGTGAGGTGCAGGTGGGTGTGGCCCTGCTCGACCAGGTGGCGGGCGAGGAGGCTGCCGAGGGTGCCGGTGCCACCGGTGATGAGGATCGTGCCGTCCGGGTCGAAGGGTGTCGTCGGCGGGACGGTGAGGACGATCTTGCCGGTGTGGCGTGCCTGGCTGAGGAACCGAAAGGCGTCCGGAGCCTCGCGTATGTCCCGGGCGACGGTCGGCAGCGGCTGGAGCGTGCCGTCCTCGAAGAGGCGGCTCAGCTCGGCCAGCATCCGCTGGATGAGATCCGGATCGGCCTCGTGAAGGCTGTAGGCCTGGTAGGTGACGTCGGGGTGGTCGGTGGCGATCTGGGCGGGGTCGCGGAGGTCGGTTTTGCCCATTTCGAGGAAGTGTCCGCCGTGGGGCATGAGGCGGAGGCTGGCGTCGATGTATTCGCGGGCGAGGGAGTTGAGGACGATGTCGACGCCGTTGCCGTGGGTGGTGGTGCGGAACTTGTCCTCGAATTCGAGGGTGCGGGTGGAGGCGATGTGGGTGTCGGGGATGCCGTGGTGGCGGAGGGTGTCCCATTTGCTGGGGTGGGCGGTGGCGTAGGTGGTGAGGTGGAGGTGGCGGGCGAGTTGGAGGGTGGCTTGTCCGACGCCGCCTGCGGCGCTGTGGACGAGGAGGGTTTGTCCGGGGCGGGCGTGGGCGAGGTCGGTGAGTCCGTAGTAGGCGGTGAGGAAGGCGACGGGGGTTCCTGCGGCTTGGGTGTGGGTCCAGTGGTGGGGGGTGGTGGTGATCATGCGGTGGTCGGTGATGGCGGTGGAGCCGATGCCGAAGAGGCCCATGACGCGGTCGCCGGGGTGGAGGTGGGTGACGTCGGGTGCGGTTTCGGTGATGGTGCCGGCGCCTTCGCCGAGGGCGGGGTGGCCGTCGTCGGGGACCATGCCCAGGGCCATGACGACGTCGCGGAAGTTGAGTCCGGCGGCGTGGACCTTGATACGGACTTCGCCCGGGTTGAGGGGGCGGTGGGCGTCGGGGTGGGGGACGAGGCTGAGGCTTTCGAGGGTGCCGTTCCCGGTCCGCTCGATCCGCCAGTCCGTGGCGGGTGCGGTGAGAGTGGGTTGCGCGGTGGTGCGGGTGAGCTTGGGGGTGTAGGCGGTGGCGTTGCGCAGGGCGAGGTGGGGCTCGTGGGTGGTGGTGAGGGTGTGGGGGATGGCGTGGAGGCTGGTGGGGTCGTGGTCGATGTCGAGGAGGCGGAAGTGGTCGGGGTGTTCGGCTTGCGCGGTGCGCAGGAGGCCGGTGAGTGAGGCGTGGGCGAGGGAGGTGATGTCCTCGCCGTCGTGAATCGCGTTCGCGCGCTGGGTGAGGAAGACGAGCTGGGTGTCGGCGAGGCGTTCGTCGTCCAGCCAGTGCTGGAGAAGACGCAGGGTGCGGTTGGTGACGTCCCGGACGTGGGCGTGGGCCGGTGAGGCGTCCTTGGCGGAGGTTGTGCAGGTGGCGATGACCATGGCGGGCGCGGGTTGTCCCTCGGCGAGGGCGCTGAGCAGGCCGTCCAGATCCTCGTAGCGGGCCGCTTTCTCCCCGGTGTCGTCGGTGAGGGCGGTGACGAGTCGGGTCGCGAACGCGTCGTCCTCCGCACCCGCCAGAACGGTCCACCCCGCAGCGGAGGCAGCGCTCGCAGCCGCTTCCTCCGGGACGGACAACGGCACCCACTCGATCTGGAAGAGGCTGTCCCGGACGGTCTTCGCGCTGTCGCTGAGCTGCTCGGTCGGCAAGGGGCGCGTCGTGAGCGCGTCGACGGCGGCCACCGGGACACCCAGGGCGTCGGCCAGGTGGATGCGAACGGTGTCGTCACCGGTCGGGGTGAGCCTGACGCGCAGGTGGCGGGCGCCGGTCGAATACAGCTCGACCCCGGTCCAGGAGAACGGCACCGAGACCGATCCGTCGGCGGAGCCCAGGGCTCCTTCCAGGGCGACGGTGTGCAGAGCCGCGTCCAGGAGCGCGGGGTGGATGTCGAAGGCGCCCGCCTCATCGAGGACGACGGCACCGTTCGCCTCGGAGCCGGTCTCGGGGAGAGTGATCTCCGCGTAGGTGTGCTGGTCGTCGCGCCAGGCGGCGGTGAGCCCTTGGAAGGCGGGGCCGTAGGCGTAGCCGTGCTCGGCGAGGAGCGCGTAGGCGTCGTCCACGTCGACGGCCGTGGCGTCGGCCGGTGGCCAGACGGTCAGGTCAGGCTCCTCGTGCGCCACGGCGCCGGTGATGAGGGTGCCGGTGGCGTGCACGGTCCACGGGGTGGCGTCGTCCGGGCCCGCCGAGTGGGGACGGGTACGGATGGTCAGCGTGCGGCCGGTGTCCCCGGGCGGCGAAAGGGTCGCCTGGAGGTCCAGCGGACGATCGGTCAGGACCAAGGGCGCGTGGAGGGTGAGTTCCTCCAGGTGGGGGTGGCCGGTGTGGTGTCCGGTGTGCAGGGCCAGGTCCACGAACGCGGTGCCCGGGAGGAGCGGGGTGCCGGTGATGGTGTGGTCGGCGAGCCAGGGGTGGTTCTGGAGGGAGAGCGTCCCGGTGAAGACGCGGCTGTCGTCCGGGAGTTCGAGGCTGGCGGTGAGGAACGGGTGCTCGGTGACGTCCAGTCCGAACACGGAGGCGTCGCCCGCGTTGGTGGGAGCGTGCGTCAGCCAGTAGCGCTGGTGCTGGAACGCGTAGGTGGGCAGATCGACGTGGCGGCTGGTCGCCGGGATGGTGAGAGCGCTCCAGTCGATGGTGGCGCCGTGAGCGTGGAGTTGGGCGAGGGCGTGGAGCCAGGTGACTGCTTCGGGCCGCCGGGGGTGCAGGGCTGCGACCGCGAAGACGGTGTCCTGGTCGAGGGTGTCGGTGGTGAGGCTGGTGAGGGTGGTGTCGGGTCCGAGTTCGAGGTAGGTGGTGGTGTGGTGCTGCGCGAGGGTGGTGAGGGTGTCGGCGAAGCGGACGGTGGAGCGGACGTGGTCGCTCCAGTAGCTCGGATCCGTCAGGCGCTCGTTGGTGGCGAGCTGTCCGGTGAGGTTGGAGACGACCGGGGTGTGGGGCGTCTGGAAGGTGAGGGTGGCGGCGAGTTCGCGCAGCGGGTCGAGAACCCCGTCCATGTGGGGTGAGTGGAAGGCGTGGCTGACGCGCAGGGTCTTGGTCTTGTGGCCCTGTGCGGCCCAGGTGGCGGCTACGGCTGTGGCTGCGTCGTGGTCACCGGCGATCACGAGCGAGGTGGGTGAGTTGACGGCCGCGATCGACAGGCGGCCTTCGTGCTCGCTGAGCAGGGGACGGATGTCGTCTTCGCTGGCTTCGAGGGCGATCATTGCTCCGCCCGCTGGGGCGTCCTGCATGAGGCGGGCCCGTGTGGCGATGAGCGCTGCGGCGTCGGGCAGGGACAGGACTCCGGCGAGATGGGCGGCGGTGAGTTCGCCGATGGAGTGCCCGGTGAGGTAGTCGGGGACCAGCCCGGCGTCGAGTGCGAGGCGGTGTAGGGCGACGTGTAGGACGAACAGCGCAGGCTGGGTGTACTGAGTCTGGTGGAGGAGTGTGCCGGTCTCGCTGTCGGCGTCGGCCCACATGACCTCGCGCAGCGGCTGCGGCAGGTGGGGTGCGAAGGCGTCGCAGGCTTCGTCGAACGCTGCCGCGAACACGGCTGAGGCGGCGTGGAGTTCGCGTCCCATTCCGGCCCGCTGTGATCCCTGCCCGGTGAAGAGGAACGCTGTCCGTCCGGCTGCTCGCGTCTGCTGACCGGTGCGTACGAGGTGAGGTGAGGGTCGTCCCTCCTGCAAGGCGCCGAGGGCGTCGAGGAGTTCGGCGCGGTCGTGGGCGATGACGGCGGCGCGGTTGTCGAAGGCCGTACGGGTGGTGGCCAGGGCGTGCGCGATGTCCCGCTCGTCCACCTCGGGGTGGGTGCCGGCGAACGCGTGCAACTGCGCGGCCTGTTCGGTCAGCGCCTCTGCCGACTTGCCCGACACCAGCCAGACCCGCGGCCCGTCGAAGGGCGACTCCTCCGATACGGCGGGCTCGGACTCCGTTGCGGCGTCGCCCTGTTCGAGGATGAGGTGGGCGTTGGTGCCGCTGATGCCGAAGGAGGAGACGGCGGCCCGGCGGGGGTGGTCGGTGGTGGGCCACGGCGTCTGCTCGGTGAGCAGGTTGACGTTGCCGGTGGTCCAGTCGACGTGCGGTGTCGCCTCGTTGATGTGGAGCGACTGCGGCAGGACGCCGTGGCGCATGGCGAGGATCATCTTGATGACGCCCGCGACACCTGCGGCGGCCTGGGTGTGTCCGATGTTGGACTTGATGGAGCCCAGGTGCAGCGGCTGTTCGGCGGGGCGGTCCTGGCCGTAGGTGGCCAACAGCGCCTGCGCCTCGATGGGGTCGCCGAGTTTCGTGCCGGTGCCGTGCGCCTCGACGGCGTCCACCTGGTCAACGGTCAGACCCGCGTTGGCGAGGGCCTGCCGGATCACCCGTTCCTGGGACGGGCCGTTGGGGGCGGTGAGTCCGTTGCTCGCCCCGTCCTGGTTGACCGCGCTGCCGCGTACCAGGGCGAGGACGGTGTGCCCGTTGCGCTGCGCGTCGGAAAGACGCTCCAGGACGACGAGTCCGACGCCCTCGGAGAACCCGGTCCCGTCGGCGTTCGCGGCGAACGGCTTGCAGCGGCCGTCCGCTGAGAGGCCACGCTGCTGGCTGAACTCGATGAAGGTGTTCGGGGTGGCCATCAGCGTGACACCGCCCGCGAGGGCGAGATCGCAGTCGCCGTACCGCAGGGCCTGGCTGGCGAGGTGCATGGAGACCAGGGAGGAGGAGCACGCGGTGTCCACGGTCACGGCCGGGCCCTCGAGCCCGAGGGCGTAGGCGACTCGACCGGACGCCACGCTCCCGGCGCTGCCGTTGCTCATGAACCCTTCGAGACCGTCCGGGGCCTGTGCGAAGCGTGTCCCGTAGTCGTTGTACATGACACCGGCGAAGACACCGGTCCGGGTGCCGCGCAGGGCGGTCGGATCGACCCCTGCGCTCTCGATCGCCTCCCACGCGCACTCCAGCAGCAGCCGCTGCTGGGGGTCCGTGGCGAGTGCCTCGCGGGGACTCATGGAGAAGAACTCGGCGTCGAAGGAGTCCGCGTCGTCGAGGAAGCCGCCGTGCCGCGTGTAGACCTTGTGCGGTTGTCCCTCGGCCTCGTCGTAGAGGCCGTCCAGGTCCCACCCGCGGTCGGCGGGGAAGGCCCCGATCGCGTCGACATCGTCCGCGAGCAGGTGCCACAGTTCCTGCGGTGACCGTACGCCCGCCGGGAAACGGCAGCTCATCGCCACGACGGCGATCGGCTCCTCGGACGTCGGCCGCACGGAGTCGGTGGTTGCCTGCACACCCTGCGGGCTCACCAACTGATCACGCAGATGGCGGGCGAGAGCGGCGGGCGTCGGGTGATCGAAGACCAGCGTCGCCGGAAGCCGGATCCCGGTGCTGGCGCCGAGCTTGTTGCGCAGCTCGACGGCGGTCAGCGAGTCGATGCCCAGTTCCTTGAACGGGCGGTCCGCCTCGATCTCGGTGGGGCTGGAGTGGCCCAGGATCGCGGCGAGTTGCTCGCGGACGAGGTCGATCAGCACCTGGTCGCGCTCGCGCTCGTTCATCGCGGACAGCCGCTGAGCCAGACCGCCCTGCGCGCCTTCGCCGCCGTTGGCCGCAGCGCGGAGCCTGGGCGTGGTCACGGGCAGAAGGGTGCGGTAGAGGGGCGAGAGACCAGGGCTGTTGCGGAGCGCTGCGAGGTTGAGGCGGGCGGCGAGCAGGTGGGGGCGCCCGGTGGTGAGGGCGCGGTCGAAGAGCGCGAGGGCGTCGTCCGTGGCGAGCGGGGCGACGCCGGTACGGCTGAGGCGCGCGTGGTCGGCGGTGTCGAGGTGTCCGGTCATGCTGCTGGTCTGCTGCCAGAGTCCCCAGGAGAGGGAGGTGGCGGGCAGGCCGTGTGCGTTGCGGTGGTGGGCGAGGGCGTCGAGGAAGGTGTTGGCGGCTGCGTAGTTGGCCTGGCCGGGGTTGCCGAGCGTGCCCGCGGCCGAGGAGTAGAGGACGAAGGCGCTCAGGTCGAGGTGCTGGGTCTGCTGGTGCAGGTTCCAGGCGGCGTAGGCCTTCGGACGCAGCACGGTGTCCAGGTGCTCGGGCGACAGGTTCGCAAGGATCGCGTCCTGGACGACGCCGGCGGTGTGCACGACGGCCGTCAGGGGGTGCTCGTCCGGGATCGACGCGAGGAGTGCGGCGAGTTGGTCGGCGTCGGCGGTGTCACAGGGGGTGATGGTGACGTTCGCGCCGAGGTCGGTGAGTTCCTGGAGGAGTTGGTGGGCGCCTTCGGCTTGGAGTCCGCGTCGGCTGGTGAGGTGCAGGTGGGTGTGGCCCTGGTCGACCAGGTGGCGGGCGAGGAGGCTGCCGAGGGTGCCCGTGCCGCCGGTGATGAGGACCGTACCGTCCGGGTCGAGAGGCGTGGGCGTGACATCGGTGGCGGTGGCCGTCCGTGTCAGGCGCGGGGCGTGAACGACCCCGCCCCGAATGGCCAGTTGAGGTTCACCGGTGGCCAGCGCGGTGTGCAGGGTGGCCGGGTCCACCGCGTCCGTGTCCAGGTCGACGAGGGTGAAGCGGTCGGGGTTCTCGCTCTGCGCCGCGCGGACCAGGCCCCAGAGCGGGGATGCGGTGAGGTCGCGGACGTCCTCGTCGGGGGTGGTGGCGACGGCGCCGCGGGTGCAGACGACCAGGCGGGTGGAGGTGAGCCGTTCGTCGGCCAGCCACTCCTGGAGCAGAGCGAGCAGGTGGTGCGTCGCCTGGTGCAACTCCGCCGTGGTGGTGAGCGGTTGGAAGACGCAGGACAGCAAGGCGGTGCCCGGGTCGGCGCCGTCGACGGACTCGGCGAGCGCGGGGACGCCGCTGAACCGGGCGATGGACGCGCCGGTTTCTTCCGCCGTCTCGTCGGTCCGCGGAGCGGCGAAATGCTCGGTGTCCAGCCAGGCGAGGTTGGCGGTCGTTCCGGAGCCGGTCTCCCGCGAGGACAGCGCGGACGAGGGCAGGGCGGTCCACTCGATGTGGAACAGGCTGTCCCGCACGGCCTGGCTCGTAGCGGCGAGCTGCTCGACCGGCAGCGGGCGGGTGGTGAGGGCGTCGATGACGGCGACCGGGGCGCCGAGGGTGTCGGCGAGGTCGATGCGGACGGTGTCGTCGCCGGTCGGGGTGAGCCTGACGCGCAGGTGGCGGGCGCCGGTCGAGTACAGCTCGACCCCGGTCCAGGAGAACGGCACGGACACCTCGCCGTCGGCGGGGTCCAGCGCCTGGAGGGCGACGGTGTGCAGCGCGGCGTCGAGGAGCGCCGGATGAAGGACGAAACCCTCGTCCTCGCCTGCGGCAGCGTCGGGGTCCTCAGGGAGGGCAATCTCCGCGTAGGTGTGCTGGTCGTCGCGCCAGGCGGCGGTGAGTCCTTGAAAGGCGGGGCCGTAGATGTAGCCGTGTTCGGCGAGGAGCGTGTAGGCGTCGTCCACGTCGACGGCCGTGGCGTCGGCCGGTGGCCAGACGGTCAGGTCGGGCGTCTCACGGGCCGGGGCGACGGTGGTGAGGACGGCCGTGGCATGGACGGTCCACGGGGTCGTGTCGTCCGGGGCAGCGGACTGAGGGCGGGAGCGGACGGTGAGGGCGCGTCGTCCCTCGTCCGCCGGGGCCAGGGTCGCCTGGAGGTCAAGAGGGCGCCCGCTCAGCAACAAGGGCGCGTGGAGCGTGAGTTCCTCGATGTGAGGGTGTCCGGTGTGGTGGCCGGTGTGCAACGCCAGGTCGACGAACGCGGTTCCGGGGAGGAGCGGTGTGTCGGTGATGGCGTGGTCGGCGAGCCAGGGGTGGGTCTGGAGGGACAGCGTTCCGGTGAAGACGCGGCTGTCGTCGGGGAGTTCGAGGCTGGCGGTGAGGAACGGGTGCTCGGTGGCGTCGAGTCCGAAGGCGCTGGCGTCGCCTGCGTTGGTGGGGGTGTGGTGGAGCCAGTAGCGCTGGTGCTGGAACGCGTAGGTGGGCAGGTCGACGGGCTTGTTGGTCGTCGGCGCGGTGTGGTGGGTCCAGTTGACGTTGGTGGTGCCGTGGGTGTGGAGGTGGGCGGCGGAGGTGAGGAATTGTGCCCAGTCGCCCTTGTGGCGGCGGAGGGTGCCGGTGGTGAGGGTGGGGGTGTCGTGGTGGTCGGTGGTGTCGAGGATGTCCTGGATGCTGGTGGTGAGGACGGGGTGGGTGCTGATCTCGATGAGATGTACGTGTCCGTCGGCGATGAGGGTGTGGGCGGTGTCGCTGAAGCGGACGGTCTGGCGCAGGTTCCGGTACCAGTAGTCGGTGTCGAGGGTGGCGGTGTCCTCGATGAGTGCGCCGGTGACGGTGGAGTAGAAGGGGGTGTGGCCCGGCTGGGGGGTGACGTCGCGTAGGTCGTGGTGGAGGTGGTCGTGGATGACTTCGACGTGGGGGGAGTGGGAGGCGTAGTCGACGGGGATGGTGCGGGCGTTGATGTTCTGGGCAGTGCTGGTGGTGACGAGTTCGGTGAGGGCGTTGGCGTCGCCGGAGACGATGGTGGTGGCGGGTCCGTTGTGGGCGGCGATCCCGATGCGGCCGTTCCAGGGCGCGATGAGCGCTTCGGCCTGATCGGCAGGAAGAGACAGGGAGACCATGCCGCCCTGTCCGGCGATCTGGCGGAGGGCTTGGGAGCGGAGGGCGACGATGCGTGCGGCGTCGTCGAGGGTGAGGATTCCGGCGACGTGCGCGGCGGCTATCTCGCCCTGGGAGTGACCGATGACCGCCTGCGGCTGGATGCCGTGGGACTTCCAGAGTGCGGCGAGGGACACCATCGTCGCGAACAGGACGGGCTGTACGACGTCGATGCGGTCGAGGGAGGGGGCGTCGGGGTGTTCGCGGATGACGTCGAGGAGTGACCAGTCGCAGTGGGGTGCGAGGGCGTCGGCGCAGGCCTGCATGCTGTCGCGGAACACGGTGCTGGTGTTCAGGAGTTCGCGTCCCATGCCCGGCCACTGCGAGCCCTGGCCGGGGAACACGAACGCCGTCTTGCCCGTGGTGCGGGAGCGGTGATCGGCGGGGCCGGTCACGAGGTGGGGCGACGGGCGCCCTTCCCGCAACGCGGAGAGTCCGTCGAGGAGTTCGGTGCGGTCGTGGGCGATGACGGCCGCACGGTGGTCGAAGGTGGTGCGGGTGGTGGCGAGGGCGTGTGCGATGTCGTCGGTGTCCACGTCCGGGTGCGCGGTGGCGAAGGCATGCAGCCGTCCCGCCTGATCGCCCAGCGCAGCCGCCGTCTTGCCGGACACCAGCCAGACACCCGGCCCGTCCGTCACCTCGTCGACGGGCTCGGGGGCGGCGTCCGTCGGCGCTTCTGCTCCCGCGTCGGCGTCGACGGGTGCGTCTGCGGCGGTGGGCTCTTCGAGGATGAGGTGGGCGTTGGTGCCGCTGATGCCGAAGGACGAGACGGCGGATCGGCGCGGGTGGTCGGTGGTGGGCCACGGGGTCTCCTCGGTGAGGAGACTGACGGCGCCGCTCGCCCAGTCGACGTGCGGGGTCGGCTCGTCGATGTGCAGGGACTGCGGCAGGACCCCGTGGCGCATGGCGAGGATCATCTTGATGACCCCGGCGACGCCCGCGGCGGCCTGGGTGTGTCCGATGTTGGACTTGATGGACCCGAGATGGAGCGGCAGTTCGGCCGGGCGGCCCTGACCGTAGGTCGCCAGCAGGGCCTGCGCCTCGATGGGGTCACCGAGACGGGTTCCGGTGCCGTGGGCCTCGACGGCGTCCACCTGATCGGCGGTGAGCCCGGCGTTGGCGAGCGCCTGGCGAATGACCCGCTCCTGCGACGGGCCGTTGGGGGCGCTGAGTTGGCTGCTGGTGCCGTCCTGGTTGACCGCGCTGCCGCGGATCACTGCCAGCACGGTGTGGCCGTTGCGTCGCGCGTCCGACAGTCGCTCCAGCATGACCAGACCGACGCCCTCCGCCCAGCCCGCACCATCGGCTGCGGCGGCAAAAGCCTTGCAGCGGCCGTCGGGGGAGAGGCCGCGTTGTCGGCTGAACTCGATGAAGGTGTTGGGTGTGGCCATGAGGGTGGCGCCGCCGGCGAGGGCGAGTTCGCATTCGTTGTTGCGCAGGGCCTGCACGGCGAGGTGGAGGGCGACGAGGGAGGAGGAGCAGGCGGTGTCGACGCTGACGGCCGGGCCTTCGAGGCCGAGGGTGTAGGAGACCCGCCCGGAGGCGATGCTGGCCGCGCTGCCCAGGCCGAGGTAGCCCTCCAGCTCCGCTGGCTTCTCGGGGAAGCGGGCGGCGTAGTCGTTGTACATGACGCCCGCGAAGACGCCGGTGCGGCTGCCCCGCAGGGAGGTGGGGTCGATGCCGGAGCGTTCGGTCGCTTCCCAGGCGCATTCCAGCAGCAGGCGCTGCTGCGGGTCGATGGTCAGTGCCTCGCGCGGGCTGATACCGAAGAACTCGGCGTCGAACCCGTCGGCGTCGGTGAGGAAACCGCCGTGGCGGGAGTAGGACTTGTGCGGGGCGTCCGGGTCCGGGTCGTACAGATTCTGGGTGTTCCAGCCGCGGTCCTCGGGGAATCCGGAGATCGCGTCCGTGTTCCCGGAGACCAGGTCCCACAATTCCTCGGGCGACCGCACACCACCCGGGAATCGGCAACCTATCCCCACCACCGCGATGGGCTCACGCTGTTCCGATTCCAATTTGCTCAGGCGTCGGCGAGTCCGCTGCAGCTCGGATGTGGCGATCTTGAGGTAATCGCGGAGCTTCTCTTCGTTCCCCATGGTTTTTCCTCTGTTGCTAGTTCGCGAACGGTGTCAGGAGAGGCCGAGCTCGCTGTCGATCATGGAGAATATTTCCTCGTCGGAAGAGGAACTGATCTCCTGTGTGGCGCTGACGCTCTCCGGGTCCTCGCCCAGCTTGATGAGGAACCTCTGGAGCTGTGACACGATGCGCGTCCGCGTTTCGACGTGCAGAGTGGGAACCAGGGAATCCATGTCGATCTTTTCGAGCGCGGCGAAAAGGTCCGCCGGATTCGCCGTTTCGTCCCTGACCAACTGCGTCCGCAGATAGTGCGCGAGGGTGGCGGGGGTGGGGTGGTCGAGTATCGCGGTGGTGGGCAGACGCAGGCCGGTGACGGTCCCGAGCTTGTTGCGGAGTTCGACGGCGGTGAGCGAGTCGAGCCCCATGTCGAAGAATCCGCGGTGCTCGTCGATTCCGCGGGGATCGCTGTGCCCGAGAACGGCGGCCACGTGGTCGCGTACGAGGCCGAGGAGGAACTGTTCCTGTTCGGCCTCGGTGAGCGGAGCGAGCGTCTGGGCGAGCATCTGCCCGGCGCCTCCGCTGCCGACGCCGTTGTTCGCGGAGGCGGGCCGCAGGGTCGGCAGAAGCGTGCGGTAGAGGGGCGGCAGATCGGGGTTGTTGCGGAGAGCCGTGAGGTTGAGGCGGGCGGTGAGGAGATGCGGCTGAGAGGCCGTCAGGGTGCGGTCGAAGAGCGCGAGAGCGTCGTCGGTGGAGAGCGGGGCGACGCCGGTGCGGTTCATGCGCGCCAGGTCGGCGGTGTCGAGATGGCCGGTCAGGGCGCTGGCCTGCTGCCACAGACCCCAGGCGAGCGAACTCGCGGGCAGGCCGCGTGCGTTGCGGTGGTGGGCGAGGGCGTCGAGGAAGGTGTTGGCGGCTGCGTAGTTGGCCTGGCCGGGGTTGCCTAGGGTGCCTGCGGCTGAGGAGTAGAGGAGGAAGGCGCTCAGGCCGAGGTGCTGGGTCTGCTGGTGCAGGTTCCAGGCGGTGTCGGCCTTGGAGCGCAGGACGGCGTCCACTTGCTCGGGGGTGAGGTTGGCCAGCGTGGCGTCTTGGAGGAGGCCGGCGGTGTGGACGACCGCGGTGAGGGGGTGCTCGTCCGGGACCGACGCCAGCAGCGCGGCGAGCTGGTCGGCGGCGGCGGTGTCGCAGGCGGTGATGGTGACGTCCGCGCCGAGGTCGGTCAGTTCCTGGCGGAGCTGGTCGGCGCCGTCGGCCTGGAGCCCGCTTCGGCTGGTCAGGAGCAGATGGCGGGCCTCGTGACGGGTGACGAGGTGGCGGGCGAGGAGGCTGCCGAGGGTGCCGGTGCCTCCAGTGATGAGGATCGTGCCGTCCGGGTCGAACAGCGCGGGCGTGACGTCGGTGGCGGTGGCCGTCCGTGCCAGGAGCGGGGCGTGAACGACCGCGCCCCGAACGGCCAGTTGGGGTTCGCCGGAGGCCAGTGCGGTGTGCAGGGTGGCCGGGCCTACCGCGTCCGTGTCCAGGTCGATGAGGGTGAAGCGGTCGGGGTTCTCGCTCTGCGCGGTGCGGACCAGACCCCACAGCGGGGATGCGGTGAGGTCGCGGACATCCTCGTCGGAGCGGGTGGCGACGGCGCCGCGGGTGCAGACGACCAGGCGCTTGCCGGTCAGCCGCTCATCGGCCAGCCACTCCTGGAGCAGAGCGAGCAGGTGGTGGGTCGCCTGGTGCAACTCCGGTGCCGTGGTGAGGGGCTGGAAGATGCAGGACAGCAAGACGTTGTTGGGGCTGTCGGCGGCTTCGGCGAGTGCGGCGACGCTCTTGAACCTGGGCATGGGCGTGTCGGCCGACACCGTCGCGTCGGTCTCAGGGGAGACCGGGAAGTGCTCGGTGTCCAGCCAGGCCAGGTTGGCGTCCGTTGCGGAGCCGGGCTCCTCCGCAGGCAGCGCGGACGAGGGCAAGGTGGTCCACTCGATGTGGAACAGGCTGTCCCGCACGGTCCTGGCCGTGTCGACGAGCTGGGCGACCGGCAGGGGACGGAACGTGACCGTCTCAATCGACGCCACGAGCGCGCCGCTGGAGTCGGCCGCCGCCATGGCGAACGTGTCCTCGCCCGTCGCGGTGAACTTCACGCGCAGGGACGACGCATTGACGGCGTGCAGACGCACCCCGGACCAGGAGAACGGCACAGGAACGGCGTCACCGGGCGCGTCCATCGTCTGCAACGCGATGGCGTGCAGGGCCGCGTCGAGAAGCGCGGGGTGGATGTCGAAGGCGTCGTCTGCTTCGGCGTTCTCGGGGAGGGCGATCTCCGCGTAGGTGTGCTGGTTGTCGCGCCAGGCGGCGGTGAGGCCCTGGAAGGCGGGTCCGTAGGTGTAGCCGTGTTCGGCGAGCGTCGGATAGGCGCTGTCCACCTCGATGGGCGTGGCGTTGGCCGGTGGCCACGCGGTCAGGTCGGGCTCCGGGTGCGCCGGGGCGACGGAGGTGAGGGTGGCGGTGGCGTGGACCGTCCAGGCGTCGACATCGTCCGGGGTGGTGCCCTGCGCGCGAGAACGGATGGTCAGGGAACGGCGCGCGTCTTCGGACGGGGAGAGGGTGGCCTGGAGGTCGAGAGGGTGGCTGCTCAACAAGAGCGGTGCGTGGAGGGTGAGTTCTTCGACGTGGGGGTGTCCGGTGTGGTGGCCGGTGTGCAGGGCCAGGTCTACGAAGGCGGTACCCGGGAGCAGGGGTGTGCCGGTGATCGCGTGGTCGGCCAGCCATGGCTGGAGGTAGGTCGAGAGGGCGCCCGTGAAGACGCGGCTGTCGTCGGGGAGTTCGAGGCTGGCGGTGAGGAACGGGTGCTCGGTGGCGTCGAGTCCGAAGGCGCTGGCGTCGCCTGCGCTGGTGGGGGTGTGGTGGAGCCAGTAGCGCTGGTGCTGGAACGCGTAGGTGGGCAGGTCGACGGGCTTGTTGGTGGCCGGTGCGGTGTGGCCGTTCCAGTTGACGCTGGTGGTGCCGTGGGTGTGGAGCTGGGCGGCGGAGGTGAGGAATTGTGCCCAGTCGCCCTTGTGGCGGCGGAGGGTGCCGGTGGTGAGGGTGGGGGTGTCGTGGTGGTCGGTGGTGTCGAGGATGTCCTGGATGCTGGTGGTGAGGACGGGGTGGGTGCTGATCTCGATGAGGTGGTGGTGTCCGTCGGCGATGAGGGTGCGGGCGGTGTCGCTGAAGCGGACGGTCTGGCGCAGGTTCCGGTACCAGTAGTCGGTGTCGAGAGTGGTGGTGTCTTCGGTGAGGGTGCCGGTGACGGTGGAGTAGAAGGGGGTGTGGCCTGGCTGGGGTGTGATGGTGCGTAGGTCGTGGTGGAGGTGGTCGTGGATGACTTCGACGTGGGGGGAGTGGGAGGCGTAGTCGACGGGGATGGTGCGGGCGTTGATGTTCCGATCAGTGCTGGTGGTGACGATTTCGGTGAGGGCGTTGGCGTCGCCGGAGACGATGGTGGTGGCGGGTCCGTTGTGGGCGGCGATCCCGATGCGGCCGTTCCAGGGTGCGATGAGTGCTTCGGCCTGGTCTGCGGGGAGGGGCAGGGAGACCATGCCGCCTTGTCCGGAGATCTGGCGGAGGGCTTGGGAGCGCAGGGCGACGATGCGTGCGGCGTCGTCGAGGGTGAGGATTCCGGCGACGTGCGCGGCGGCTATCTCGCCCTGGGAGTGACCGATGACCGCCTGCGGCTGGATGCCGTGGGACTTCCAGAGTGCGGCGAGGGACACCATCGTCGCGAACAGGACGGGCTGTACGACGTCGATGCGGTCGAGGGAGGGGGCGTCGGGGTGTTCGCGGATGACGTCGAGGAGTGACCAGTCGCAGTGGGGTGCGAGGGCGTCGGCGCAGGCTTGCATGCTGTCGCGGAACACGGTGCTGGTGTCGAGGAGTTCGCGTCCCATGCCCGGCCATTGCGAGCCCTGGCCTGGGAACACGAACGCCGTCTTCCCGGCGATACGGGAACGCTGATCGACGGGACTCCGGACCAGGTGGGGTGAGGGGCGTTCCTCCACCAACGCCCGCAGCCCGTCCTGGAGTTCGGTGCGGTCGTGGGCGATGACGGCCGCACGGTGGTCGAAGGCGGTGCGGGTGGTGGCGAGGGCGTGTGCGATGTCGTGGGCGTCCACGTCCGGGTGGGCGGAGGCGAACGCGTGCAGCCGTGCGCCCTGGTCGGTCAGCGCGTCCGCCGACTTGCCTGAGAGGAGCCAGACACCCGGCCCGTCGGTGACGGTGTCCGCCGGGTCGGCCACGCTCGGCGGCTCGGTGCCCTGGACAGGGGGCTGTTCGAGGATGACGTGAGCGTTGGTGCCGCTGATGCCGAAGGACGAGACGGCCGCCCGGCGGGGATGGTCCGTGACCGGCCACGGCGTCTTCGCGGTGAGCAGGCTGATGTTCCCGGTGGTCCAGTCGACGTGCGGGCTCGGCTCGTCGATGTGCAGGGACTGCGGCAGCGCCCCGTGGCGCATGGCGAGGATCATCTTGATGACCCCGGCGACACCTGCGGCGGCCTGGGTGTGTCCGATGTTGGACTTGATGGAGCCCAGGTGCAGCGGCAGTTCGGCGGGGCGGTCCTGGCCGTAGGTGGCCAACAGCGCCTGTGCCTCGATGGGATCGCCGAGTTTCGTCCCGGTGCCGTGTGCTTCGACGGCGTCGACCTGGTCGGGGGTGAGTCCGGCGTTGGCGAGGGCCTGCCGGATCACGCGTTCCTGGGACGGGCCGTTGGGGGCGCTGAGTTGGCTGCTGGTGCCGTCCTGGTTGATGGCGCTGCCGCGGACGAGGGCGAGGACGGTGTGGCCGTTGCGCTGTGCGTCGGAGAGGCGCTCCAGCATCAGGAGGCCGACGCCCTCCGCCCAGCCGGTGCCGTCGGCTGCGGCGGCGAACGGCTTGCAGCGGCCGTCGGGGGAGAGGCCGCGTTGTCGGCTGAACTCGATGAAGGTGTTGGGTGTGGCCATGAGGGTGGCGCCGCCGGCGAGGGCGAGTTCGCATTCGTTGTTGCGCAGGGCCTGCACGGCGAGGTGGAGGGCGACGAGGGAGGAGGAGCAGGCGGTGTCGACGCTGACGGCCGGACCTTCGAGGCCGAGGGTGTAGGAGACCCGCCCGGAGGCGATGCTGGCCGCGCTGCCCAGGCCCAGGTAGCCCTCCAGCTCCGCGGGCTTCTCCGGGAAGCGGGCGGCGTAGTCGTTGTACATGACGCCCGCGAAGACGCCGGTGCGGCTGCCGCGCAGAGCAGTGGGGTCGATGCCGGAGCGTTCGGTCGCTTCCCAGGCGCATTCCAGCAGCAGGCGCTGCTGGGGGTCGATGGTCAGTGCCTCGCGCGGGCTGATACCGAAGAACTCGGCGTCGAAGCCGTCGGCATCGGTGAGGAAACCGCCGTGGCGGGAGTACGACTTGTGCGGGGCGTCCGGGTCGGGGTCGTACAGATCCTGGGTGTTCCAACCGCGGTCCTCGGGGAATCCGGAGATCGCGTCCGTGTTCCCCGAGACCAGGTCCCACAATTCCTCGGGCGACCGCACACCACCCGGGAATCGGCAACCTATCCCCACCACCGCGATGGGCTCACGTGACGCCGCGATGAGAAGTTGGTTCTGCTGCCGCAGCCGTTCGGCTTCCTTGACGGACGCTCGGAGGGCAGTGACGACTTGGTCGATAGACATGGCCATGGGAACTTCGCACCTCTGAATTCGTCAGGACTCGGTTGTGTTGCCCAAAGCGATCTGCACCAGACTCTCCGCGTCCATGTCGTCGATCAGGTCGGCGGAGGTGCTGTCGGTGGTCAGCGCTTCGTTGCCGGGCTCGGCGAGTTGCAGCAGCGTGTCGAGGAGGCCGGAATTGCGCAGTGTGGCAAGAGGAATGGACGTCAGGGCGTCACGGACCTTTGTTTCGAGCGCATCGGCTTCGACTTCATGGCCGGACTTCGTCACGGACGGCACCAGTTGCGTCCGCAGGTACTGCGCCAGGGTGCCGGGCGTGGGGTGGTCGAGTATCGCGGTGGTGGGCAGACGCAGGCCGGTGGCAGTGCCGATCTTGTTGCGGAGTTCGACGGCGGTGAGGGAATCAAGTCCCATGTCGAAGAATCCGCGGTGTTCGTCGATCCCGAGGCTGTTCCCGTGCCCGAGAACGGCCGCCACATGGTCGCGTACGAGGCCCAGGAGGAACTGGTCCTGTTCGGCCTCGGTGAGCGGAGCGAGCGTCTGGGACAGCGAGTGCCCGGCGCCCCCGGTGCCGTTGCCGCTTCCGTTGTTGGCGGTGGCGGGCCGCACGGTCGGCAGGAGAGCGCGGTAGAGGGGCGGCAGGTCGGGGTTGTTGCGGAGAGCCGTCAGATTGAGGCGGGTGGGAAGCAGATGGGGGTGGGCGGCGCTGAGCGTGCGGTCGAAGAGCGCGAGTGCGTCGGCGGTGCTGAGCGGCGCGATACCCGTGCGGCTGAGCCGAGCGCGGTCGGCGCTGTCGAGGTGGCCGCTCAGGGTGCTGGCCTGCTCCCACAGTCCCCAGGCGAGAGAACTCGCGGCCAGACCACGCGCGTTGCGGTGATGGGCGAGGGCATCGAGGAAGGTGTTGGCGGCGGCGTAGTTGGCCTGCCCGGAGTTGCCCAGGGTGCCGGTGACGGACGAATAGAGGATGAAGGCCGCGAGGTCGAGGTGCCGGGTCTGCTGGTGCAGGTTCCAGGCGGCGTCCACCTTCGGGCGCAGGACGGCGTCCAGGTGGTCCGGGGTGAGGTTGGCCAGCGTGGCGTCCTGGACGACGCCGGCGGTGTGCACGACCGCCGTCAGAGGGTACTCGTCCGGGATCGACGCGAGGAGCGCGGCGAGTTGGTCGGCGTCGGCGGTGTCGCAGGCGGTGATGGTGACGTTCGCGCCGAGGTCGGTCAGCTCTTGGAGGAGTTGGTGGGCGCCTTCGGCTTGGAGGCCGCGTCGGCTGGTGAGGTGCAGGTGGGTGTGGCCCTGGTCGACCAGGTGGTGGGCGAGGAGGCTGCCGAGGGTGCCGGTGCCGCCGGTGATGAGGACCGTGCCGTTCGGGTCGAGAGACGTGGGCGTGATGCCGGTGGCGATGACCGTCCGTGCCAGGCGCGGGGTGTGAACGACCGCGCCTCGAATGGCCAGTTGGGGTTCCCCGGTGGCCAGCGCGGTGTGCAGGACGGTGAGGTCGCCCGGGTCGGTGTCCAGGTCGATGAGGGTGAAGCGGTCGGGGTTCTCGCTCTGCGCGGTGCGGACCAGGCCCCACAGAGGTGAGGCGATGAGGTCGGGTACGTCCTCGTCGGGGCCGGTGGCGACGGCGCCGCGGGTGCAGACGACCAGCCGGGTACCGGCCAGCCGCTCGTCGGCCAGCCACTCCTGGAGCAGAGCGAGCAAGTGGTGCGTCGCCAGTCGGAGTTCGGTCAACGAGGCCGTCGACACGTCCGAGTCCGTCGACCCAGCGGACTCCGTCGACGTAGCTGATTCAGTCGACTCGGAGGGCTCTGCGGCGAGAGGTCCGAAGACGCAGGGCAACAGGACGGTGGCGGGCTTGCTGATGTCGAGGGTTTCGGCGAGCGCGGCGATGCTGTCGAACCGGGGAATGTGCGTGCTGGTGCCCTCTGTCGTCCCGTCGGCGCGGAGGGGGAAGCACTTTGTGTCCAGCCAGGCCCAGTTGGCGTCCGTTTCCGGAGTGGGCGCCGTCTCTTGCACGGGCAACGCGGTCCACTCGACGTGGAACAGGCTGTCCCGGACGACCTTGGCCATGTCGACGAGCTGGTCCGCGGGCAGGGGGCGCGTGGTGAGGGAGCCGACGGCGGCGACCGGGGCGCCCAGGGCGTCGGCCAAGTGGATGCGGACGGTGTGGTCGCCGGTCGGGGTGAGCCTGACGCGCAGGCGGCGGGCGCCGGTCGAGTACAGCTCGACCCCGGTCCAGGAGAACGGCACGGAGACTGAGCCGTCGGCGGAGCCCAGGGCCGCATCCAGGGCGACGGTGTGCAGGGTCGCGTCCAGGAGAGCCGGGTGGATGTCGAAGGCGTCGTCGGCTTCGGGGTTCTCGGGGAGGGTGATCTCCGCGTAGGTGTGCTGGTCGTCGCGCCAGGCTGCGGTGAGGCCCTGGAAGGCGGGGCCGTAGGCGTAGCCGTGTTCTGCGAGGAGCGTGTAGGCGTCGTCCACGTCGACGGCTGTGGCGTCGGTCGGGGGCCAGACGGTCAGGTCGGGCGCCTCCTGTGCTGGAGCCGTGGTGGTGAGGGTGGCCGTGGCGTGGACCGTCCAGCCTGTGACGTCGTCCGGGCCGGCGGCGTGAGCGCGGGAGCGGACGGTCAGGGTGTGGCGGGCGTCCTCGGACGGCGTGAGCGTGGCCTGAAGGTCGAGAGGGTGGCCGCTCAACAACAGCGGTGTCTGGAGCGTGAGTTCCTCCACATGCGGATGGCCGGTGTGGAGACCGACGTGCAGCGCGAGATCGACGAAGGCGGCGCCGGGAAGGAGAGGCGTGTCGTTGATGGCGTGGTCGGCGAGCCAGGGGTGGGTCTGCGTCGACAGCGTTCCGGTGAAGACGCGCCTGTCGTCCGGGAGTTCGAGGCTGGCGGTGAGGAACGGGTGTCCGGTCGCGTCCAGTCCGAAGGTGGAGGCGTCGCCCGCACCGGCGGGAGCGGTGAGCCAGTAGCGCTCGTGCTGGAACGCGTAGGTGGGCAGGTCGACCGGGTTGCTGGTCGCGGGTGCGGTGTAGGCGGTCCAGTCAACGGTGCTGTTGTGGCTGTGGAGGTGGGCGAGTGCGTGGAGCCAGGTGTCTGCTTCGGGGCGGCGGGGGTGCAGAGCAGCGACTGCGAAGACGGTGTCCTGGTCGAGGGTGTCGGAGGTGAGGCTGGTGAGGGTGGTGTCGGGTCCGAGTTCGAGGTAGGTGGTGGTGTGATGCTGCGCGAGGGTGGTGAGGGTGTCGGCGAAGCGGACGGTGGAGCGGACGTGGTCGCTCCAGTAGCTCGGGTCGGTGAGCTGGTCCGTGGTGGCGAGCTGTCCGGTGAGGTTGGAGACGACCGGGGTGTGGGGCGTCTGGAAGGTGAGGGTGGCGGCCAGTTCGCGCAGCGGGTCGAGGACGGCATCCATGTGGGGTGAGTGGAAGGCGTGGCTCACGCGCAACGACTTCGTCTTGTGGCCCTGTGCGGCCCAGGCGGCGGCTACGGCTGTTGCAGCGTCGTGGTCACCTGCGATCACGAGCGAGGTGGGTGAGTTGACGGCCGCGATCGACAGGCGGCCTTCGTGCTCGCTGAGCAGGGGACGGATGTCGTCTTCGCTGGCTTCGAGGGCGATCATGGCTCCGCCTGCCGGAGCGTCCTGCATGAGGCGGGCGCGCGTGGCAATGAGCGCAGCGGCATC
The DNA here is from genome assembly GCF_900091845.1 of Streptomyces sp. SolWspMP-5a-2. Classification (GTDB taxonomy): domain Bacteria; phylum Actinomycetota; class Actinomycetes; order Streptomycetales; family Streptomycetaceae; genus Streptomyces; species Streptomyces doudnae. The sequence continues at coordinate 60,488 of NZ_FMCI01000035.1, forward strand.
GGAGAGGGACAGGACTCCGGCGAGGTGGGCGGCGGTGAGCTCGCCGATGGAGTGCCCGGTGAGGTAGTCCGGGACCAGGCCCGCGTCCAGGGCGAGGCGGTGCAGGGCGACGTGCAGGACGAACAGCGCGGGCTGGGTGTACTGAGTCTGGTGGAGAAGGGCGCCGGTCTCGCTGTCGGCGTCGGCCCACATCACCTCACGCAGCGGCTGCGGCAGGTGGGGTGCGAAGGCGTCGCAGGCTTCGTCGAACGCTGCCGCGAACACGGTTGAGGCGGCGTGGAGTTCGCGTCCCATGCCCGCTCGCTGCGATCCCTGACCGGTGAAGAGGAACGCCGTCTTGCCCCGGGCCGGGGCGAGTTGACCGGTCCGCACCACGTGCGGTGAGGGCTTGCCTTCGCGGAGTGCGGTGAGGGCGTCGAGAAGTTCGGCGCGGTCGTGGGCGATGACGGCGGCCCGGTGGTCGAAGGCCGTACGCGTGGTGGCCAAGGCGTGGGCGACGTCCCGTTCGTCGACCTCGGGGTGAGTGCTGGCGAACGCGTGGAGCTGACCCGCCTGATCTGTGAGCGCGTTGGCGGACCTGCCGGACAGCAACCAGACGCTCGGGCCCTCGAAGGGCGTCGTCTCGGGAGTGCTGGTGTGGACGGTCGTCGGCGTCGGGGGCTGTTCGAGGATGAGGTGGGCGTTGGTGCCGCTGATGCCGAAGGAGGAGACGGCGGCCCGGCGGGGGTGGTCGGTGGTGGGCCACGGGGTCTGCTCGGTGAGGAGGCTGACGCTGCCGGTGGTCCAGTCGACGTGCGGGGTGGGCTCGTCGAGGTGGAGGGAGCGGGGCAGGAGGCCGTGGCGCATGGCGAGGATCATCTTGATGACGCCCGCGACGCCCGCGGCGGCCTGGGTGTGTCCGATGTTGGACTTGATGGACCCGAGGTGGAGCGGCTGGTCGGCCGGACGGTCCTGGCCGTAGGTGGCGAGCAGGGCGTGGGCCTCGATGGGATCGCCGAGCTTGGTTCCGGTGCCGTGGGCCTCGACGGCGTCCACCTGGTCGGGGGTGAGACCCGCGCTGGCGAGTGCCTGTCGGATGACGCGTTCCTGGGACGGGCCGTTGGGAGCGGTGAGTCCGTTGCTCGCGCCGTCCTGGTTGACGGCGCTGCCCCGCACCAGGGCCAAGACCGTGTGGCCGTTGCGCTGTGCGTCGGACAGCCGTTCCAGGACGACCAGGCCGACGCCCTCGGCCCAGCCCGTGCCGTCCGCGTCCGCCGAGAACGGCTTGCAACGACCGTCCGCCGACAGGGCGCGCTGTCGGCTGAACTCGATGAACGTGTTGGGAGTGGACATGACCGTGACGCCACCGGCGAGGGCGAGGGAGCACTCACCCCGGCGCAGGGCCTGACTGGCGAGGTGTATCGAGACCAGGGACGAGGAGCACGCCGTGTCGACCGTCAGGGCGGGGCCTTCGAGACCGAGCGTGTAGGCGATCCGGCCCGAAGCCACGCTGCCGATGCTTCCGCTGCCCATATAGCCTTCCAGCTCCGAAGGCACGTGATGGAGCCGGGAAACATAATCCGTGTACATCAGGCCGACGAATACGCCTGTCTGGCTTCCGCGCAGTGAAGCCGGGCGCGCACCCATCCGCTCGAAGGATTCCCAGGCGCATTCCAGGAGCAGCCGCTGCTGCGGGTCGGCGGCGAGAGCTTCACGTGGGCTGATGCCGAAGAATTCGGCGTCGAAATGATCCGCTCGGTCGAGGAACCCGCCCATGCGGGTGTAACTCGTGCCCGTGTGCGAAGGCTCCGGGTCGTAGAGCGCGTCGACGTCCCAACCGCGGTCCTCAGGGAACGGGGAAGCGGCGTTGACCTCGTCGGTGACGAGCTGCCACAGGTCGTCCGGACCAAGGACTCCACCGGGATAACGGCAGCTCATCGCGACGATGGCGATCGGCTCGTCGTCGGCCGCCACCGCCGCGGAGGCGACTGTCGCGGGGTCTCCGGTACCGGTCAGTTCGGTCAGCAGATGCTCGACGAGGGCGGACGGCGAAGGGAAGTCGAAGATCAGGGTCGTGGAGAGACGCAGACCGGTGACGTTGTTCACGCGGTTGCGCAGTTCCACTGCCGCGAGGGAATCGAATCCGAGGGATTTGAAGGAATGCTCGGCCTGTACCGTGTCGAATTTCTGGTGTCCGAGAATGGTGGCGATCTCGGTACCGAGGAGGTCGAGGATGAATTCTCGCCGCGCGGACTCGGAGAGCGGCGCGAGCCGTTCCGACAAGGCGGAGTCGCCGCCGGAGGAAACGCGTGCGCGCTGAGAGGGAACGGCGTTCCGGGGCCGGGTGGGCACGACCTCGCGCAGCAGCGTCGGCAGCGTCCCGTCCTCCGCCCGCGTCCGCAGGACCGCCGTGCTGAGACGGGTCGGGAGCAGGTGGGGACGGGAGTCGCCGAGGGCGCGGTCGAAGAGCGCGAGGGCTTCGGCGCTGGTGAAGGAGGCGATGCCGGTGCGGCGCATGCGCGCCAGGTCGGCGGTGTCGAGATGCCCGGTGAGCGCGCTTGCCTGCTCCCAGAGTCCCCAGGAGAGGGAGGTGGCGGGCAGGCCGTGCGCGTTGCGGTGGTGGGCGAGGGCGTCGAGGAAGGTGTTGGCGGCTGCGTAGTTGGCCTGCCCCGGATTGCCCAGGATGCCGGTGATGGACGAGTACAGGACGAAGGCGGAGAGGTCGAGGTGCCGGGTCTGCTGGTGCAGGTTCCAGGCGGTGTCGGCCTTGGAACGCAGGACGGCGGACAACTGGTCGTCGGTCAGGTTGGCCAGCGTGGCGTCCTGGAGGAGGCCGGCGGTGTGGACGACCGCGGTGAGGGGGTGCTCGTCCGGAATGGAGGCGAGGAGTGCGGCGAGTTGGTCGGCGTCGGCGGTGTCGCAGGGGGTGATGGTGACGTTCGCGCCGAGGTCGCTGAGTTCCTGGAGGAGTTGGTGGGCGCCTTCGGCTTGGAGTCCGCGTCGGCTGGTGAGGTGCAGGTGGGTGTGGCCTTGGCCGACGAGGTGGCGGGCGAGGAGGCTGCCGAGGGTGCCGGTGCCGCCGGTGATGAGGACCGTGCCGTTCGGGTCGAAGGACGTGGACGCGGCATCGGTGGGGGTGGTGGTACGGGTCAGGCGGGGTGCGTGAACGGCGCTCCCCCGGATGGCCAGTTGAGGTTCACCGGTGGCCAGCGCCGTGTGCAGGGTGGCCGGGTCTACGGCGTCCGTGTCCAGGTCGACGAGGGTGAAGCGGTCGGGGTTCTCGCTCTGCGCGGTGCGGACCAGGCCCCAGAGGGGCGACGCGGTGAGATCGCGGACGTCCTCGTCGGGGCTGACGGCGATGGCGTGACGCGTGCAGACGACCAGGCGGCTCGTGGCGAGGCGCTCGTCGGCCAGCCACTCCTGGAGCAGGGCGAGGAGTTGGTGCGTGGCCCGGTGCAACCCGGCTGCCTCGGTCAGGGGTTGGAAGACGCAGGACAGCAGGACGGTCGTCGGCGTGGCCGCGTCGAGGGTCTCGGCGAGTGCCGAGAGGTCGCTGTAGCGGGGGACGGTCGTCCCGACGGCCATCGTCTCGTCGGCCGGCAGGAGGGAGCGCGCGGTCTGGAGGGGGAAGTGGTCGGTGTCCAGCCAGGCCCAGTTCGCACTGGTCGGGGCCTTGGTACCGCTCCCAGCGGCCAGCGTCGGCCACTTCACCTGGAACAGGTTGTCCCGGACGACCCTGGCGGTGTCGCTGAGCTGCTCGATCGGCAGGGGCCGGAAGGTGACCGCTTCGATCGACGCCACCGGCGTTCCGCCGGAGTCGGTCGCCGTCATGGCGAACGTGTCCTTGCCCGTCGCGGTGAACCGCACACGCAGTGACGTCGCGCCGACGGCATGCAGCCGGACCCCGGACCAGGAGAACGGCACCGGGATGGTGTCACCGGGAGCGTCCAGCGCCTCCATGACGATGGCGTGCAAGGCGGCGTCGAGGAGGACGGGGTGGATGTCGAACGCGTCGTCCGCTTCGGGGTTCTCGGGGAGGGTGATCTCCGCGTAGGTGTGCTGGTCGTCGCGCCAGGCGGCTACTAGGCCCTGGAAGGCGAGGCCGTAGGTGTAGCCGCGCTCGGCCAGCAGGGGATACGCGTGTCCCACGTCGACGGGAACGGCGTTGGCCGGCGGCCACACGGTCGGCCCGAAGTCCTGGTCGGTGGGCGCGGTGCTGGTGAGAGTCGCGGTGGCGTGGGTGGTCCAGGGGGTGGTGTCGTCCGGGGTGGTGGTGCGCGGACGGGACCGAATGGTGAGGGTGCGCCGGGTGTCCTCGGCCGGGGTGAGGGTCGCCTGGAGGTCGAGCGCGGTGCCGCTGACGAACAGGGGCGCCTGGAGGGTGAGTTCCTCCAGGTGGGGGTGGCCGGTGTGGTGCCCGGTGTGCAGGGCCAGGTCCACGAACGCGGTGCCCGGGAAGAGCGGGGTGCCGGTGATCGCGTGGTCGGCGAGCCAAGGATGGGCCTGGGCGGAGAGCGTTCCGGTGAAGACGTGACCGCCGTCGGGGAGTTCGAGGGTTGCGGTCAGGAACGGGTGCCCGGTGGCGTCGAGCCCGAAGCCGGAGGCGCCAGTGGCGGACCGAGTGCGGGTGAGCCAGTAGCGCTGGCGCTGGAAGGCGTAGGTGGGCAGGTCGACCGGGTTGCTGGTCGCGGGTGCGGTGTAGGCGGTCCAGTCAACGGTGCTGCTGTGGGCGTGGAGTTGGGCGAGTGTGTGGAGCCAGGTGTCTGTTTCGGGGCGGCGGGGGTGCAGGGCTGCGACCGCGAAGGCGGTGTCGTGGTTGAGGGTGTCGGTGGTGAGGCTGGTGAGGGTGGTGTCGGGTCCGAGTTCGAGGTAGGTGGTGGTGTGATGCTGCGCGAGGGTGGTGAGGGTGTCGGCGAAGCGGACGGTGGAGCGGACGTGGTCGCTCCAGTAGCTCGGGTCGGTGAGCTGGTCCGTGGTGGCGAGTTGGCCGGTGAGGTTGGAGACGACCGGGGTGTGGGGCGTCTGGAAGGTGAGGGTGGCGGCCAGTTCGCGCAGCGGGTCGAGGACGGCATCCATGTGGGGTGAGTGGAAGGCGTGGCTCACACGCAATGACTTCGTCTTGTGGCCCTGTGCGGCCCAGGCGGCGGCTACGGCTGTTGCTGCGTCCTGGTCACCTGCGATCACCAGGGAGGTGGGTGAGTTGACGGCCGCGATCGACAGGCGGCCTTCGTGCTCGCTGAGCAGGGGACGGATGTCGTGCTCGCTGCCTTCGAGGGCGATCATGGCTCCGCCCGCTGGGGCGTCCTGCATGAGGCGGGCCCGTGTGGCGATGAGCGCTGCGGCGTCGGGCAGGGACAGGACTCCGGCGAGGTGGGCGGCGGTGAGTTCGCCGATGGAGTGCCCGGTGAGGTAGTCCGGGACCAGGCCCGTGTCCAGGGCGAGGTGGTGCAGGGCGACGTGCAGGACGAACAGCGCGGGTTGGGTGTACTGGGTCTGGTGCAGGAGTGCGCCGGTCTCGCTGTCGGCGTCGGCCCACATGACCTCGCGCAGCGGCTGCGGCAGGTGGGGTGCGAAGGCGTCGCAAGCCTTGTCGAACGCTGCCGCGAACACGGTTGAGGCGGCGTGGAGTTCGCGTCCCATGCCCGCTCGCTGTGATCCCTGCCCGGTGAAGAGGAACGCCGTCTTGCCTCGGGCCGGGCTGAGTTGCCCCGCGCGCACGAGCTGCGGTGAGGGGCGTCCCTCCTGCAAGGCGCTGAGAGCGTTGAGGAGTCCGGCCCGATCGTGGGCGATGACGGCGGCCCGGTGGTCGAAGGCCGTACGGGTGGTGGCCAGAGCGTGGGCGACGTCACGCTCGTCGATGTCCGGGTGATCGGTGACGAACGCGTGCAGCCGTCCCGCCTGTTCGGCCAGTGCTTCCGGCGACTTGCCCGACACCAGCCACACGCACGGACCCGCGAAGGACGCCACTTCAGAAGCCGAAGCGTCGGAGTCCGCGTCAGCGGGGGCCTGTTCGAGGATGAGGTGGGCGTTGGTGCCGCTGATGCCGAAGGAGGAGACGGCGGCCCGGCGGGGGTGGTCGGTGGTGGGCCACGGGGTCTGCTCGGTGAGGAGGCTCACGGCGCCGGTGGTCCAGTCGACGTGCGGGGTGGGCTCGTCGAGGTGCAGGGAGCGGGGCAGGACGCCGTGGCGCATGGCGAGGATCATCTTGATGACGCCCGCGACACCTGCGGCGGCTTGGGTGTGTCCGATGTTGGACTTGATGGAGCCCAGGTGGAGCGGCAGTTCGGCGGGGCGGTTCTGGCCGTAGGTGGCCAACAGCGCCTGTGCCTCGATGGGATCGCCGAGTTTCGTGCCGGTGCCGTGCGCCTCGACGGCATCCACCTGGTCGGGGGTGAGACCCGCGTTGGCGAGTGCCTGTCGGATGACGCGTTCCTGGGACGGCCCGTTGGGAGCGGTGAGTCCGTTGCTGGCGCCGTCCTGGTTGACGGCGCTGCCGCGCACCAGCGCCAACACCGTGTGGCCGTTGCGCTGTGCGTCGGACAGCCGTTCCAGGACGACCAGGCCGACGCCCTCGGCCCAGCCCGTGCCGTCTGCGTCCGCCGAGAACGGCTTGCAACGACCGTCGGGGGAGAGGCCGCGCTGCTTGCTGAACTCGACGAACATGCCCGGCGAGCCCATGACCGTGACGCCGCCCGCCAGCGCGAGGGAGCACTCACCCCGACGCAGGGCCTGACCCGCGAGGTGCATCGAGACCAGGGAGGAGGAGCACGCGGTGTCGATGGTCAGCGCGGGACCTTCGAGGCCGAGCGTGTAGGCGATCCGGCCGGAAGCCACGCTGCTCGTACTGCCGGTGAGGCGGTACCCCTCGTAACCCGGCGTCTCCTCGTGCAGTTGGGGGCCGTAGTCCAGGGAGGTCGCGCCGATGAACACGCCGGTCTGGCTCCCGCGCAGGGAGTTCGGCTCGATGCGGGCGTTCTCGAACGCCGCCCACGACGTCTCCAGCAGCAGTCGCTGCTGCGGGTCCATGGAGGTCGCCTCGCGCGGACTGATGCCGAAGAACGCCGGGTCGAACAGCGGGGCGCCGTGGAGGAAGCCGCCGTGCCTGGCATAGGAGGTCGCGGAGCTGTCGGGGTCGGGGTCGTAGAGCTGGTCGAGGTCCCACCCTCGGTCCGCCGGGAACTCGCTGATGGCGTCGAGCTCGCCGCTCAGCAGCCGCCACAGGTCCTCGGCCCCGGTGACGTCACCGGGGTAACGGCAGAACATGCCGACGACGGCGATTGGTTCGTCCGGGTTCTCCGACGACGTGGGCACCGGGGCCGTTGTTCCGGCGCCGAGGGGCGACAGCTTCGTCGTCAGGTGGCCGGCGAGCGCGTCGGAGGTGGGGTAGTCGTACACCACGGACGTCGCCAGGCTGATCCCGGTCGACGTGACGAGGCGGTTGCGGAACTCGACCGCCATCGTGGAGTCGAAGCCCAGCTCCTTGAACGACTGGTCGGTGTCCACCTCGTCCGGGCTGCGGTAGCCCAGAGTGAACGCGACCTCCGCACGCACCAACTCCAGCACCGCACACCGCTGTTCGCTCTCGCTCAGGCCCGCCGTCCGCTGAGCCAGCAACGAGGTGTCGGGGCGTGAGCCGTTGCGTTCCGCACTGCTGTCGTCCGCATCGGCCGTCCCCTGGGCGCTTCCCGCAACGAGACGGGGACCGTCACCGCCGGGGACCACGGTGAGCCAGTGCCGCTGGTGCTGGAACGCGTAGGTGGGCAGGTCGACCGGGTTGCTGGTCGTGGGTGCGGTGTAGGCGGTCCAGTCGATGGTGCTGTTGTGGGTGTGGAGTTGGGCGAGTGCGTGGAGCCAGGTGTCTGCCTCGGGCCGCTGGGGGTGCAGCGCTGCGACCGCGAAGGCGGTGTCCTGGTCGAGGGTGTCGGAGGTGAGAGTCGTGAGGGTGGTGTCGGGTCCGAGTTCGAGGTAGGTGGTGGTGTGGTGCTGCGCGAGGGTGGTGAGGGTGTCGGCGAAGCGGACGGTGGAGCGGACGTGGTCGCTCCAGTAGCCCGGGTCCCTCAGGCGCTCGTTGGTGGCGAGCTGTCCGGTGAGGTTGGAGACGACCGGGGTGTGAGGCGCCTGGAAGGTGAGGGTGGCGGCCAGTTCGCGCAGCGGGTCGAGAACCCCGTCCATGTGGGGTGAGTGGAAGGCATGGCTGACGCGCAGGGTCTTGGTCTTGTGGCCCTGTGCGGCCCAGGTGGCGGCTACGGCTGTTGCTGCGTCGTGGTCACCGGCGATCACGAGCGAGGTGGGCGAGTTGACGGCCGCGATCGACAGGCGGCCTTCGTGCTCGCTGAGCAGGGGACGGATGTCGTCTTCGCTGCCTTCGAGGGCGATCATGGCTCCGCCCGCTGGGGCGTCCTGCATGAGGCGGGCGCGCGTGGCGGTGAGCGCTGCGGCATCGGGCAGGGACAGGACTCCGGCGAGGTGGGCGGCGGTGAGCTCGCCGATCGAGTGGCCGGTGAGGTAGTCCGGGACCAGGCCCGCGTCCAGGGCGAGGCGGTGCAGGGCGACGTGCAGGACGAACAGCGCAGGCTGGGTGTACTGAGTCTGGTGCAGGAGTGTGCCGGTCTCGCTGTCGGCGTCGGCCCACATCACCTCACGCAAAGAGCGGGGCAGGTGGGGTGCGAAGGCGTCGCAGGCTTCGTCGAACGCTTCCGCGAACACGGCTGACGCGGCATGGAGTTCGCGTCCCATGCCCGCTCGCTGCGATCCCTGACCGGTGAAGAGGAACGCCGTCTTGCCCCGGGCCGGGCTGAGTTGACCCGCGCGCACGAGCTGCGGGGAGGGGCGTCCATCCTGCAAGGCGCTCAGGGCGTCGAGGAGTTCGGCCCGATCGTGGGCGATGACAGCCGCCCGGTGATCGAAGGCCGTACGGGTGGTGACGAGTGAGTGCGCGATGTCCCGCTCGTCCACCTCGGGGTGGGAACGGGCGAACGCGTGCAGCCGTCCCGCCTGATCGGCCAGCGCTTCCGGCGACTTGCCCGACACCAGCCACACACACGGCCCAGCAAAGGACCCTCCAGCCGAAGCCGAAGCCGAAGCCGAAGCCGAAGCCGAAGCCGAAGCCGAAGCCGAAGCCGAAGCCGCTCCCGCCCCCAGAGCCGAAGCCGCGCCCGCCACCGCCCACGCGCCCGACACCAAACCCTCAGCACCACCAGCACCACCAGCGCAACGAGCACCACCATCACCACCAGCGCCACGAGCACCACCCCCCGCGCCCCCGCCCCCGTCACCCCGACCGGGCCCTCGCCCAGCACGACATGGCAGTTCGTCCCGCCCATGCCGAACGAGCTGACACCTGCGATCAGCGGGCTGTCCTCGTCGGGCCACGGTGTCAGCTCCCGCTGCACCCGCAGGTTGAGCCGGTCGAGGGGGATCTCCGGGTTCGGCGTCGCGTAGTTGAGGCTCGCGGGGAGCGCCCGGTGCCTGATGCTCAGGGCCGCCTTGAGGAGGCCGACGATCCCGGCCGCGCCTTCGAGGTGGCCGACGTTGGTCTTCGCCGAGCCGACCAGGAGCGGAGAGCCCGCCGGCCTCCGGGTGCCGAGGACGGCGCCGAGTGCCGCCGCCTCGACGGGGTCGCCGACCCGGGTGCCCGTGCCGTGCAGCTCGACGTACTGGACCTCCGACGGCCGCACCCCGGCCCGCTGGTAGGCCAGGCGCAGCGCCTCTTCCTGCGCCTCCTGGGCCGGAACGGTCAGGCCGCTCGTCGTCCCGTCGTTGCCCAGGGCGCTGCCGCGGATCACGCAGTGGACGGTGTCGCCGTCGGCCACCGCGTCCGACAGCCGTTTGAGGACGACGAGGCCGCCGCCCTCGCCGCGGACGTAGCCGTTGGCCCGCGCGTCGAACGTGTAGCAGCGGCCGTCGGGGGAGAGGGCGCCGAAGCGGGTGGCCCCGACCGTGCTCTCGGGGGCCAGGATCAGGTTGACGCCCCCGGCGAGGGCGAGCGTGGCCTCGCCCGTGCGGAGGGCGGCGCAGGCCAGGTGCACCGCGGCCAGGGCGGAGGACTGGGCCGAGTCCACGGTCAGGCTCGGGCCGCGCAGGCCCAGCGTGTAGGAGACCCGGTTGGCGATGATGCCCCGGCTCAGGCCGGTCAGGGTGTGCGAGGTGATGCCGTCGACGCCGTTGCCGCGGGCCAGGGCCGCGTAGTCGTCGTTCATGGCGCCGACGAAGACTCCGGACCGGGTGCCGTGCAGGTCGCCGGGGACGATGCGGGCGTCCTCCAGCGCCTCCCAGCTCAGCTCCAGGACGAGCCGCTGCTGGGGGTCCATGGCGGCGGCCTCGCGGGGCGAGATCGTGAAGAACCGGGAATCGAAGCCGTCGACGTCGTCGAGGAATCCGCCCCGGCGCGGAACACCGTCCTGTTCGACGTTCTTTCCGACGGAATTCCCGGGGAATTCCTCTGATGTGCTCCAGCGCTCGGCGGGTATGTCGGTGATGGCTTCACGGCCTTCCTGGAGCAGTTTCCAGAAAGCCGCGGGGTCGGTCGCGCCGGGAAGGCGGCAGGACATTCCGATGACCGCCACGTCATGCTCGTTGTGCTCTGCTGAGGAAATAGCAGTCTGACTCGACATGGCGATTACCGCCCCCATCGTATAAACTCCGCTGAGTGCTTTTGGCCCTTATTGGCCATAAAAGTGCAGGAGCTAATCAGCACTACGTAAACACGGGGTGCTAACGACGGTCTTGATCCACGCTAACGGGCGTGTGCGTGGTGGGCGCGATGGGGGCGGATCCGGTGATATCCGGCATCCGGGGGCGGTGCGCTGCCGGGCGGTGTGCACCGGTGACGCGGCCCAAGAAGTGTGTTAGGCGCGTGCGGCATGCTGGCCGCCGAGTGGACCTGCGGCTCCGTGGAGGCTGTTCGCGGCCGCCGGTCACCGGCCAGGCCCGCGCTCCTCCGTTGCTCGGCCGGGCTTGATTCCTCCTGCCTCGGCATCCGGTCCGTTCGTCCAGATCGCCCGACCGAGATGCGGAGCAATGCCTTGAGCCAGTTGACCGATGAGACAGTGCGCGACGACGGCGGCGCGGAGGGGGAGAGTCCGGGCCGGCGGCGCTGGCTGGCCGTGGCCGTCCTGTGCGTGTGCGTGCTGGTCCCGTTCATGGACCTGATCGTGGTGAGCGTGTCGCTGACGGCCGTGCAGCGGAACCTGCACGCGACCAGCGGGCAGTTGCAGTGGATCGTCGCGGTGTACGGCATCACCTCCGCCTCGTTCATGCTGGTGGTGCCCGCGGTGGGCAGCCGGTGGGGCTACCGGCGCACCCTGCTGTGGGGGCTGGTCCTGTTCGGCGTCGCCTCCGCGGCCACGGCCTTCGCGCCGACCGCGGGGATGCTCATCGCGATGCGCGTCGTCATGGCGGTCGGCGCCTCGGTGGTGCTGCCGCTGAGCACGGCGTTCATCACCATCCTGTTCCGCGAGAGCGAGCGGGTGAAGGCCATCGGCATCTGGGCGGCCGGCGTCGCGCTGGCGACCCCGCTCGGCGCCGTGGTGGGCGGCGCGCTGGTCGAGTACTTCTGGTGGGGCTGGATCTTCCTGATCAACGTCTTCACGGTGGCCCTCGTGCTGCCGTTGATCTTCTGGGTGCTGCCCCCGGCCCGCGAGGTGCCCCGGTCCGGCATCAACGTGTGGAGCGTGGCGCTGCTGGCCGCGGGCGGACTGCTGCTGGTGTACGGGGCGATCGACGCGGAGAACGACTGGGGCTCCGCGGCCGTCTGGATGGCGGCGGGCGTCGTGGTCCTCGTCGGGTTCCTGGTCTGCGAGCGCCGCTCGGCTGCGCCGCTCATCGGCCTCGCCCCGTTCCGCAGCCCGCGGTTCCTGTGGGCGCAGGCCACCATCGTGGTGGGCGCGTTCTCGCTGACGGCCGCCCTGTTCGTCGTCCCGATGTACCTCCAGACGGTCCTCGGACTGTCGTCCCTCTCCGTCGGCCTGCGGCTGATCCCCTTCGCGCTGCTGGTCGTGGTGGGTTCGCTCGCCGCCGACCGGCTGACCAAGCGGCTCGGCGCGCGCTGGGTCGTGGTCGGCGGCTCGCTGGTCTTCGGGGTGGGCCTCGCGCTGCTCACCCGGGCGACGGCGGACAGCGGAGACGCCCTGGTGACCTTCGCGTTCGGGCTCGCGGGCCTCGGCGGCGGTGTGGCCCAGGCCCCGGCGGTCTCGGCGGCGCTCGGCGCGCTGCCGCCCGCGGTGGCCGCCAACGGCGGTGCCTTCATCAACGCGCTGCGCAACCTGGGCGGCGCGCTCGGGGTCGGCTTGATCGGCACGCTCATCACGCGGGACTACGTGCGGGAGCTGTCCGGCTCCACCGCCGGGCTGTCCGCGGCGCGGGCGGACGAGGTGCGCGCCTCCGTCGCCAACGTCGCCGACGTGAGCGACGCGGTGGGCGGTCCCGCCGGACAGACCCTGCGGGACCACGCCTCCAGCGCCTTCGTGCACGGCCTGATCCCCGGCATGCAGACGGCAGCGGTCGTGGTTCTCGTCGTCGCGCTGCTGATGTGCCTCCCGCTGCGGGCGCTCCGGGACCGCCCGACGGGCGACGGCGCGGACGCCGTCGACGGATCGGACGCTGTCGACGGACCGGACGGCACCGACAGCGCGGACGGCACTGACGCCGCGTCCCAGCCCCCGGCGACAGGCGACGGCACGGACGGCCTGGCAGACGACGGTACGGGCGGCGCGGATGGTGCGGCCGCGCGCACC
>NZ_FMCI01000181.1 GCF_900091845.1 Streptomyces sp. SolWspMP-5a-2
GCCCTCCTCGACCCGCTGGACGTGCCCGCGCCCCGCCGCCGACCCGCGCCGCCGCCCGCCGTGCGCAGCCTGCCCGAGCTGGTCAGGGGCGCCCTCGCCGACGTCGGCCGGGCCCTCGACATCGGCGCCTCGGTCGCCGTCTCCGGACTGGGGGTGCGCTCCTCGGCCGCGCTCACCTCCGAGGCCACCGGCACCCGGCGCACCGCCGGCGTGGTCATCGACCTCGACGACGTGCACCGCGTCCGCAAGACCGCCGGCGGCACCGTCAACGACGTCCTGATCGCCGTCGTCGCGGGCGCCCTGCGGCGCTGGCTCGACGAACGCGGCGACGGCAGCGACGGCGTCGCCCCCCGCGCCCTGATCCCGGTCTCCCGGCGCCGCCCGCGCACCGCCCACCCGCAGGGCAACCGGCTCTCCGGGTACGTGATGCGGCTGCCCGTGCACGACCCCGACCCGCTCGGCAGGCTCGGCACCGTGCGGGCCGCCATGGACCGCAACAAGGACGCGGGACCCCACCGCGGCGCGGGCGCCGTCGCCCTCCTCGCCGACCACGTGCCGCCGCTCGCCCACCGGCTCGGCGGACCCCTGGTCGGCCAGGCCGCCCGGCTCTGGTTCGACATCCTGGTGACCAGCGTGCCGCTGCCCGGCGTCGGCCTGCTGCTCGGCGGCCACCCGGTCACCGCGGTCTTCCCGTTCGCCCCGCTGGCCCGCGGCCAGTCCCTCGCCGTGGCCGTCTCGACCTACCGAGGCAACGTCCACTACGGCCTGGTCGCGGACGCGGCGGCCGTCCCCGACCTCGACCGGCTGGCCGCCGCGCTCACCGAGGAGATGGCCGCGCTGCGCACCGCCTGCGGCTCCTGAACGGACCGGGTTTGGTGGACGGCCCGGCGCTCCGTAAAATTCCCTGTTCGACAGCGGGCGCGACCGAGCGCCGCGACGGCAGACCAGGGAACGGCAGCGGCCATGACGGTGACAGACAACGGCTCGACGACCACGGACGAGGTCGTTCCCGTGCCCGGCATCGACCCCGAGCGGCTCGCCGTCTGCCTCAGCGTGCTCGACGAACTCGACCGGCTGGACGTCGACCACCCCGACGCGATCGCCGTGCGCCGGGCCACCGCCGGCATCTACCGCACGGTCAAGCAGCGCCGCCGCCAGGAGCGCCGCGCCTCCAAGACCGCCCACGACAAGGCGGTCACCGAGGCCACCGCGACCGGCTCGGCCCAGCGCATCGACGACGAGACGGAGGGCATCCTGCCCTCGTCGGCCACCGAGCAGGGCAGGCTCGCCGGGATACTCCAGCGGCCCCGCTCCTGCTACACCTGCAAGTCCCGGTACGTCGAGGTCGACTACTTCTACCACCAGCTCTGCCCGAGCTGCGCCGCCGAGAACCGCGCCCGCCGCGAGGCCCGCGCCGACCTCACCGGCAAGCGCGCCCTGCTCACCGGCGGGCGCGCCAAGATCGGCATGTACATCGCGCTGCGGCTGCTGCGCGACGGCGCCCACACCACCATCACCACCCGCTTCCCCGGCGACGCCGTCCGCCGCTTCAAGGCCCAGCCCGACAGCGCCGACTGGATCGGCCGCCTGAAGATCGTCGGCATCGACCTGCGCGACCCGGCGCAGGTCGTCGCGCTCGCCGACTCCGTCGCCGCCGAGGGCCCGCTCGACATCCTGATCAACAACGCCGCCCAGACCGTGCGCCGCTCCCCGCAGGCGTACAGCGAGCTGGTCACCGCCGAGTCCGCGCCGCTGCCCGCGGGCGAGCTGCCCGCCTCCGAGGTCATCGGCACGTTCGGCTCCGGCGCGGTCGCCGCCCTCCCGGTGGCCGGTGGCGGCGCCCTCACCGCGCAGGACGTCACCGATCTCGCCCTGATCTCGGGCTCGGCCTCGCTGGAGCGGATCGCCGCCGGTACCGCCATCGACGCCGGTGGCCTGGTGCCCGACCTGCACGACACCAACAGCTGGATCCAGGCCGTGGAGGAGGTCACGCCGGTCGAGCTGCTCGAGGTGCAGCTGTGCAACTCGACGGCGCCGTTCATCCTGATCAGCCGCCTGCGTGCGGCGATGGCGGCCGCCGAGTCGCCCCGCACCTACATCGTCAACGTCTCCGCCATGGAGGGCGTCTTCAACCGCGGCTACAAGGGCGCGGGCCACCCGCACACCAACATGGCCAAGGCCGCCCTGAACATGCTGACGCGCACCAGCGCCCAGGAGATGTTCGAGAAGGACGGCATCCTGATGACGGCCGTCGACACGGGCTGGATCACCGACGAGCGGCCGCACCCGGACAAGCTCAGGATGGCCGAGGCGGGCTTCCACGCCCCGCTCGACCTGATCGACGGGGCCGCTCGGGTATACGATCCGATTGTGCGTGGAGAACAGGGCGAGGACCTGTACGGCGTCTTCCTGAAGGACTACGCACCCGGCAAGTGGTGATCCGCCTGCCCCGTGCCCGCCCCTGAGCCGTCCGGGAACCCCGGCCCTGCGGAACAGCCGCGCCGGGAGTCGTCATGGCAAGTCCGAGTCCGCACATCGATCCGCGCGCCTTCGGGGACGCCCGGAACCACTACGCGACCGACGACCAGTTCTACGGCAGGGACCGGCCCGCGCAGCCCGTCCTGCCCGAGGACCGGCCACGCGGCGGCGTCACGGGAGAGGTGGCCCGCCACCGGGGCACCTGGGCGACCGTGGGGCTGGTGGCCGTCATCGTGCTGCTGGTCCTGATCGGGATCGCCCTGTTCCCGTGAGGGAGTGAGCAGGCCCCGCCGCGGCCCGGGGGCGCCGTCACCGACCGGACTCCGGCGGGGTCCGTGTCCTGAGCCGGTCGTGGACGGCGTACCCGGCCGAGTGCGCCGTCCGCACCCGGGTGCCGCCGTCCACCAGCAGGTCCGCGCCGGTGACCCACTCCGCCGCGTCCGACACCAGCCACAGCACCGCCCGCGCGACGTCGTCCGGCTCGCCGATCCGCCCGAGCGGCAGCCCCGCCGCGACCTCCGCCTCGGCCCCCTCCCAGACGAACCGCGCGAGATCGGTCCGCACCAGACCGGGGGAGACGGCGTTCACCCGCACCCCGGGCGCCAGCTCGCCCGCGAGCTGCCGGGTCAGGTGCGCCAGGGCCGCCTTGCTCGTCCCGTACGCCCCGACGTTCGGCCCCACGTGCTCGGCGCCCTCCGTGCCGACGTTGACGACCACGCCCCCGTGCTCCCGCAGCCACCCCCGCCACGCGCACCGCACCAGCCGCAGCGGCGCCTCCACGTTCACCGCGAACGCCCGCCGCCACTGGTCCGGGTCGACGTCCATCAGCGGCCCGTAGGGCTGGTTGGTCGCCGCGTTGTTCACCACGATGTCCAGCCGCCCGAACGCGCGCAGCGCCGCCTCCACCACCTCCCGGGGGTGCCCGGGGTCCGCGAGGTCGCCCGCGACCCCGACCCCGCCGAGCGCCCCGGCGACGGCCCGGACCTCCGCCGCGTCCCGCGCGGTCACGCACACCCGCGCGCCCGCCCCGGACAGCCGCTCGGCGACGGCCCGGCCGATCCCGCGCGTCGCCCCGGTGACGACGGCGGCCCTGCCGCTGAGCCCGTACGACGGCGTCATCGCCGTACCGTCTCACGACGGACCGTCAGTCGTAAGCCCCGAGACGGGAGTTGCGCTCGGCGACGAGTTCCAGGACGGTCCGCCAGTCCTCCAGCACCCCGGCGTCGAAGCCGCCGTGGCGGCTCTCCTCGTCCGCGTGGCGCAGCCGCAGCAGGTCGTCGTCGCTGCCGGGTCCCGCGCGGTGGTGGGAGCGCACCAGCCGGGCCACCCGCTCGCCGAGCAGCGCGCGCACCGCGTCCGCCGCGCGGTCCTGGTGCGCCCGCTCCCCGCCCGGCCCCAGCAGCGGCCCGATGACCTGCACAAGCCCCGCCACCTGCAGCTCCTTGTCGGCCGGGCGCCCGCGGCGCAGCAGCGCGGCGGTCCGCAGCGCGCGCTGGTGCAGGTCGGCGCGGCCGTCCGGTGGTCCTGGGGAGTCCCACGAGCCCCGGCAGGCGTACAGCAGATCCATCAGCTCTTCGACACTGCGCAGCTCCATGCGCCGGTCCTCTCCGCCGGACGAGCCGTTTGCCGCGCGTCAGCAGATCATGGCCGCCTTGCGAATCGGCCAACGGGACCTGAACTGCGCTCCGGGCCGGACGCCCCGAGCGACGTCCTCTGTAGGCCGTTCGGGTGAAGGCAGATCGGGTCGTAAGCGGGCGAACAGTGGCATAGCATGTCCAGTGACTGCGCGCGGACTTGAGGGATTACCCGGTGTTTCCCCTCCCTATCGAGCGAGCCCCCGCTCATCTGGTTAATGTGGACCGGACGGACAGCACCAGGGTTCCACCCACACCCACGTCCGTCCCGGGGCATGCCGGTGCACAGCGGCCTGCTCGTACGGAAGACCGGCGCCACCGCGTCCGAACTGCTCGACCCACACCCGAGCGGGGTGTCACAGATCGGTCCGGACGACCGGCCCGCCCCGAGGGTGACCGACACATAAGGAGTGCGCGGTGACACCAGAAGAGACGAAGACTCGCGACGAACGCCCCAAGGAACCCGTGAAGGCCGCCGCCGGCCGCCGCAAGGGACAGCTCGGCAGCCTCGACGTGTGGGCCAGGTCCGCCCCGATCCGGCTGGCCGGGTACGAGGACGACCTCGCCGAGCCCCACATCCTGCCCAGCGTCGACTGAGCCGTCCGGCCCCCGCGACCGCCGACCGCGGGGGCGTGCCAGACTCACCCCCATGATCATCAGGGAAGCCACAGCCGGTGACTGGCCGCAGATCTGGCCCTTCTGGCACCGGATCGTCGCCGCCGCCGAGACCTACGCCTGGGACCCGGACACCTCCGAGGAGGCCGCCCGGGTCCTGTGGATGAACCCGGCGAAGCGCGTGTTCGTCGCCGAGGACGAGACCGGCGCCGTCGTCGCCTCCGCCTACCTCACCCCGAACTACGCGGGACCCGCCGCCCGCATCGCCAACGCGGGCTTCATGGTCGACCCGGACCGCTCGGGCCGTGGTCACGGCCGCGCCCTCGCCGAACACCTGCTGACCGCCGCCGCTGCCGAGGGCTACCGGGGCATGGTCTTCAACGCCGTCGTCGAGACGAACCCCGCGGTCGCCCTGTGGACCTCCCTCGGGTTCACGATCCTCGGCACCGTCCCCGACGCCTTCGAGCACCCCCGGCACGGACGGGTGGGGCTGCACGTGATGTACCGGGCGCTGTAGCCCGCTCGCGCTCGGCCGCGGGCCCGTCGACGGCGGGCGCACCGGCGGGGTCGGTCAGTCGAGCGGTGCCGTCCGCCGCCACGGGCGCAGGGACTCGATCCGCGCGGCCAGGTCCAGCAGGTCCTGCTCGGAGCCGGGGGGTCCGGCCAGTTGCACGGCGCACGGCGCACCCGAGGGCAGGGAGCCGAACGGCACCGACATCGCGGGCCAGCCGGTCAGGTTCCACGGCGGCGACAGCGGTGAACAGGCGCTGTTCACCAGGGCGTTGCGCAGCCAGCTCCGCTCGTGCCAGGGCTCGGCGGCGGGGGAGCGGCGGGCCAGCGCCGGGGTGAGCAGGATGTCGTGCTCGGCGAAGAACGGCTCCAGACGGCGGCGCAGCGCGTCCCGGGCGGTGCTCGCGCGCACCCCCTTCAGGAACCGGCGTCCCAGGGCCGCCTGGGTGCGGGTGCGGCGGGTGAGGAGCGCCGGGTCGAGACCCTCCGCGTCGACCGCGACGCCCGCGGTCCAGTGGGCCAGCGCGGTGACGGCCAGGGCGGCGGGGTACGGCGGTTCGGCCCGCCTGACCTGGTGACCGGCCTTGATCAGCACCCCGGCCGCGTCCCGCGCCGCCGCCCGGAACGGCGCGTCGACCGGGACCCCGGCCACCGGGCTGCGCAGCGAGACGGCGATCCTGCGCGTCCCGGTCATCGGCGCCCAGGACGGCTCGGTGCCCGCGAGGACGGCGCACATCAGCCGGGCGTCCGCGACCGTCGTCGCCAGCGGGCCGTTCTCGGACATCCCGAACCAGTCGCCCCCGCCGATCCGCGCGGGGAGCACCCCGTACCCCGGTTTCAGCGTGACGAGACCGCAGGCGGCCGCCGGGATGCGCAGCGAGCCCATGCCGTCGTTGCCGAGGGCGATCGGCGCCATCCCGGCGGCGACGGCGGCCGCGCTGCCGCCCGAGGAGCCGCCCGCCGAGCGGGTGAGGTCCCACGGGTTGCGGGTGATGCCGTGGACGCCGTCGGTGGTGCCGAACACGCACAGCTCGGGCACGTTCGTGAGGCCGACGACGACCGCGCCCGCCGCCCGCAGCCTGGCCACCGTCACATGGTCCGCCGCCGCGGGCGTGTCCGGTGTCGCCGCCGACCCGTTCCGCTTCGGCTCGCCGCGCACGTCCAGGTTGTCCTTGACGGCCAACGGCACCCCGGCGAGCGGGAGTTCGGCGAGGTCGCCGCGGGCGGCCAGTTCGTCCGCCTCGGCGAGCGCCGCCTCGGCCCTGACCGCGCGGAACGCCCCGACGCGCCCGTCCAGCCGCGCGATCCGGTCGAGGTGCTCGGCCACCACCTCACGCGGCGTGGCCCGCTTCTCCCGGACGGCGGCGGCGATCTCGACGGCGCTGCGGCCGACCCAACTGGTCACGACGGCTCCTCGGGGTGCGGTGCGTGGTCCTCGCGCGTACGGAAGCACTCTGCCCGGCCGGACACCGCACGTCGAGGGCGACGGGCCGCGCGGGCGCAACCGGCCCAACGGGTCCCCAGGGAGCACCGGTTGGGGACCGGCACGTCCGGCTGATGATGGGGGATCGGGGGATCGCCCGATGCTGCTCATCGAGCGTCGAGTGGCGACGGGCGGGTGCCGGGTGGCGATGGGCGGGTGCCGGGTGCCGGGTGCCGGGTCGCGGGTGCCGAGCGGCGGGTGGCGGGTGCCGAGCGGCGAGGGCCGAGTGGCGAGTGCCGGGTGCGAGGCGTGGAGTGCGGGGCGTGCTGGGGTCGGTGTCGGGTGCCGAGCGGCGGGTGGTGGGTGCCGAGCGGCGAGTGCCGAGTGCCGGGCGCCGGGCGCCGGGTGCGGGGCGTGGGGTGCGGGGCGTGCAGGGGGCGGTGCCGGGTGCCGGGTGCCGGGTGGGGTGTGCGGGGCGGTGCGGGGCGGTCGTGCCGCTGGCCCGGCGCTTGGACATTCGGGGGGCGGCTCTTGGACTTTTCGCGCCCGGCCCGGCTCCCGGCCGCCCGGCCCTGATCAGCGCGGAGTCGGGCGATCCGGCCGACACCCCTGGTTCCGGGCGCCGTTGACACCCGTCCGGGGCCGTCCGATCATCGGCCGTCCGAAGACCGGGGGCTGCCGGAAGGGTCGTGTGCCATGGCTGAGGTGAGACGGAGACTGCTGCGGCTGCTCGGGGTCGCGGTGGCGCTGACCCTGCTGGGGGCACCGGTCCCCGCGGCCGCCCGGGAGGCGGTCGCCGCGCCCGTCACGGTGCCCGCGCTGTCCGACTGGACGCCGCAGAAGGGGAGTTACCGGTTCGGCGAGAGCACCCGGCTGGTCGCCGGGAGCGCCGCCGAGCGGCGGGTGGCACACACCCTCGCCGACGATCTCCGCTCGGCCGGTCACGGACGGGTGCCCGTCGTGCGGGGCGCGGCACGCGCCGGGGACATCGTGGTCGGCGTCCGCGCGGGCCGCGCCGGTGCCCTCGGCGCGGAGGGGTACGAACTCCGCGCCGCCGACCGGGTCCTGATCACCGGCGCCACCGAGGCCGGTGCCTTCCTCGGCACCCGCACCCTGCTCCAGCTCCTCGCCCGGGGGGACCGGGTCCCGGCCGGGCGGACCGTCGACGTGCCGCGCTTCCGGGAGCGGGGTGTCGGCGTCTGCGCCTGCTACGTCCACATCTCGCTGCCCTGGCTGGAGAACCTCGTCCGGGAGATGGCGTACCACAAGCTCAACCACCTGCTCCTCGAACTGAAGGTGCGCAGCGACGCCCACCCCGAGGCCAACACCTGGGGCTACTACACCAAGGACGAGATACGGCGGCTGGTCGCCCTCGGCGCCCGCTACCACGTCGAGATCGTCCCGGAGATCAACTCGCCCGGTCACATGGACCCGTGGATCGAGAACCGCCCCGACCTCCAGCTCACCGACACCGACGGGGTGCGGCAGCCCGCGCGGCTCGACATCACCCGCCCGGAGGCGTTCGCGTACTACACGAGCCTGATCGACGAGTACGCCGAGGTCTTCACCTCCGGCTCCTGGCACATGGGCGCCGACGAGTACATGCTCGGCTCCGACTTCGCCCGGTACCCGCAGATCCTGCGGTACGCCCGCCAGCGGTACGGGGCCGACGCGACCCCGCAGGACGCCTTCGTCGACTTCGTCAACCGAGTGCACGCCTACGCGGCGGCCAAGGGCAAGCGGCTGCGGATCTGGAACGACGGGCTGACCGGCGCCAACACCGTGCCGGTGGCGGCGGACACCACCGTCGAGCACTGGCTCGGCGTCCCGGTCGGACCGGGCGAACTCCGCGCGCGGGGTCACGCGTTGATGAACGCGTCCTACGCGCTCTACCTGATCCGCGGCGGCTTCCACTCCGACACCGAGGGCCTGTACGACCAGAGGTGGGACCCGCGCTCCTTCGAGGGCGAGCGGCTGCCCGACGCCCGGGGCATCACCGGCGCCAAGATCAGCCTCTGGCCGGACAACGGGCGCGGCGAGACCGAGAACGAGGTCGCCGTCGGCCTCTGGCCCGCCCTGCGCCACCTCGCGCAGGCCACCTGGGGCGACCCGCACCCCGACGCCACGTACGCCGGGTTCACCGCGCGCGCGGCGGCCGTCGGCCGGGCGCCGGGCGTCCGCGACCTGACCGTGCTCCCGGTTACCGAGGGCACCCACACCCTGCGCACGCCCGGCACCTCCTTCACCGCCGAGGTGCGCCGCACGGCGGACGGCTACGCGACGCTCCGGACCGCCGAGGGGTGTCTTGAGGTGCGCGGCGGGAAGCTCACGCTCAACGTGCCGCTGGAGCCCGGGACCCTGGTGACGCCACGGACCTGCGACGAAGGCGACACCCTCCAGCGCTGGGAGGTGCGGCGGGTGGCGGGCGGCTTCCGGCTCGTCAACGCCGTCACACGGATGGCCGTCGGCCCCGCGGACGACGGGCGGCTCGTGCAGTACCCGGAGGACCAACGCGCCCCCGCCGTCTGGCGGTTGACCGCGACCTGAGCACAGGAGCAGCCACGGCGGCTTCGCGGCGATGCCTCGTCACCGCCACCGCCACCGCCACCGCCACCGCCGCCGCGCCGCCGCCTCCGGCGTCCCGCTCCCGGCCGGTGGCCGTCCGGTACCGGTGTCCGCGGGGCACCGGGACGCCGGGCGCGCCCGCGAGCGCGGATTCCGGCCTCTGCCGCTCACCCCGGTGGGCGCCCCGCCGCGCGGGCCGGTCCGGTGCTGTCCCGCACGATCAGGCGCGGCACCGGCACCCGGACCGTCCTGGCCGGGCCCCCGTCCAGGAGGGCCGTCAGCTCGGTGGCCGCGGTCCGGCCGAACTCCACGCTGTCCCGGGAGAGCGCGGAGAGCCAGGGCCTGACCATGCGGCAGAGCGCGGAGTCCTCCCAGGCCACCACCGACACGTCGGCCGGGACCGCGAAGCCGAGGTCGAGGGCGGCGGCCACCCCGGCGACCGCCATCACGTCGTTGTCGTAGATCAGCGCGGTGGGGGCGGACCCGCCGGAGGCGGCCAGGACCCGGCGGGTGACGGCGGCGCCCTCCGCGTCCGAGTAGTCCGTGGTCACCGACTCCACCCCGGTGAGCCCGCGCCGCCCGGCCTCGGCGCGCAGCGCGCGGATCCGGCGCTCGGTGTGCGCGAGGCCCGGCAGCCCGGCGATGTGCACGATCCGGTGGTGGCCGAGCCGGTGCAGCTCGTCGACGACGGCGGCCATCGCGCCCGCGTCGTCCGCCCACACCGTCGAGAGCCCGGGGTGGCGTTCGTCGGGCGGACCGCCGATCACCACGGCGGGCAGGCCCAGTTCGTCCAGGAGCCCGGGGCGCGGGTCGTCGGTGCGCGGGTCCACCACCAGGACGCCGTCCACCCGGTGTTCGGCCCACCAGCGGCGGTAGACCGCGCACTCGTCGGTGAGGTCCTCCACCACCTGGAAGAGCAGGCCGAGATGGCGCTCGGCCAGCACCTCCTGGACGCCGGAGACGAGTTGGAGGAAGAACGAGTCGACGCCGAGCGTGTGCGCGGGTCTGGCGAGGACGAGGCCGACGGTCGCCGCGCCCTCACCGGAGAGCGCGCGGGCCGCCGTACTGGGCCGCCAGCCGAGCTGTTCGGCGACCCGGCGGACCCGGTCGCGGGTCACCTCGGAGACCCCGGGGCGGTCGTTGAGCGCGAAGGAGACGGCGCTCTCGGAGACCCCGGCCCGCCGTGCGATGTCCTTCATCGTGGGTCGGCGGGCCGGGGACCGCTTCGCAGGCATGCCGCTTCCCGCTTTCTCCCTGACAACAGCTAAAGCGCTTGAGCTTCCGTACCCTAAAGCGCATTAGTCATCTAGGCAAGCTTTCGGTCATAGCCGTCCTGACCTGCACTAATGAAGACCTGATTTCTTTAGCGACGCCGAATCCATTGACTTTGCCGGAAGCTCCCGGGCATGGTCCTGGCATCCTCGCCGCCGACGCCGTCCAGGGAGCCGTGTCACCGTGCCCACACTCCGCAGAGCACTCGCAGCCGCCGCCGTAGCCGCCCTCGTCCTGCCGCTCGGCGCGTGCGGTTCGGGGGACGGGGGCGGTGGGTCCACCGACGCCTCCGGGAAGGTCGAGGGCGACATCACCTTCCAGACCTGGAACCTGCGGGCCAACTTCAAGCCCTACTTCGAGGGCGTGGTCGCCGACTTCGAGAAGAAGTACCCGGACACCAAGGTCAAGTGGATCGACCAGCCCGCCGAGGGGTACGCCGACAAGATCAGCGCCGACGCGGCGGGCGGCACCCTGCCCGACGTCGTCAACGTCTCGCCCGACCTGGTCGCCCCGCTCGCCAAGGCCGGACTCGCCCTCGACCTGGACAAGGCCGCCTCCTCCTACCGCAAGGAGTACCTGGACGGCGCCTGGGCCAGCCACCGCATACCGGGCATGACCGGCACCTACGCCTTCCCCTGGTACCTCAACACCGGGCCGCTGTTCTACAACAAGACCCTCTTCGAGCGGGCCGGACTCGACGCCGACCGGCCGCCGACCACCTACGACGACCTCTTCGCGCAGGCCCTGCGGCTCGCCCGGGAGACCGGCGGCAAGGTCGCCACCCTCGCCAACGTGCCCACCGTCGAGGACTTCGGCCGGTACGGCGTCCAGCTGATGAACAAGGAAGGCACCGGGTTCGCCTTCAACGACGCCAAGGGCGTCGAACTCCTCACCAAGTACAAGGAGTTGTACGACGCCAAGGCGCTCGACCCGCAGGCGCTCACCGCCACCCCCGAGTCCTCGGGCAAGAAGTTCCTCACCGGCGCCGTCGCCATGAACCCCGGCAGCGCCCTCGACCTCGGCAACTTCAAGAAGCAGGCGCCCGGCCTGTACAAGAACATCGGCATCACCGACCAGATCACCAGCACCGGGCACGTCAACATGTACGTGATGGGCGTGATGGTCAACTCCCGGACCAAGCACACCGCCGCCTCCGTCGCCTTCGCGCACTTCGTGACCGACGCGCAGCGGCAGATGTCGTTCGCCAAGAAGGTCGCCATCTTCCCGAGCACCGCGGGCTCCCTCGACGACCCGTACTTCACCGAGCAGGACGGCACCGACGAGACCCGGGTCCGGGTCGCCGCCGCCAAGTCCCTGAAGAACGCCGTCAATTACACGCCGGTGCTGTTCAGCGAGCAGATGAAGTCCGCGCTGCGCAACGAGGTGGCCAAGGCGCTCCAGGGCAAGGAGACTCCCAAGGCGGCCCTCGACAACGCTGTCAAGGCCTGCGACACGCTCCTTCGGCAGCAGGGCTGACCGACATGGCGAGCCCCACCGCCCCGGCCCCCACCACCCGCGTGCGCCGCCAACTGCCCACCAGCCCCTGGCTGTTCGCCGCACCCGGACTGCTGATCGTCGGCGTGTTCATCCTGTACCCGTTCCTGTCCACGCTGGTCAACTCCTTCACCGACCGGCGCACCCTGCTGCCCGGCCGCTACGTGGGGCTCGCCAACTTCCGCGAACTGCTGCACGACGACATGTTCTGGATCGGCCTGCGCAACAGCACCCTCTACGTCCTCGGCGTGGTGCCCGCGCTGGTGGTGCTGCCGCTGCTGCTCGCGCTCCTGGTGCGCAAGAACATCCCCGGCATCACCTTCTTCCGGTCCGCGTTCTACACCCCGGTCGTCGCCTCGATCGTCGTGGTCGGCCTCATCTGGGTCTGGCTGCTGGACGAACGCGGCCTCGTCAACGCCGTCCTCGAAGCCGTCGGGGTGGGCCGGGTCGGCTTCCTGAGCGACCAGTGGCTGCTGCTGATCAGCGCCATGGCCGTCACGGTCTGGAAGGGCCTCGGGTACTACATGATCATCTATCTGGCGGCGCTGGCGAACGTGCCGCGCGAACTGCACGAGGCGGCGGCCGTCGACGGCGCGGGCGCCGTCCGCCGCTTCCTCTCCGTCACCGTCCCCGCCGTCCGCTCCACCATGGTGCTGGTCGGCGCGCTCTCCTCGGTCGCCGCCTTCAAGGTCTTCTCCGAGGTCTACCTGATGGCGGGCCCCAGCGGCGGCCCCGCGGGCGAGGACACCACCCTCGTCATGCTGGTCCAGCGCACCGGCACCGGCCTCACCGGGCGGGTCGGGTACGCCTCCGCCCTCTCCGTCGTCGTCTTCGTCGTCACCGTCGCCCTGATGCTGCTCGTGCTGCGCGCCGACCGGAAGGACGAGTCATGAGCGTCCCGGACCGGGTACGCCCCGCACCCGCCGCGAACCGCCCGCCGCGTGTCACCGACGAGCACGGCCGCCGCGTCCGGGGCTGGGAACTCGCCCTGCGCTACCTGCTGTTGCTCGCCGTGCTGGCGCTGACCGTCGGCCCGTTCCTGTGGCAGCTCTCCACCTCGCTCAAGGGCCCCACCGAGGACATCTACAGCTCCCCGCCGGGCTTCCTGCCCGCCCACCCCACCCTGCACAACTACGAACGGGTCGCGCAGACCGTCCCGGTCTGGGACTACGCCCTCAACTCGCTGAAGGTCGCGAGCGCCAACGTCGTCACCAACTGCGCCGGTTCGGCGCTCGCCGGGTACGCGCTGGCCCGGCTGCGCTACCGGGGCCGCAGGGCCGCCACCCTCGTCTTCGTCCTGGCCATGCTGGTGCCGGTGGAGGGCATCATCATCGCCCAGTTCACCACCATGCGGGAGCTGGGCCTCAACAACACCCTGATCGGGGTCCTCCTGCCCGGCTGCGTCGGCGCGATGAACGTGCTGCTGATGCGCAACGCCTTCCTCAACCTGCCCTACGAGATCGAGGAGGCGGCCTACGTCGACGGAGCCGACGTCTGGCAGCGGTTCCTGCGGATCGCGCTGCCGTCCGTGAAGGGCACCCTCGCCGTCGTCGCGATCTTCGCGTTCATGGGCGCCTGGGACGACTTCCTGTGGCCGCTCATCGTGCTCAGCGACCCCTCCCGGTTCACCCTGACCATCGGCCTCAACTACCTGCACGGCACCTTCGCCAACGACGAACGCCTCGTCGCCGCGGGCACCGTCATCGCCGTCGCCCCGCTGATCGCCCTCTTCGCCTGCCTCCAGCGGTACTTCTTCCGCGGCGTCGGCGAAGGGGCCGTCAAGGGCTGAACCCCTCGCCGGGACACCGCCGTTCCGTCCGACCGCCCCCGCCCCGCAAGGACACCGCATGCCTCCCGCCGTGCGCTTCGGCGTCAACTACACGCCCAGCCAGGGGTGGTTCCACCACTGGCTCGACTTCGACCTCGACTCCGTCCGGGCCGACCTCGACTCCATCGCCGCGCTCGGCCTCGACCACGTCCGGGTCTTCCCGCTCTGGCCCTACTTCCAGCCCAACCGCACCCTGATCCGCCCCCGCGCCGTCGAACAGCTCGTCGCCCTCGTCGACGCGGCGGGCGAACGCGGCCTGGACGTCGCCGTCGACGGGCTCCAGGGCCATCTCAGCAGCTTCGACTTCCTGCCCGCCTGGACCCGCACCTGGCACCGCCGCAACCTCTTCACCGACCCCGACGTCCTCGACGGCCTCGCCGCCTACCTGCACACCCTCGCCGCCGCCCTCGCCGAACGGCCGCACTTCCTCGGCATGACCCTCGGCAACGAGGTCAACCAGTTCTCCGCCGGACCCCACCCCGACCCCGACCGGGCGACCGAGGCGCAGATCGACACCTGGCTCGACCACCTCCTCGCCGCCTGCGAGAAGGGCGCCCCCGGCAAGCTCCACCTGCACGCCGAGTACGACGCGACCTGGTTCCAGGACGACATGCCGTTCACGCCCCGCCAGGCCGCCCGGCTCGGTGCCCTCACCGCCGTCCACTCCTGGGTGTTCAACGGCACCGCCCAGCGCCACGGCCGCGACTCCGTGCCCGCCGAGCACCACGCCGCCTACCTCGTCGAACTCAGCAAGGCGTGGGCGAACGACCCGCGCCGCCCGGTCTGGCTCCAGGAGGTCGGCGCCCCCGCCCCGCTCGTCCCGCCCGAGCACGCCGCCGCCTTCACCGCGGCGACCGTCGCCAACGCGCTGGACTGCCCCGACCTGTGGGGCGTCACCTGGTGGTGCTCCCACGACGTCTCCCGCGACCTCGCGGACTTCCCCGAACTCGAGTACGGGCTCGGCCTGCTGACCAACGACCGGCGCCCCAAGGACACCGCGCGCGCCCTCGCCGACGCGGCATCCGGCGCCCACCGCCGCACCCCCGCGCCCCGCACCACCGCCCTCACCGTCCCCGCCGACCCGGCCGCCCGCTCCGGTTGCGCCCCCGGCGGACCGGTCTTCGACGCGTTCTTCCGGCTCACCGCCGACGGCGTCCGCCCCACCACCGTCCTCGACACCCTCGGCGGCGACCCCGCCCACCTGGCCGCCCGGGGCATCACCGACGTCGTCACCCCCGACCAGGTGCTGCCCGCCCCGCCACGCGGCACCCGCCCGTGAACCACGGCCGCCGTCGCGTCCCCCGCCGCGGACACGGTTCGAAGGGCGCGCCGTAGGGGAGCTGTACAGAGCGTCGGACCCCGTCACCGAGACCCACCCCTGGCACCCGCCACCCGAGTCCTGGAGCAACCCGCATGCATGACGACCGCAACCTGGTCGAGGCCCGTCTCAAGCGCGTCCTCGACGAGCGCATCCGCCCCGCCGTGTACCCGCACTCCGTCCCGCTGGAGGTCGCGGTCTGGGACGCGCCCGACGAGCCCGTACCGGTCGCCGAGGGACTGGCGGCCGAACCCCGGCCGATCGCGGTCGGCGCCCGCTGGGGCGCCCCCTGGGGCACGAGCTGGTTCCGGGTGACCGGGACCGTCCCCGAGGAGTGGGCCGGGCGCACCGTCGAGGCGATCCTCGACCTCGGCTTCGACGAGAACATGCCCGGCTTCCAGTGCGAGGGGCTCGTGTACCGGCCCGACGGCACCCCGGTGAAGGGCCTCAACCCCCGCAACCAGTGGGTGCGGATCGGGGCCCCGGCCGCCGGGGGCGAGGAGGTGCGGCTGCACGTGGAGGCCGCGTCCAACCCCGTCATCCTCGACTACCACCCCTTCCTGCCCACGCAGTTGGGCGACAAGGAGACCGCGGGCGACGAACCCCAGTACCGGCTGGCCCGGATGGACCTGGCCGTCCTCGACGAGACGGTGTGGCAGCTCGTCATCGACCTGGAGGTGCTCGGCGAGCTGATGGCCGAGCTGCCGGTGGAGTCCGCGCGCCGCTGGGACGTCCTGCGTGCCGTCGAACGGGCCCTGGACGCCCTCGACCTGCAGGACGTGAACGGCACCGCCGAGGCGGCCCGCGCCCGGCTCACGGAGGTGCTCGCCACCCCGGCCGCGCCCTCCGCGCACCGCATCAGCGCCGTCGGCCACGCGCACATCGACTCGGCGTGGCTGTGGCCGCTGCGCGAGACGGTCCGCAAGGTGGCCCGCACCACCTCCAACATGACCGCGCTCCTGGAGGACGAGCCCGACTTCGTCTTCGCCATGTCCCAGGCGCAGCAGTGGGCCTGGGTGAAGGAGCACCGGCCCGAGGTGTGGGCGCGGGTGAAGAAGGCCGTCGCCGACGGACGTTTCGTGCCCGCCGGCGGCATGTGGGTCGAGTCGGACACCAACATGCCCGGATCCGAGGCCATGGCACGGCAGTTCGTGCACGGCAAGCGGTTCTTCCTCGACGAGTTCGGCATCGAGAACGACGAGGCGTGGCTCCCCGACACCTTCGGCTTCGCCGCCGGACTCCCGCAGATCATCAAGGCGGCCGGGTCCAAGTGGCTGCTCACGCAGAAGATCTCGTGGTCCCAGACCAACACCTTCCCGCACCACACCTTCCAGTGGGAGGGCATCGACGGCACCCGGATCTTCACGCACTTCCCGCCCGTCGACACCTACAACTGCTCCATGAAGGGCGCCGAGATCGCCCACGCGGCGAAGAACTTCAAGGACAAGGGCGTCGCCCGGCACTCCCTCGCGCCCACCGGCTGGGGCGACGGGGGCGGCGGCACCACCCGCGAGATGGTCGCCAAGGCGGCCAGGCTGCGGGACCTGGAAGGCTCGGCGACCGTCGTCTGGGAGACCCCGCGCGCCTTCTTCGAGAAGGCCGAGGCCGAGTACCCGCACCCGCCGGTCTGGGTGGGCGAGCTGTACCTCGAACTGCACCGCGCCACCCTCACCAGCCAGGCCAGGACCAAGCAGGGCAACCGCCGCAGCGAACACCTGCTGCGCGAGGCCGAGCTGTGGGCCGCGACCGCCGCCCTGCGCACCGGGTTCGCCTACCCCTACGAGGAGTTGGACCGGATCTGGAAGACGGTCCTGCTGCACCAGTTCCACGACATCCTGCCCGGTTCGTCGATCGCCTGGGTGCACCGCGAGGCCCGCCGCACCTACGACCGCCTCGCCGGGGAACTGACCGCGATCATCGAGGACGCCCAGCGCGCCCTCGCGGGCGAGGGCGGCGAGCCGCTCGTCTTCAACGCCGCCCCGCACGCCAGGTCCGGGATTCCGGCGGGCGGCGCGGGGACCCCCGGCGCCGGGGACGCCACCACCGTCACCCCGCGCGAGGACGGCGGACACGTCCTCGACAACGGCCTGCTGCGGGTGGAGATCGACGGACGCGGGCTCGTCGTCTCCGCCTACGACCTCGCCGCCGAGCGCGAGACCGTCGCGCCGGGACGGGCCGCCAACCTCCTCCAACTGCACCCCGACTTCCCCAACATGTGGGACGCCTGGGACGTCGACGCGTTCTACCGCAACACCGTCACCGACCTGACCGACGCGGACGAGGTCACCGCCGCCGACGACGGCGCGGTGCGGATCGTGCGGGCCTTCGGCTCGTCGCGGGTGACCCAGCGGCTCTCGCTCGCGCCGGGGGAGCGGCGGCTGGTGGTGGACACCGAGGTGGACTGGCACGAGACGGAGAAGTTCCTCAAGCTCGCCTTCCCGCTCGACGTGCACGCCGAACGGTACGCGTCCGAGACCCAGTTCGGGCACTTCCACCGGCCCACGCACACCAACACCAGTTGGGAGGCGGCCAAGTTCGAGGCGTGCAACCACCGGTTCGTGCACCTGGAGGAGCCGGGCTGGGGCGTGGCCGTCGTCAACGACTCGACGTACGGCCACGACGTGACCCGTACCGTCCGCGAGGACGGCGACCACGGCACGACCACCACCGTCCGGGTGTCGCTGCTGCGCGCCCCGCGCTTCCCCGACCCCGAGACCGACCAGGGCGTCCACCGGTTCCGGCACGCGCTGGTGCCGGGCGCGTCCATCGGGGACGCGGTGCGCGAGGGCTGGCGGATCAACGTGCCCGAGCGGCGCACCGAGGGCGCGGGCGCGGTGGCCCCGCTGGTGACGGTCGATCAGGACGCCGTCGTCGTCACCGCCGTCAAGCTCGCCGACGACGGCAGCGGGGACGTCGTCGTCCGCTTCCACGAGGCGCACGGCGGGCGGGCCGCCGCCACCCTGGCGCTCGGCTTCGAGGCCGCGTCCGTGAGCGTCACGGACCTGCTGGAGCGTCCGCTGTCCGACGCGGCCGAGCCCGCCCGCGACGGCGACCGGGTCAGCGTGCGGCTGCGGCCGTTCGAGCTGGTGACGCTGCGCTTCACGCGGGCCTGAGCACGGGAGGGGGCCGGCCGGCCGCGCCGCCGGTCGGCTTCCCCTCGCCCGCGGGAGGAGACGATGATGGGCCGATGAGACGCAGAGCGGTCGACGACCGGTCCTGGGAGACGGACCCCGATCCGGTGCTGGCCCTCGCCCGCAGGGACCTCGCGTTCTACGGGCGCACCCGCGACTCGGCCAGGCGCGTCCACTACGTCACCGAACTGGGCGCCATCGCCGCGACCTCCGCGACGGTGGTGGCGGCCGGGCTGCACGCACCGGCCTGGCTGACCGCCCTGATCGCCGGGGGCGCGGTCTTCTTCACCGGGGTGCGTCAGTTGTTCGGCCCCGGCGCCCGCTGGGTCCTCGCCGCGCGCTCCCGGGAGACCCTGCGGCGGGCCGTCGACCGCTATCTGCTGCTGCCGCCCGCGGCCCGCGACGCCGTGGCCCGCGCGGCGCTCCAGACGGCGATCGAGGAGGTCGGCACGGACGAACTCCGCGAGTGGACCCGGACCCAGGGCCGGCGACCCGACCCGGCCCTGCCGAGCACAGACACCTGACCGGAGGGTCCGTCTAGGGCGCATCCGTGGGGAGTTGGGCGCGGAGCCACTGCTCCACCTCGCCGACGTGGGCCGCCGCCGCCGTCCGTGCCGCCTCCGGGTCGCGGGCGGCCAACGCGCGGTGGATGGCCGCGTGTTCGCGCCGGGTGCGGGCGAAGGCGCCCTCCTCCTGGTAGCCGCGCCAGACCCGGGCCCTGAAGGTGCGCGAGGAGAGGCCCTCCAGGATCGCGGCCATCGTCCCGTTGCCCGCCGCCGCCGCGATCGCGCGGTGGAAGGCCAGGTCGTGGGCGATGATCTCCTCCGGATCGTCGGTGGCGTTCATCGCCGCGAGGTGGCCCTCCACCTCCGCCAGCCGCTCCGGGGTCATCCTCGCCGCCGCCAGCGCCGCCGCCGTCGACTCCAGGATCCGCCGCACCTCCAGGATCTCCACCAGGCCCGCCCCGCGGGACAGGTCGGCGACCACCCCGAACGTCTCCAGCAGGTCACCGGCTTCGAGGCGGGTGACGTAGATGCCGGAGCCGTGCCGGGCCTCCAGCACCCCCAGCACGGTGAGCGCCCGGATCGCCTCCCGCATCGAACTGCGCGAGATGCCGAGCTGCGCCGCGAGGTCCCGCTCGGTCGGCAGCCGCTGCCCCGGCTCCAGGAGCCCCTCGCCGATCATCGCCTTGATCCGGTCGATGGCGCGCTGCGTCACCGTGCCCTTCGGCGCGGGCGGCCCGGTGCGGTCCCGCGCGGCCGGGGTCTCGTCCACGCGTGACTCCTTCGTTCGCCGTGCGCCGCAGTCTAGCCAGCACGGTGGTCCGACCACTCGGCCGATGTGACGCAGAACGGCGGGTTCTTGGGGTGTCCCGCTCCCAAGTGGTCTGATAAATATGCGGCACCTGCTCGATCACGCTCGATGAGGAGCTGACAGATGCGCGGCAGCACGGCGTGGAACGGACGGCACCACAGGCGAACCTCTTCCCGGGCACCGCGCGCGACGGCAGCGGCCGCCGTCGCCGCTCTCGCCCTCACCGCGTGCGGCAGCACCGCGGACACCGGCGCGGGCGGCACCGGCGGCACCGGCAAGGTCGGCGTGATCCTGCCCCTGCTGACCTCCCCCTTCTGGCAGTCCTACAACGACTACGTGCCCCGGATGGCGAAGTCCGAGGGCGTCGACGCGCTGAGGACGGTCAACTCCGGCAGCGACCCCGCGCAGCAGATCACCGACATCGGCAACCAGCTCAACCAGGGCGTCAGGGGCCTGGTCGTCGCCCCGCTGGACAGCGCCGCCATCGAGGCCGGGCTGAAGCAGGCCGCGCGCAAGGGCGTTCCGGTCGTCGCCGTCGACGTCGCGCCGGACCGCGGCGAGGTCGCCATGGTCGTCCGGGCCGACAACGCGGCGTACGGCGAGAAGGCGTGCGCCTACCTCGGCGAGCACGTCGGCTCCGGTGAGGTCGTCCAAATCATGGGGGACCTCGCCTCGGTCAACGGCCGGGACCGCTCGGAGGCGTTCCGGGCCTGCGTGAAGAAGGACTTCCCGGAGCTGAAGGTCCTGGAGATCCCCGCCAAGTGGGAGTCCGACACGGCCGCCGCCAAGCTCGACACCCTGCTCAACGCCCACCCCGGCATCAAGGGCATCTACCTCCAGGCGGGCGGCGTCTACCTCGCCCCGACCCTCCAGACCCTCAAGTCCAAGGGACTGCTGAAGAAGGCCGGGACCGCGGGGCACATCGCGATCGTCTCGAACGACGGCATCCCGCAGGAGTTCGACGCCATCCGCAGGGGCGAGGTGGACGCGACGGTCTCGCAGCCCGCCGACGCCTACGCCAGGTACGGCCTCCACTACGTCAAGGCCGCGATGGAGGGCCGGACCTTCCGGCCGGGTCCCACCGACCACCACTCGACGATCGTGCGGCTGCCCGGCGGCATCCTGGAGGACCAGCTCCCCGCCCCGCTGGTCACCCGGGACAACGTCGACGACCCCGCGCTGTGGGGGAACACGGTCGGATGAACACGGCCGCCCCCACCCCCCTCGCCGAGGCCCGGGACGTCGTCAAACGCTACGGACCCACCACCGCCCTCGCCGACGGCCGGATCACCGTGCTGCCCGGCGAGTCCCACGCCCTCGTCGGCCGCAACGGCGCGGGCAAGTCCACCCTCGTCTCCGTCCTCACCGGACTCCAGGCCCCGGACGCGGGCACCGTCCGCTTCGACGGCGCCCCGGCGCCCGCGCTCGCCGACCGCGACGGCTGGCGCCGCACGGTCGCCTGCGTCTACCAGCGGCCCATGGTCGTCCCCGGACTCAGCGTCGCCGAGAACCTGTTCCTCGACCGGCAGCCGCTGCGCCGGGGGCTGATCGGCTGGCGCAGGCTGCGCGCCGAGGCCACCGCGCTCCTCGACACCTGGGACGTCCGCGTCGACCCGGAGGCCCGCGCGTCCGAACTCTCCGTCGAGGAGTGCCAACTCGTGCAGATCGCACGGGCGTTGAGCCTCGGCGCCCGCTTCATCGTGCTGGACGAGCCCACCGCGCGCCTCGACAGCCGGGAGATCGAGCGGCTGTTCACCAGGATGCGCGCCCTCCAGGAGTCCGGCGTCACCTTCCTGTTCATCTCCCACCACCTCCAGGAGGTGTACGAGGTCTGCACCACGGTCACCGTGCTGCGCGACGCCCGCTGGGTCGTCACGGCGCCGGTGGCGGACCTCCCGCGCGCCGCCCTCGTCGAGGCGATGGCGGGGGAGGGCGCCGGGACGGGCGCCCACCGCTCCGCGGGCGGGCCCCGCGACCCCGCCGCCCCCGTCCTCCTCGACGTGCGCGGCCTCACCGCGCGCCCCTACCGGGACGTCCGGCTGACCGTGCGCGCCGGTGAGGTCGTCGGGCTCGCCGGATCCTCCGCCAGCGGCAAGGCCGAACTCGCCGAGACCCTCGCCGGACTGCGCACCCCGCTCGCCGGGACCGCCGAACTCGCGGGCGAGCGGCTCCCGTTCGGGGACGTGCGCGGCTGTCTCGCGGCGGGCGTCGGGTTCGTCCCGCGCGACCGGCACGACCAGGGACTCGTCCCCGGGATGACCGTCGGCGACAACGCCACCCTCACCGTCCTCGGCGCCCTCGGACGGTTCGGCCTGGTCCGCGCCGACCGCAGACGCGCCCTCACCGGCGACCTCGTCCGGCGCCTCGACATCCGCACCGAGGGCCCCGACCAGCCCGTCCGCGAACTGTCGGGCGGCAACGCGCAGAAGGTCGTCATGGCCCGCGCCCTCGCCTCCGCGCCCCGCCTGCTGGTCCTCGTCGACCCCACCGCGGGCGTCGACGTGAAGTCCAAGGAGTCCCTGCTCGCCCGGGTCGAGGACGCCCGCCGGGACGGCACCGCCGTCCTCGTCGTCTCCGACGAACTCGACGACCTGCGGCGCTGCGACCGCGTCCTCGTCCTCTTCCACGGCCGCGTCGTCGCCGAACACCCGGCGGGCTGGCGCGACCACGAGCTGATCGCCGCCGTCGAAGGAGTGGACCATGGCTGACACCCGGGCCCCGGCACAGCCGCCCGCCACCCGCCGGGCCCCCGGCCAGGCCCGCGCCCTGCTGATCCGCCGCGCCCGCGAACTCGCCCTCCTACCGGCCCTGTTGGCGGTCCTGGTGATCGGCGGGTTCGTCAACGACGCCTTCCTCACCGAGAGGAACCTCGTCTCCGTCCTCGGCTCGTCCGCCGCGCTCGCCATGGTGGTGCTCGCCGAGTCCCTCGTCCTCATCACCGGCAAGTTCGACCTGTCCCTCGAATCGGTCGTCGGCATCGCCCCCGCGCTCGGCGCGCTCCTCGTGCTGCCCGCGGCCAAGGCGGGGTTCGGCACCGAACTGCCCACCGCCCTGGCCCTGTCGGCGGTCCTGCTGGTCGGCGCCGCCGTCGGGCTCCTCAACGGCCTGCTGGTGGTGAAGCTCAGGCTCAACGCCTTCATCGTCACCCTCGCCATGCTGATCGTGCTGCGCGGGGTCCTCGTCGGCGCGACCCGGGGCAAGACCCTCTTCGACATGCCCGACGCCTTCTTCGCGATGGCCACCGGCACCGTCCTGCGGGTGCCGGTCTCGGTGTGGGTGGCCGCGGCCGCCTTCGCCCTCGCCGGACTGACGCTCCGTCACCACCGGGTGGGACGCGCCCTGTACGCCATCGGCGGCAACCCCGAGGCGGCCCGCGCCGCCGGCATCCGGGTGGACCGGGTGATGCTCGGGGTGTTCGTCACCGCCGGAGTGCTCGCCGCCGTCGGCGGGATCATGCGCACCGGGTACGTCGGCGCCATCAACGCCAACCAGGGCCAGAACATGATCTTCACGGTCTTCGCCGCCGCCGTCATCGGCGGCATCAGCCTCGACGGCGGCAGGGGCACCATGTCCGGCGCGCTCACCGGAGTCCTGCTCCTGGGCACCGTCGACAACCTGCTCACCCAGGCCCAGGTCCAGGCGTACTGGATCCAGGCCATCTACGGCGGGATCATCCTGCTCGCCCTCATGCTCGCCCGCCTCACCACCGGCCGTGCCCAGGACTGACGCCGTCCCCGACCAGAAAGGCCCTCCGTGCCCCAGGCCCCCGCGCGCATCACCGCCCTCGACACCCACGACATCCGCTTCCCCACCTCGCGGGAGCTGGACGGCTCCGACGCGATGAACCCGGACCCCGACTACTCGGCCGCGTACGCCGTGCTGCGCACCGACGCCGAGGACGGACCGCGGGGACACGGGTTCACGTTCACCATCGGACGGGGCAACGAGGTCCAGGTCGCGGCGCTGCACGCGCTGCGCCCCCATGTGGTGGGCCGCACGGTCGACGAGGTGTGCGCCGACCCCGGCGCGCTCAGCCGGGACCTGGTCGGGGACAGCCAACTGCGCTGGCTGGGACCCGAGAAGGGGGTGATGCACATGGCGATCGGGGCCGTCGTCAACGCCGTCTGGGACCTCGCCGCACGGCGCGCGGGCAAACCCCTGTGGCGGCTGCTCGCCGAGGCCGACCCGGACTGGCTGGTCGGCCAGATCGACTTCCGCTACCTCAGCGACGCCCTCACCCCGGGCGAGGCCCTCGACCTGCTGCGCCGGGGCCGGGAGGGAGCCGCCGACCGCACCGCGCGCCTGATCGGCCACGGCTACCCCGCCTACACCACCTCCCCGGGCTGGCTCGGCTACGACGACGCGAAACTCACCCGGCTCGCCGCCGAGGCCGTCGCCGCCGGGTTCCGGCAGATCAAGCTCAAGGTCGGCGCCGACCTCGACGACGACGTCCGGCGCTGCCGGGTCGCCCGTGAGGTGGTCGGCCCGGACGTCAGGATCGCCGTCGACGCCAACCAGCGCTGGGACATCGACGAGGCGATCCGCTGGACCCGCGCCCTCGCCCCCTTCGACCCGTACTGGATCGAGGAACCCACCAGCCCCGACGACGTCCTCGGCCACGCGGCGATCCGCCGGGCCGTCGCCCCGGTCAGGGTCGCCACCGGCGAACACGTCCAGAACCGGATCGTCTTCAAACAGCTCCTGCAGACCGGCGCCGTCGACATCGTGCAGATCGACGCCGCCCGCGTCGGCGGCGTCAACGAGAACCTGGCGATCCTGCTGCTGGCCGCCAAGTTCGGCGTCCCGGTCTGCCCGCACGCGGGCGGCGTCGGCCTGTGCGAACTCGTCCAGCACCTCGCGATGTTCGACTACGTCGCCGTCACCGGCACCACCGAGGACCGGGTCATCGAGTACGTCGACCATCTGCACGAGCACTTCACCGACCCGGTGACGATCAGAGCGGGCCGCTACACGGCACCCACCGCGCCCGGCTTCTCCGCGGCCCTGCGCCCCGAGTCGATCGCGCGGTACACGTTCCCCGGCGGCACCTTCTGGGCCGCCGACCCCGGCACGGCGGAAGGACACACGGCATGACCGACTTCACCGGACTGCGGGCCCTGGTCACCGGAGGCGCCTCCGGCATCGGCCTGGCCACCGCCCGCCTCCTCGCCGCACGCGGCGCCGAGGTCGCCGTCCTCGACCTCGAACCGTCCGGGGCGCGCCCGCCGCTGCGCGGCTACCGGGCCGACGTCGGCGACGCCCCCTCCGTGCGCGCGGCCGTCGCCGCCGCGGCCGCCGACCTCGGCGGTCTGGACATCCTGGTCAACAACGCGGGCATCGGCGCCCAGGGCACCGTCGAGGACAACGACGACGCCGAGTGGCACCGCGTCCTGGACGTGAACGTCGTCGGCATGGTCCGGGTGGCCCGCGCCGCCCTCCCGCACCTGCGCCGCTCCGGCCACGCGGCGATCGTCAACACCTGCTCCATCGCCGCCACCGCCGGACTCCCGCGCCGCGCCCTGTACAGCGCCACCAAGGGCGCCGTGTACTCCCTCACCCTCGCCATGGCCGCCGACCACCTCCACGAGGGCATCCGCGTCAACTGCGTCAACCCCGGTACGGCGGACACCCCGTGGGTCGGCCGTCTCCTCGACGCGGCCGACGACCCCGCGGCCGAACGCGCCGCCCTGGCGGCCAGACAGCCCTCCGGGCGGCTGGTCACGGCCGACGAGGTCGCGGGCGCCGTCGCCTACCTGGCGGGCCCGCTCTCCGGCGCCACCACCGGCACCTCGCTCGCCGTCGACGGCGGCATGCAGGGCCTGCGCCCGCGGCCGGAGCCCCGGTGAACCGGCTCGGCCGCAGCGCGGTGCGGGTCGGACCGCTCGGGTTCGGCGCCGCCGCCCTCGGCAACCTCTACACCGAGGTCGGCGAGGAGCAGGCGCACGCCGCCGTCGACGCGGCCTGGCGCAACGGCGTGCGCTACTTCGACACCGCCCCGCACTACGGCCTCGGGCTGTCCGAACGGCGCCTGGGGCAGGCCCTGCGCGGACGCCCGCGCGCCGCGTACACCCTCTCCACCAAGGTCGGCCGCCTACTGGAACCCGTCCGGGGCGACGACCCGGACGACGACCTCGCGGGCGGCTTCGCGGTGCCCGCCACCCACCGCAGGGTCTGGGACTTCAGCGCCGACGGCGTGCGCCGCGCCCTGGACGCGAGCCTGGAGCGGCTCGGCGTCGACCACGTCGACATCGTCTATCTGCACGACCCCGACGACCACGCCGAAGCCGCCTTCCGCGAGGGCTACCCGGCCCTCGAGCGGCTGCGCGCCGAGGGGGTGGTCGGCGCGATCGGCGCGGGCATGAACCAGACCGCGATGCTCACCCGCTTCGTCCGCGACACCGACGTCGACGTCGTGCTCTGCGCGGGCCGCTACACCCTCCTGGACCAGAGCGCCCTCACCGGCCTGTTCCCGGCCGCCCTCGACCGCGGCACCTCCGTCGTCGTCGGCGGCGCCTTCAACTCCGGCCTGCTCGCCGACCCGCGACCCGGCGCCACCTACGACTACGCGCCCGCACCGGCCGGGCTGGTCGAGCGGGCGCTGCGTCTGAAGGCCGTCACCGACCGGCACGGCACCTCCCTGCGGGCCGCGGCCCTCGCCTTCTGCGCCGCGCACCCGGCCGTCGCGAGCGTCCTGGTGGGCGCCCGCTCGGCCGCCGAGGTCGACGACTGCGCCCGCGGCCTCGCCGCCCCGGTGCCCGCCGCCCTCTGGACGGACCTGCGGGCCGAGGGCCTGCTCCCGGCGGGGGCGCCGGTACCCGGGCGGCAGGACACCTGACGACGGCGGCCGCCGGCCTACTCCGTGAGCCGGGTCGGCGGCAGGTACTCCCGCACGAAGGTCCGCTCCCACCACGCCCCCGTCTCCCGCAGCTCGCGCCAGGTCGTGAACCGGTAGCGGAAGAGGCGGGCGCGCACGTAGCGGGGTGGCGCGTCCGGCGGGAACGGCGAGTGGCGCAGCAGCCGCAGCGTGGCCCGGTCGTTCTCCAGGAGCCGTTCCACGAACGTCCCGAACCACGGCTCGGCGTAGGCGGGGGAGAGGGCGGCGAACCACATCAGCCAGTCGAGCCGCAGATGGTACGGCGCGAACTGGCGTGGCGCCCGGCGCGGATCACCCGGCTTGCCCCGGAAGCCGTACTCCCGCCAGTCGCCGTCCGCGCGCGGCACCGGGTCGGCGGTGCCCTCGACGACGATCTCGTACCGCACCCGGCTCACCGTGCCGAACGCGCCGTAGCTGTTGACCAGATGGAGCGGGTCGAAGGAGCGGTTCATGACCTGGCGCCGGGAGAGGAGGTTGCGCACCGGCCGGTACCCGAGGCCGAGCAGCAGCGCCGCCACGGCGAGGACCACGACCTCGTACCAGAGCGGCGCGGCGGGGGCCTGCCGCTCGCCGGACGGGAAGCGCACCGCCGACAGCGCCAGCGTGACGGTGAGCCAGTTCAGCCAGGAGAAGTTGCCCGACAGGATCAGCCAGAGCTGGGTGGCGATCATCAGGCACGCGGCCACCGAGGCGACCGGCTGCGGGGTGAACAGCAGGAACGGCACGACGAGTTGGGTGACGTGGTTGGCCGCGGCCTCGGCCCGGTGCAGCGGCCGGGGCAGCCGGTGGAAGAACCAGCTCAGCGGTCCCGGCATCGGCTGCGTCTCGTGGTGGTGGTAGAGGCAGGTGAGCCTGCGCCAGCAGACGTCGCCGCGCAGCTTGATCAGACCCGCCCCGAACTCCACCCGGAACAGCACCCAGCGCAGCAGGAACAGCACCACGACCGGCGGCCCGACCTCGTCGTTGCCGAGCAGGACGGCGAGGAACCCGACCTCCAGGAGCAGCGACTCCCAGCCGAACGCGTACCAGGTCTGACCGACGTTGACGATCGACAGGTACAGCGCCCACGGCAGCAGCCACAGCAGCATCCCCGCCCACAGCGGCACCAGGGAGTCCGCACCGGCGAGCAGCGCGACCGAGA
This sequence comes from Streptomyces sp. SolWspMP-5a-2, assembly GCF_900091845.1. Lineage (GTDB taxonomy): Bacteria > Actinomycetota > Actinomycetes > Streptomycetales > Streptomycetaceae > Streptomyces > Streptomyces doudnae. Next base: position 27,598 of record NZ_FMCI01000181.1, read on the forward strand.
CGGCGCAGCCCGCCCAGGCGCAGAGCGCGAAGAACCGGTCGGAGTAGTGCAGCCGGAAGACGCCGGGAGCGTGCCGGAACGCCACCCGCGCCGTCAGACGCGGCACCGGCATCAGTCCCCGGCTGCCGATCAGCGCCCGGAACTGGAGGGCCGCCGTCAGGAACGCCACGAGGTACACGCCCGCCAGCGTCCGCTGCAGGACCAGCCTGCTCAGCCCGTACCCGGGCGCGGTGAACCACTCCACCCGAAACGCGCCTCCCTCCGTGACCGTGACCCTCCGTGTCCCCCCGCTCCGCTTGCGCAACCCCCGCACCGCACGCAGACAATAGTGACGAACCCACTCGGAAGTCGCAGGAGGAAAAGGTGCGCAGAGCCACCGGAACCCTGGCAACCGTCTGCGCGCTCTCGGCGGCGCTCCTCGTCGCGGGCTGCGGGGGTGACGGCGAACGGGCCGGCGCCCCGGAGACGGGTGCGGAGGTCCCCGTCCGCCCGGCCGGCGCCCCCGACACCAGCAGCATCTTCGACAGCCCCACCGACATCCTCAGCGGCTGACGCACGGATCGGCCGGACAAGTCGAAGAATCGGACAAACCCTGGCATGGTGGGCCCATGGTTGATCGGGGAGCGAGCGGCCTGTCCCTCCCGGACGACTGGCCCGCCCACCCGGACCCGATCCTGGCGCTGAACCGGATGGGCAGCTTCGACTGGGACCTGGCAGCCGGTCTCTTCCACATGGACGCCCAGGCCCTGGAGGTCTTCGACCTGCGCCCCGACGAGTACGACGGCCGCGCGGAGAGCCTCGCCGTCCGGGTGCCGCCCACCGAGGGGCACCGCCTGGACGCCCTCGTCGCCCAGGCCATCAAGGACGGCAGCGAGAACTACGGCGTCTACTTCCGCATCCGCTGCCGCGACGGCACCCCGCGCTGGACCCACACCCAGGGCTACATCCGGCGCGACGACACCGGTAAGCCCCACCGGATCATCGGGATCCTGCGGGACGCCACCCAGGAACTCGCCGACAGCGCGGCCCGCCGCGCCCAGGACGCCCAGGACGCGGCCCGCCGCGAGCAGACCAACGTCGTCCAGCTCACCACCGCCGCCCTCGCCCACGCCAGGACCGTCCAGGACGTCATCGACGTCCTCAAGGACACCCACGGCCTCACCCACCTGGGCGCCACCAGCCTCGTCGTGGGGCTGGTCGAGGGCGGCCGGATCCGCCTGGTCGCCGAGGGCCCGGAGGGCAGCTTCGTGCCCGGCACCCTGATCACCGGCATCGACGAGCCCTACCCGATGAGCGAGGTGGTGCGCACCCTCGCCCCGCGCTTCATCGAGTCGCCCGCCGCGTTCGCCGAGGGCTACCCGGTCCTCTGGCCGCACCTCACCGACCTGCACATCACCTCGGCCGCCTACCTCCCGCTCATCGTCCAGGGCCGCCCGATCGGCGCCATGGGCCTGCTCTACAGCGACCGCGACGGCTTCGCCCCCGAGGAGCGCAACGTGCTGGTCGCCCTCGGCAGCAGCATCGCGCAGAGCATGCAGCGGGCCATGTTCTACGAGCAGGAGAAGGACCTCGCCAGCAGCCTCCAGCAGGCCATGCTGCCGCGCGCCATCCCCGGCGTGCGCGGCGCCGACATCGCCGTCCGCTACCGGGCGGGCACCGCCGCAGGCTCCCTCGGCCGGGACATCGGCGGCGACTGGTACGACCTGATCCCGCTGCCCGGCGGCCGGGTCGGCGCCGTCATCGGCGACGTCCAGGGGCACGACGCGCACGCGGCGGCCGTCATGGGGCAGCTGCGGATCGTGCTGCGCGCCTACGCGGCCGAGGGTCACACCCCGGCCGCCGTGATGGCCCGCGCCTCCGTCTTCCTCCACGAACTCGACACCGACCGCTTCGCGACCTGCCTGTACGCGGAGGCCGACCTGAGCACCGGTGTGGTCCAGGTGGTGCGCGCCGGGCACATCGACCCGCTGCTGCGGGACACCGACGGCGGCTGCGCCCGGGTCACCGTCGAGGGCGGGCTCCCGCTCGGCCTGTCCGCAGAGTTCGGCCGCCTCGACTACCCCGTCGGCATCGTCGAGCTGGACCCCGGGACCGTCCTGCTGCTCTGCACCGACGGCCTGGTCGAACAGCCGGGCACCGACCTCGACGACGGCATGCGGACCCTCGCCGCCCTCGTCGCCGACGGGCCGCAGGACGTCCGCGACCTCGCCGACCGCCTCATCGAGCTGGCCGAGGAACGCGGCGGGGACGACGACGTCGCCGTCCTGCTGCTGCGCCGCCGCGGCCTGGACACCCCGCGCTCCGGCGGCCGCCTCCAGCAGCACGTGGCCCCCGGCGACCCCGAGGCGCTCAGGGCGGCCCGGCACCTGATCAGGACCGCCGTGCGGACCTGGGACGCGGGCGAGCGCGCCGACGAGATCGAACTCGTCGCCGACGAGCTGGTGACCAACGCCCTCATCCACACGGAGGGCGCAGCCGTCGTCACGCTCAGGATCCTCACCGGCGGTGGCGGGCGCCGACTGCGCGTCGAGGTCGAGGACGCCTCCAGCGCGCTGCCCCGCCGCCGCGACCCCGGTGACGCGGGGGTCTCCGGGCGCGGGCTGCTGCTGGTGGACCGGCTCACCGACGGCTGGGGCGTGGAGGCGCGGGGCGGCGGCAAGTGCGTGTGGTGCGAGTTCGACGTGACGGGCGGCGACTGACTCCGGTGGCACCGCGCGCCCCGGGTGGCACCCTGGACCTATGCCGGAACTCCCCGAGGTCGAAGCGCTCAAGGACTTCCTCACCGAGCACCTGGTCGGACACGAGATCGTCCGGGTGCTGCCCGTCGCGATCAACGTCCTGAAGACGTACGCCCCGCCGCTCACCGCCCTGGAGGGCCGCGAGGTGACCGCCGTGCACCGGTACGGCAAGTTCCTCGGCCTGGAGACGGCGGGCGGCCCGTACCTCGTCACCCATCTGGCCCGCGCGGGCTGGCTGCACTGGCGCGACCGGCTCCCGGACGGCCCGCCGCGCCCCGGCAAGGGCCCGCTCGCGCTGCGGGTCGCCCTGGAGACCGGCGAGGGCTTCGACCTCACCGAGGCGGGCACCCAGAAACGCCTCGCGGTGTACGTCGTCGAGGACCCCGCGCAGGTGCCGGGCGTCGCCCGGCTCGGCCCCGACCCGCTCGCCGACGACTTCGACGAGGAGCGCCTCGCCGCGCTGCTCGCCCCCGAGCGCCGTCAGCTGAAGGGCGCGCTGCGCGACCAGAGCCTGATCGCCGGGGTCGGCAACGCCTACAGCGACGAGATCCTGCACGCGGCGAAGATGTCCCCGTTCAAGCTGGCGGCCACCCTCACCCCGCAGGAGACGCACCGCCTCCACCAGGCGCTGCGCACCACCCTCACCGAGGCGGTGGAGCGCTCCAGGGGGGTGGCGGCGGGGCGGCTGAAGGCCGAGAAGAAGAGCGGTCTGCGGGTCCACGGCCGCGCCGGTGAGCCGTGCCCGGTCTGCGGCGACACCGTCCGCGAGGTCTCCTTCAGCGACTCCTCGCTCCAGTACTGCCCGACCTGCCAGACCGGCGGCAAGCCGCTGGCGGACCGGCGGCTGTCCCGGCTGCTCAAGTAGCGCGGGCCGAGTCCGGTCCGGTCACCGGGCGTTCAGGACCACCAGGCGTTCACCGGCCGCGGTGCGCACCTCGTAGCGGGCGATCTCCCCGGGGTGCAGGTCGGCGCTGCCCGACATGGTGGTGGCGGTCTCCTCCTGCCCGGGGACCGTCCAACTGGTCATGGTGTGCTCGGATCCGTCGTGGCCGACGGCGACCAGGCGGCAGGAGCGGGGGCCGGACGCGTCCTTGACCTCCAGCTTCACCTCGCTGCCGTACACCTCGTCCGCGACCGTCACCCGGGCCCAGACGCCGCTGTGTCCGTCGCTCGCGGTGACCCTGTCGCGGCCGCTCTCGTCGGCGCCCGCCTGCATCGCGACGGCGGGTCCGCCGACGGCGAGGACCACCGAGGCGGCCAGCGCGTACAACAGACGCCTGCGGCCCGCCCGGTGCCGGGACGCCACCTCGGACAGCAGCCGGTCGAGCAGGCCGGGGCCCGGGTTGGTCACGGGGTTCACGAATCGCGGCGTGGCCCGGCGGTACAGCATCAACTGCCGGGTACTGGGCCCGAATTCGGTCACGTGTGCCGCACAGCGCGTGCACTCCATGAGGTGGTCCTCGAAGCGGAAGGCATCCGCCTCGTCCAGCACGCCGAGCGCGTACGCGGCGACGTCGCGATGCCTCTCCAGGGACCTCATGCCGAATCCTCGTGCCTTTGGGTGCGGGTGGGGTTACTCGTTGCTCCCACCCGTACGCAGCAGGCCGCCGAATCACTCAAGGCGTGTACCGAATCGCAACCTAGGGGTTCGGAGCGGCCCGCGCCCCGGATTGGTCGCCGCCGGGATCCGGCTAGAAAAGGTGGATGGCCAGGTGCCCGAGCGGCAGGCCGAGCTGCCACGCCTTCGTCCAGACCTTGGGTCCCTCCTCCTCGCCGCCCGGGGCGCCGCCCGGGACCGCGTTGAGGTCGGGGGCCAGCAGTTCGGTCTCCTCCAGCCAGCGCCAGGCGTTCCCGGCCAGCTCCAGATCGGGCGCCTGGGCGCCGGTGGCGAGCGCGTCGGCGGCCCGGACCGCCAGCGCCTCGCGCACCCAGTCCTGCCACGGCTGGTCGTACGCCGTCAGCGACAGCCACGTCTCCAGCTGGGTGACGACCCGGATGCCGGAGAGTTCGCCCTCGGTGTCGGAGAGGAAGACGGTCAGGGCCAGGGCGTCCCGGCCGGCCCGGAACTCGAAGGACGTCGGCGGCATCAGATCGCCCGTCCGCAGCAGCTCGTCGGCGATGTACTCGGCGTACAACCAGGCCATGGGAACGGTCAGTTCGCCGCCGCCGGTGCCGTCCGTGCTCTCGTGACCTCTGTGCAGCATCGCTGCCTGCCTTCCTCCGGTACGTGCGCGTCGCCCGAACCCGGGCCCCCGGTCCGGAACACGGATAGAGGACAGCCGATTACCCAACAGGGGTCCGCAGCAAGGCGCTTTACCGAGGTTTGACCGAGGCTTCGGTTTCAGCGCAGGTCGGCCGCGTAACCCGGGAGCACTCGGCGCAGGGCGCGCAGCGCGTAGTACGCGCGCGACTTCACGGTACCGGCCGGGATGCCCAGGGTCTCGGCGGCCTCCGCCACACTCGCCCCCTGGAAGTACACCAGCACCAGGACTTCGCGGTGTTCGGGCGTGAGAGTCTTCACAGCCTCGCGCACGTCGAGCGCGGCGGTGGCCCGTTCGGCGTGGTCGGCGATGACCCGCGCGTTCTCCAGGACGGCGTCGCCGACCTCGGGCGGCCGGGCCTGCCGTGCCCGCCGGGCGTCGATGGCCAGCCGTCTGCCGACCGTCATCAGCCAGGGCCGCACGGAGTCGAAGGCGTCCGCGCGCAGCGCCTCGGGGTGCTGCCAGGCCCGCACCAGGGTCTCCTGGACGAGGTCCTCGGCCCGCTGCCGGTCGCCGTCGCAGAGCCGGAGCAGCAGGGCGAAGAGGGGCCGACCGTGCTCGCGCTGGAGCGCGACGAGCTCGTGGTCGGCGGTCGTCCTGTTCGTGAGCGTGGTTCCGGCCGTCATGGCCGTTATGGCATCGCAGCGTGGTGATTTGTGACAGGGCGCACACGTGGGTGTGCGGCGGACGGTCGATCGCGTCGACGAACGGTGCGGCGAACGGTCCCGAACGCGCCTGCGCCCCGGTGCGGTGACGCTCTGTCAGGCGTGGCGGACGGGCTAATCGGCGGGTCCGGGTCGTTTGGGGGAGCCGTCAAATCCGTACCTATTTGTATGTATATAGGACCACTCTGGGGTGAGCTGATGATTGCACGCAGACGACAGGCGGCCCTGGCCCTCACGGCGGTCCTCGCCGGGGGCGCCGCCTGCCACGCCCAGCACCACGAATCGTCCCTCCACGCAGGACAACCGGGCGCCGCGGCCCGCGGCGGCTTCACGCTCCTCGCCACCGGTGACGTCCTGCCGCACGCCTCGGTCATCGACCGCGCGAACTTCGACGCGGGCGGCGAGGGCTACGACTTCCGGCCCATGCTCGCCGACGTCGAACCCCTCGTCTCCCGCGCCGATGTGGCGCTCTGTCACATGGAGACGGTCTACGGCGCCAACGGCGACTACACCGGGTACCCCACCTTCAAATCCCCGCCCGAGGTGGCCCGCGGGCTCGCCGCCACCGGCTACGACGGCTGCTCCACCGCCTCCAACCACACCCTCGACGACGGCGCCGACGGAATCCGCCGCACCCTCGACGCCCTCGACCGCGCGGGTGTCCGGCACGCCGGGTCGGCCCGCTCCGAGGGCGAGGCGCGCACCGTCACCGTGCTGCGCGCGGGGCCCGCGAAGGTCGCCCACCTCGCCTACACCTTCGACACCAACGGCCTGCCCTTCCCCCAGGGACAGCCCTGGGCGGTCAACCTCATCGACCCGGACCGGATCGTCAGGGACGCGCGGGCCGCCCGCGCCGCCGGGGCCGACGTGGTCGCCGTCTCCGTCCACTGGGGCACCGAGTGGCAGGACGAACCCGACCGCACCCAGCTCGACCTGGCCCGCCGCCTCACCGCGGCCAACACCGCCGGCCGCCCCGACATCGACGTCGTCCTCGGCACCCACGCCCACGTCCCGCAGGCGTACGAGAAGGTCAACGGGACCTGGGTGGTCTACGGCATGGGCGACCAGATCGCGGGCGAGATGTACAACGACGAGGGCGCCCCCGAACCGCGCGGCAACCAGTCCACCATGGCCCGCTTCACCTTCGAACCGCCCGACCGCCCCGGCACCCGCTGGCGCGTCACCAGGGCCGAGTACGTCCCCCAGCTCTACGACATCGACGCGGGCCGGGTCCTCGACCTCGACAAGGCCGTCAGGGAGGGCGCCGACCTGGCCTCCGTCCGCGACCGCATCAGGGACGTGGTGCTCAGCAGGGGCGCGGCGAAGGACGGACTGGTCATGGGAGGGTAGCGGCCGTCCCCGGCACCCGGTGCGGTGACCGGCGCCCCGCTCCGGCCGTTCCCGGCACCCGGCGCGCCGTCCGGCTACGGGACTACGGGACCACCGTCACCGGCCAGCGGCCCGCCTTCACCAGACGCACCGCGACCGAGCCGACGATCCGGTGCCCCGCCTGCTCCGAGGCGCCCACCACCACCGCGTCCGCCGTCAGCTCGTCGGCCGCCTTCACCAGACCGCCGTACGGGTCGCCGCGGAAGGTGTGGAACTCCCACCGCACGTCGAATATCCCCTTCGCGCGCTCGGTCGCCTCCCGGATCTGCGCCACCAGCTCCTCGGCGATCTCGTCCGTCGTCCCGGTCACCGGCACCCCGAGCGCCGCGCCCGCCGCCAGCACCGGCTGCACGTACACCACCGCGAGCAGCGCGTGCTGGCGCCGGGCCAGACCACCGGCGTACGCCGCCGCCCGCAGGGAGGACGCCGAGCCGTCCACGCCGACGACGATGACCTTCGGGCCGTCCGTGCCCCGCTCGAACCGGTGCGCGTGCTGTTCCGTCACGGCGGTGAGGTTATCGGAAGCCGCAGGTCCCGCCGCCCGCCGGGGCCGCCGGCCGTCTCCCGACGGGCGGGGCGGCCCGGAGCTTCCTAGAGTCGGACGCATGAGTGCCACCGCCGGGACCACGCGGGCGAAGGACACCACGGCCCCGGACCGGCCGCCCGGTACCGGACCGCTGAGCCGGGTGCCCGAGGGCGTCGCGGTCTTCTTCGGCCTCCTCGGACTGCTCTGCCTGCTGCTCGCGCTCGTCCCGCCGCTGCGCGCCCTGCTGCGCCCGCTGGTCCGCTACCTCGACCTGCTGATCGTCCCGGTCAGCGCCAACCTCGCCTACGCCGTCTTCCTCTTCCTGCTCGCCGCCGCCACCGCCGCCCGCAAGAAGGTCGCCTGGTGGCTGGTCGTCGTCTACCTGGGCCTGCTGGCGCTCGTCGACGTCCTCGGCGTCGTCGCCGGCCTCTACCTGGAGTCCGTCGCCTCCCTGGTGATCTGCGGCTGCGCCCTGGCCCTGCTGATCGTCGCCCGGCGCGAGTTCTACGCCGCCTCCCGCCGGGCCGCCGTCCGCCGCGCCCTCGCCGTCCTCGCCGCCGGTCTCGTCCTCGGCGTCCTGCTCGGCTGGGGCCTGGTCGCCCTCTTCCCGGGCACCCTCCCGGACACCCAGTGGCTCGGCTGGGCCACCGACCGGGTCCTGGGCGGCCTGGTCTCCGAGCGCGCCTTCGACGGCCGCCCGCCGCACGCCCTCTTCTTCCTCCTCGGACTCTTCGGCGCCCTCGCCCTGCTGAACGCCGCCGCCGCCCTCTTCCGCTCCCAGCGCATGGAGGGCGCCCTGCACGACGACGAGGAGGCCCGCATCCGCGCCCTCCTGGGGGCCTACGGCGCCCAGGACTCCCTCGGCTACTTCGCCACCCGCCGCGACAAGGCCGTCGTCTTCTCGCCCAGCGGCAAGGCCGCCGTCACCTACCGCGTCGAGGCCGGGGTCTGCCTCGCCAGCGGCGACCCCGTCGGCGACCGCGAGGCATGGCCGCACGCCATCGCCGCCTGGCTTGACGTGGCCCGCAGACACGCCTGGGCGCCCGCCGTCATGGGCGCCTCCGAGGACGGCGCCAGGGCCTTCGCACGGGCCGGACTCGGCGCCCTCCAGCTCGGCGACGAGGCGATCCTGCACATCCCCGGCTTCGACCTCGACGGCCGGGACATGCGCGTCACCCGGCAGGCCGTGCACCGGGTCCGCCGCACCGGCGCCACCACCCGGGTGCGCCGCCACGCCACCCTCACCGAGCAGGAGATGGAGGAGATCGTCGACAAGGCCGACGCCTGGCGCGACACCGAGACCGAACGCGGCTTCTCCATGGCCCTCGACCGGCTCGGCGACCCCACCGACGGCGACTGCCTCCTCGTCGAGGCGCTCGCCGACGACGGCCGCCTCCTCGCCCTGCTCTCCTTCGTGCCCTGGGGCCGCGACGGCGTCTCCCTCGACCTGATGCGCCGGGACCGCGGTGCGCCCAACGGCGTCATGGAGTTCATGGTCGCCGAGCTGTGCGACGCCGCCCCCAAGCTCGGCGTCCACCGCGTCTCGCTGAACTTCGCCGTCTTCCGCTCCGTCTTCGAGGAGGGCGCCCGCATCGGCGCGGGACCGGTGCTGCGCCTGTGGCGGCGGCTGCTCGTCTTCTTCTCCCGCTGGTGGCAGCTGGAGGCCCTCTACCGCTCCAACGCCAAGTACCACCCCGAGTGGTACCCCCGCTTCATCTGCTACGCCGACACCGGCTCCCTGGCCCGCATCGGCCTCGCCTCCGGGATCGCCGAGGGGTTCGTCTCCGTGCCGTCCCTGCGCACCCTCTGGGGCCGCGGCCACTCCCCGGCGACCACCCGCCCCGCCACCACCGAGGGCCTGCCCCCGCTCTCCGCCCTCGGCCTGGACACCGGCGGCACCGGCACCGGCGCCCGCCGCCCCGCCCTCAGCGACCAGGTCCAGGTCAGGTACCGCACCCTGGAGCGGCTGCGCGCCGAGGGCGTCGACCCCTACCCGGTCGGCGTGCCCGCCCGCACCCACACCCTCGCCGAGGTGACCGAGGGCGCCGACGTCACCGTCGCCGGGCGGGTCATGCGGGTGCGCGACTTCGGCGGCATCGTCTTCGCCGTGCTGCGCGACTGGTCGGGCGACCGCCAGCTCGCCCTCACCCGGGACCTGACCGGCGCCGCCCTCGACCGGTTCACCGCCGACGCCGACATCGGCGACCTCATCACCGCCACCGGCCGGGCGGGCCGCAGCGACCGGGGCGAACCCACCGTCTTCGTCACCTCCTGGCAGCTCCTCGGCAAGTGCCTGCGCCCGCTGCCCGACAAGCGCCGCGGCCTCACCGACCCCGAGGCCAGGGTCCGCCGCCGACACCTCGACCTGATCTCCTCGCCCGCAGCCCGCGACATCGTCACAGCGCGCTCGCACGCCGTCCAGGCGCTCCGCCGGGGCCTGCTCGACCGCGGCTACCTGGAGGTCGAGACCCCGATCCTGCAGCAGATCCACGGCGGCGCCAACGCCCGCCCCTTCACCACCCACATCAACGCCTACGACCTCGACCTCTATCTGCGCATCGCCCCCGAGCTGTACCTGAAGCGGCTGTGCGTGGGCGGCCTGGAGAAGGTCTTCGAGATGGGCCGCACCTTCCGCAACGAGGGCGTCTCCCACAAGCACAACCCCGAGTTCACCATGCTGGAGGCGTACCAGGCGTACGCCGACTACGACGTCATGCTCGACCTCGCCCGCGACCTGATCCAGTCCGCGGCCGTCGCCGCCCACGGCGCACCCGTCGTCCGCCGGGACGGCGAGACGCACGACATCTCCGGGACCTGGCCGGTGCGGACCGTGTACGGCGCGCTCTCCGAGGCGCTCGGGGAGGAGATCGACGCCGGCACGCCCGTGGAGGCGCTGCGCCGCCTCTGCGACCGCGCCCACGTCCCGTACACCGACGACGACGGCCGCGGCGACGTCGTCCTGGAGATGTACGAACGGCTCGTCGAGGAGCGCACCCTGCTGCCCACCTTCTACAAGGACTTCCCGACCGACGTCTCCCCGCTCACCCGGCAGCACCGCACCGACCCGCGGCTCGCCGAACGCTGGGACCTGGTCGCCTTCGGCACCGAACTCGGCACCGCCTACTCCGAGCTGACCGACCCGGTCGAACAGCGCCGCAGGCTCACCGCCCAGTCGCTCCTGGCCGCGGGCGGCGACCCCGAGGCGATGGAGCTGGACGAGGACTTCCTGGACGCCCTCGCCCACGCCATGCCCCCCACCGGCGGCCTCGGCATCGGCGTCGACCGGCTGGTCATGTTCCTGACCGGCCTGACGATCCGGGAGACCCTGCCGTTCCCCCTGGTGCGCCGCCGCTGACCCCCGCGGCTGCGCCGGGCGGGTGCATTCCTGCCGCCGCACCGGTGTATCCGTGGTGCGGCGCGGCCGGATCGGGCGACCCATGAGTCATGACGAAGGATCAGTTGCTCACGCGGCGCCGGGCATTGCTCGCGGGCGCCGTCGCTCTGGGCGCGGCCGGTACCGCAGGCGCGCTGACGCTCGGCTCGGGGGACGCCCCGGCCCCCGCCCCCGTGCCCGCCGCGGGCGCCCAGGCGGGCCGCCCCCTCAAGCCCTCCGCCTACCGCCTCCAGCCCCTCACCGGATACGGCGCGCCCCGCACCCGCGCCGCCCCGCTCACGGTCCGCCACGAACCGTTCCTGCGGATGTCGGGACGCGGTCGCACCATGGTGCTGACCTTCGACGACGGACCCGACCCGCGCTACACCCCGCACATCCTCGACACCCTCGCCGAGCACAACGTGCGCGCGATGTTCTTCGTGTGCGGCGAGATGGCCGTCCAGCACAAGGAACTGCTGGCCCGGATGTCGGACGAGGGCCACGTCGTCGGCAACCACACCTGGACCCACCCGCTGCTGACCCAGATGAACCGCGGTCAGATCCGCTCCGAGATGGAGCGCACCAGCGACGTCATCGAGGGCGCCTACGGCGAGCGCCCGCAGTGGTTCCGCGCCCCCTACGGCGCCTGGAACCGGGCCGCCTTCCAGCTCGGCGCCGAGATGGGCATGGAGCCGATGGCCTGGACGGTCGACACCCTCGACTGGACCACCCCGGGCACCCGCTCCATCGTCGGCCGGGTCGAGGACGGCGCCGCCCCCGGTGTCGTGGTGCTCTCGCACGACGCCGGGGGCGACCGCTCCCAGAGCGTCCGGGCGATCCGCTCCTACCTGCCGGAACTCCTGGACTCCGGCTACCGCCTGACGGTGCCGCCGCGCCGCTTCGCCTGACGGGCCGCCGCCCGCCCGGCCGGGGATCCGTCAGCGGACCTCGACCAGGCGGGCGAAGGCGACGACGTTCCCGTCGTAGCCGTTCTGCTTGGAGAAACCGCCCCCGCACGTGATGACCCGCAGCTCCGGGGTGCCCTTGGAGCCGTAGACGCGGTCCCCGGGGAAGTTGTTCTTCTCGAAGACCTCGACGCCGTACACCTCGAAGACGGCCGTCTTTCCGTCCTTGCGGGCGATCTCGACCCGGTTGCCCTGCTTCATGGCGCCCAGCCCGTAGAACACGGCGGGACCCTGCCGGTTGTCGACGTGGCCGACGACGACCGCGGTGCCCTTCTCGCCGGGCGTGACGGCGCCGGTGAACCAGCCCGCCAGGTTCGGGTCCTCCGGCGGCGGCGCCCCGACCCAGCCGTCCGCGTCCAGCGCCACCGGCATCACCGGCGCGTCCACCTGGATCGACGGGATGCGCACCCGGTCGGGAGCGGAGTGCGGCAGCGCCGCCGCCTGGGCGGGGGCACCCGGCAGCCGGCTGTCCCGCGCCGCCGCGGAGGCGGGCTGCGGCGGACCGACCTCGAACTCTCCCGAGCCGTTGCGGATGAGCGCGAGACCGGTCAGCAGGACCAGCGCTATCACGCCCCACGGCGCACGCTTCCGCGGCTGCCGCTCCTCCTCTTCGGCCAGCTCGAACGCAGACATCCGATTCCCCTCTCGACCCGGCCGTCGCCGCGTCACTCGCGCATACCCGCACGCTAAGCCGGGGGCGCGCGAGCGGCGACGGGGGAGAGGCGAACGGGTGGCCGCCGGACCGGTGGTGCGCCATCCGGGTCGCGGCCGGAAGTTATTTTCTGACGGACCGTGACCTGCGGTGATATCGCGAACCCCGGTCATCGCCCGACGGGTCGGCTCACCAGGACGGACCATCGCCGAAATGCGGGCGCGTGAAGCGCGTCTGAAGGTCTCCCTGGGAGGCGCTTTCTCGCCGATCGACCGGGGAACGGCCCCCGGGGGCGTCTTCCGCGGAGGAAACATGCGTAGCACTCGTGCCCTGGCGGCGTCCGCCGTCGCGGTCGCCGCCCTCGGGCTCGCCGCCCCCGCGGCCGTCGCGTGGGACAGTCCGAGCAACATCGTGGCACTGCCCAGCGTCATCGCCCGGGGCGGGCAGATGACGGTCACCGTCGACGGCTGCCCGCGCGGCGGCACCATGCGGTCGGAGGCCTTCTCCCGGGCCTCGCTCTCGCCGATCGGCCGCTCCAACGAGACGTCCCAGGGAACGGCCTTCATCCACCACGACGTGCGGCCCGGCACCTACGACATCACCGTCGACTGCTCGGGGCGCACCCTCACCCGTCCGGCCGCCTTCACCGTCATCGGCGGCGTCCGCGGCGGTCTCGGCGGCAGCACCAGCTCCGGCGCCACGCCGACCGACATGGCCATCGGCGGCGGTCTGGTGGCCGCGGCCGTGATCGGCGGCGGACTGTTCTGGATGCGCCGCAGGCACGAGCGCCGCATCTGAGCCCCGCAGCGGGGGTCCCGGCCTCCTCCCCCTTCGGAGGCCGGTCCCTCTCCGCAGGCCGCCACCGGCAGAGCGCACACGACTTCGCCCCGGACACCTTCCCAGGGTCCGGGGCGAAGTCCTGTGCGCGGGCGCGGCGCCGTCAGCCGGCGTCCTCGCCCGAGCGGCGGCGCGAGAAGTGGTACGCCGCGCCGACGGAGCCCGCGACGAGCGCCGCGCCGAGCCCCAGCTCCTTGAGGTCGAACCCGGCCACGCTGCCGCCCTCACCGGCGTGCACACCGCGGTTGTAGTAGGGGTCCCGGTAGTCGTCGCGGCCGTGGTCCCCCCTGTCGTGGTCGCCGCGGTCGTGGTCGCCCCGGTCGTGGTCGCCCCGGCCGCCCGCGATGGTCACCTCCGTGGAACCGTTCATGCCGTCACACATGAACGTCACCTGGTACTCCGCCTCCGCGCGGGCGTCCCAGTCGACCGTCGTCGTCGCCGAGGAACGCCCCGGCTCGATGGTGACGGTGTCGAAGACGCCCGAGGAGACCCGTGCGGGCCCCTTGCAGCCACCGCGGTCCCGGTCGAGGCGGAGGGTGAGCTGACCGCCCGCCGCGATCGTCCTGGGCTGCACCGAGAAGCCGAACGGGGTGACGTGGTCGCCGCCGTTGGCGACGGCTGCGGGCGCGGAGAACGTGAGGGCGCCGGCGCCCAGCAGTACGGCCGAAGCGACGCGTATCGCGCGCATGGTGGTTCCTCCGGGTCCCCGAGGAGCAGCCGCGGACCTTTTCCGCTCATGTCGTCAATGCACCTCGATGACCGAAACGCTAGGAACACCTGTGCGTGCGCGCGATCCCGGTCGCGCGAATGGGGCAAGGGTGTGGGCCGCTCAGGGGACAGCCGTGCGGCGGCCGGGGGACCCCGGCGGCGTGGCGGTCGTCCCCCGCGGCCCACCCGGGTGAGCGGCCGTCAGCCCATGATCTGCGGGAACAACTGGACGAACGGTTTCGCCGAGGCGGTGATGCCCCGGCTGTAGGGCGAGTCGAAGTCCCAGATCAGGAAGAGCAGGAACGCGATCAGCGCGGAGAACAGCCCCGCCAGGACCATCTCGCGCCCGGTGCGCCTGATCTGGAGCGCGAAGACCATGCCGATGGTGATGACGGCCCCGGTGAGCAGGCCGAACCACACCACCCCCGGCATCGTCGCGCCCATCGCGTCGCCCCGGTCGGCGCGGGCCTCGGCCGCCGCGGCGATCTGGTCGAGGAGCGGCTGGTAGGCCTGCGCCTCGAAGTCCGTCTTCGGCTGGTAGTCGGTGACGTCGTCCCGCATCCGCTGGAACAGCTCGTCCCCGCGCTTCGTCAGGCGGTCGTGATCGGCCATGGTCTTCCACTCGGTGTGGACGACCTGTCCGACATAGGCGTTGACGTCGTCGCGAATGCGATCGCGGGCGTCGGCCGGGTAGACCCGGACCCGCTCCGAGATCTCGTGCAGCGCCACCGCCTCGGTCTGCACGTGGTCGGTGGCGGCGCCGCGCGCCTCCCACACCCCGGCCATGGCGAGGCCGAGGACGATGGCGTACACGACGCCGATCCACATCGTCATGTACTCGATGACGTCGGGGGTCTCACTCGTGTCCTCGTCGTCCGCGGCGTTGCGGTTGCGCAGGAAGGTGATCGCGATCACCACGACGCAGGCGGCCAGCATCGCGAGGGTGAGAACAAGCCAATCCGGCACGAGGTGCCTCCAGATTCAGCGGGGCCGCAGCGCGGCGACGGCGATCACGGCGGGCGCCGTGATGAGCAGGACGTAGGTGACCGGTGACGTCGTCCCGCCGACCGGCCGCTGGGGGGCGGGCTGCGCCCGGTAGTGCGGATAGGTCACCGGGGTGACCGACGGGCTCGGTGTGGGCGACGGCGACGGCGACGGTGACGGTGACGGCGGGGGAGTGGGCGACGGGGTCGGGGTCGGCGTGGGCGCGCGGGCGGGCACCGG
>NZ_FMCI01000038.1 GCF_900091845.1 Streptomyces sp. SolWspMP-5a-2
GCGCGATGGCGGACGCCCTGCGCCGCGCGGGCCTCGTCGACCCGAAGAACGGCCGCCGCTGATCCGGGCGGTCCGGGGGCCGGGCCGCACCTCCGCCCGGTCCCCGGACCCGCGCCGGACGGCGGGCGGCCAGGTCAGCGCTCGGTGACCTTGCCGTCCGCGACCTCGAGGCGGCGGGTCACCCGGACCGCGTCGAGCATGCGGCGGTCGTGGGTGACGAGGAGCAGCGTGCCCTCGTAGGCGTCCAGGGCCGACTCCAACTGCTCGATGGCCGGGAGGTCGAGGTGGTTGGTCGGCTCGTCGAGGACCAGCAGGTTGACGCCGCGGCCCTGGAGCAGCGCGAGGGCGGCGCGGGTGCGCTCGCCCGGGGAGAGCCCGCTCGCCGGGCGCAGCACGTGGTGGGACTTGAGGCCGAACTTGGCCAGCAGGGTGCGCACGTCGGCCGGTTCGGTGTCCGGGACGGCCGCGCCGAACGCGTCGAGCAGCGACTCGGTGCCGTGGAAGAGACGGCGGGCCTGGTCGACCTCGCCGACCAGCACGCCGGGGCCCAGCGCGCCCGCGCCCGAGTCCAGCGGGATCCGGCCCAGCAGCGCGCCGAGCAGGGTGGACTTGCCCGCGCCGTTGGCGCCGGTGACCGCCACCCGGTCCGCCCAGTCGATCTGGAGCGAGACGGGCCCGAGGGTGAAGCCGCCCCGGCGCACCTCGGCGTCCCGCAGGGTGGCCACGACGGCGCCTGAGCGCGGCGCCGACGCGATCTCCATCCGCAGCTCCCACTCCTTGCGGGGCTCCTCGACGACGTCCAGGCGCTCGATCATCCGCTGGGTCTGCCGGGCCTTCGCGGCCTGCTTCTCGCTGGCCTCGCTGCGGAACTTGCGGCCGATCTTGTCGTTGTCGTTGCCCGCCTTGCGCCGGGCGTTCTTGACGCCCTTGTCCATCCAGGAGCGCTGGGTCTGCGCCCGCTCCTGGAGCGCGGAGCGCTTGTCGGCGTACTCCTCGTAGTCGTCGCGGGCGTGCCTGCGGGCGACCTCGCGCTCCTCCAGGTAGGACGCGTAGCCGCCGCCGTAGAGGGTGACCCGGCCCTGGGCCAGGTCGAGTTCGAGGACCTTGGTGACGGTGCGGGTGAGGAACTCGCGGTCGTGGCTGACCACCACGGTGCCCGCGCGCAGGCCGCTCACGAACCGTTCGAGGCGCTCCAGGCCGTCCAGGTCGAGGTCGTTGGTGGGCTCGTCGAGGAGGAAGACGTCGTAGCGGGAGAGCAGCAGGGAGGCGAGGCCCGCGCGGGCGGCCTGGCCGCCGGAGAGCGCGGTCATCGGCTGGTCGAGACCGACGGTCAGGCCGAGCGAGGCGGCGGTCTCCTCGGCGCGTTCGTCCAGGTCGGCGCCGCCGAGGTCGAGCCAGCGCTCCAGGGCGGCGGCGTAGGCGTCGTCGGCGCCCGGGGCTCCGTCGACGAGGGCCTGGGTGGCCTCGTCCATGGTCCGCTGCGCCTCGTCGACGCCGGTGCGGCGGGCCAGGAACGCGCGGACGGTCTCGTCCGGCCTACGCTCCGGCTCCTGCGGGAGGTGGCCGACGGTCGCCGTCGGCGGGGAGAGGCGCAGCTCGCCCTGCTCCGGTGCGAGGAGCCCGGCGAGCATGCGCAGCAGGGTGGACTTGCCCGCGCCGTTGGCTCCGACCAGACCGATCACGTCACCGGGCGCGACGACGAGGTCGAGTCCGGCGAAGAGGGAGCGGTCGCCGTGCCCGGCGGCGAGGTTCTTGGCGACGAGGGTGGCAGTCATCAGGTGGCGATCCTAGCCGTCCGGCGGCGCGCGCCGCCGGGGGCCGCGTCCGAGGTCGGAGTGCTTCCGTCGGGGTCGGAGGCCACAGCCGGAACCAGGACGGGACTCCGACGGACGTGCGGGTCCCTGGCGGGCAGGGCGAGGCGGTCCGGTGGGTGCCGTGTCCGGCCTTCGGCAGCCGGGCCGGAACGGGTGCGGGGGCTCCGACCCGGCAGGTCGGAGCGGTCCAGCGGGAGCCGTGTCCTGTCTCCGGCAGCCGGGCCGG
Source organism: Streptomyces sp. SolWspMP-5a-2 (assembly GCF_900091845.1). Taxonomy (GTDB): domain Bacteria; phylum Actinomycetota; class Actinomycetes; order Streptomycetales; family Streptomycetaceae; genus Streptomyces; species Streptomyces doudnae. Next base: position 2,041 of record NZ_FMCI01000038.1, read on the forward strand.
AACGGGTGCGGGGTCTTCGGCCCGGCAGGTCGATGCGGTCCAGCGGAGCCCGGGGCTTCCCTTCCTGCGGCCGGGGCGGTGCGGGTTCGGGGGCTTCCGCTACCGTCCAGGCGTGGAGAGCACACGGAACGACGATGTCATCGTGATCGGGGGCGGGGTGGTCGGCCTGACCACGGCCGTCGTCCTCGCGGAGCGCGGGCTGCGGGTGCGGGTGTGGACGCGGGACCCGGTCGAGCGGACCACCTCGGCCGTCGCGGGCGGACTGTGGTGGCCCTACCGGATCGAGCCCGAGGCGCGGGTCGCCGCGTGGTCGCTGCGCTCGCTCGCCGTCTACCAGGAGCTGGCCCGGCGCCCGGCCGAGACCGGCGTGCGGCTGGTGGACGGCGTCCAGGGGCAGTCCAGGCGCGAGGAGTTGGGGCCGTGGGCGGACCAGGTGCCGGGGCTGCGGGCGGCGACGCCCGAGGAGTTCGCCGGGACGGGCCTGTGGGCGCGGCTGCCGCTGATCGACATGACCACCCATCTGCCGTGGCTGCGGGCGCGGTTGACGCGGGCGGGCGGGGTCGTCGAGGAGCGGACGGTGACGGCGCTGGCGGAGGCCGAGGCGCCGGTGGTCGTCAACTGCACCGGGCTCGGGGCGCGTGAGCTGGTGCCCGACCCCCAGGTGCGGCCGGTGCGCGGGCAGTTGGTCGAGGTGGAGAACCCGGGGATCACCACCTGGCTGGCGGCGATCGCGCCGGACGGCGAGATGGCCTACTTCTTCCCGCACCCGGGCCGCCTCGTGCTGGGCGGCACGGCCGAGGAGGACGCCTGGTCGACGGAGCCCGATCCGGCGGTGGCGGAGGCGATCGTGCGGCGGTGCGCGGCGCTGCGCCCGGAGATAGCGGACGCGCGGGTGCTGGCGCACCGGGTGGGGCTGCGTCCGGCCCGGGACGCGGTCCGGCTGGAGCGGGAGTCCCCGCGGGCGGCGGACCTGGAGCCGGGGCGGGTGCTGGTGCACAACTACGGTCACGGCGGCGCCGGGGTGACGGTGGCCTGGGGGTGCGCGGAGGAGGCGGCCGGGCTGGCGTTCCCGGCCGCCTGATCCGGTCAGCCGCGCGGGACGCGGTGGGCGGCGGCCGGGGCGCGCACCCCGGGCGTGGTGTCGGCCGGGGCGGCGATCGGCGCCGTCCCGGTGGTGGCCCGGTCGAAGGCCGCGGCACCGCCGACGAGCGGGACGCGGGCGGAGGTGCGGGCCAGGTCGACGGTGAGGGTGGGGGTGTCGGCGGGCGGGTCGATGAGGTCCTTGTCGGTGCCCGCGACGATCAGCGCCAGCCGGTGCCCGGCAGGGACGACGTGGTCGGTGGCCGCGAGGTCGACGGTGATCGTGTAGGCCCTGCCCGGGGTGAGCGGGACGCCCTTGCCGGGTGAGGCCCAGGTGCCGAGGTCGGCCCAGCCCCGGCTGAACACCGTCTGCCCGACGTCGGTGGTCCTGGCTCGGGTGGTCCGGTAGCAGGCGCTGTCACCGGGGGTGCTCTCGCCCGCGCAGGTGCGGTCGGTGAGGGTGGTGATGCCCTCTCCTGCGGCGGCGTAGTCGCGGATGGTGGCGGGGCCGAGGTCGACGAGGACCGCGGAGAGGTGGGCGGTCGGGGTGGTGGGGGTCGCGGTGACGGTGACCTGCGAGGAGCCGGACAGGCGCAGGTCGCGGGTGAGCGGCGCGGTGACGAATCCGGCCTTGGCGGGGGTGGGGGTGTCGATCGCGGCGGCCCAGTCGGTCTCGCCGAGCGCGGGGTCGTCGGTGAAGGTCTCGGTGCCGCGGTCGCGGGTGCGGCCGAGGGTGCCGACGCCGGGCCGGTCGCCCCGGGCGGGGCTGAGGGTGGTGGCGCGGGTGTCGCGCGGGGGCCAGGTGCCGGAGGTCACCCACTGGTCGGGGGCGCGTTCGATGTCGGCCACGGGTTCGCGGTCGATCCCGTTGTCGTAGCCGAGGAGTTCGTGGTCGAACCAGCGGTGCAGGGTGTCGACCCAGGCACCGCGCCGGAAGTCGAAGGGGTCGACGTGGCCGGTCTGGGAGAGCCAGATCTTGCGCTGCACGCCGTTCTTCGCGAGGGCGTCCCACCACTGTCCGAGGTGCTTGGTGCGGACGTTGAGGTCCTGCATGCCGTGGACCAGGAAGACGCTGGCCTTCACCTTCGCGGCGTCCTTGACGTAGTCGCGCTCGGTCCACAGCGGTGTCCAGTCACCGCTGCGGGGCGCTCCGTCCACCAGCCTGCGTTGCACGGCGTCGCAGCCGGCGCGGGCCGCGGGGCTCTCGACGTAGCCGGAGAGCCAGTCGGGGCCCGAGCCGTAGAGGGGGGCGCCCTGCGCGAAGTAGTAGTCGTACCAGGAGGAGATGGCGCTGATCGGCACGATCGTGCGCAGGCCCTTGACGCCGGTGGCGGCGACCCCGTTGGCGATGGTGCCGTCCCAGCTCTTGCCGATCATGCCGGTCCGGCCGTTGCTCCAGTCCGCGGTGGCGGTGGTGGTGCCGGTCCGGGTCGTGTACGCCCTGGCGCGGCCGTTCAGCCAGTCGACCACGGCCTTCGCGGACTGGATGTCGGAGCGCCCGCCGACGTCGACGCAGCCGTCGGAGCGGTTGGTCCCGGCGAGGTCGACCCCGACGACGGCGTAGCCGCGCGGCACGAAGTAGTTGTCGTAGAAGAGGGGCATCTGGACGACGGCGCCGGCTGCGTCGTACGTCTTGAGCTGGCCCTCGTTGCCCCGGCCGCAGCAGGAGTAGTAGGGGCTTGCGTCCATGATGACGGGGACGCGGCGGCCTTCCCTGGCGGGTTCGGCGGGCCGGACGATGTCGACGGCGACCCGGTCGGAGCGCCCGTCGCCGTCGCCGTCGAGTCCGGTGTCGACCCACACGGCCTCGCGGACGGCGTCCGCGTACGCGTAGACGGGGCTGCTCTCCCGGGGCGCGGCGTGGGCCGCCGCCGGGGTGAGGACGGCCGCCATGAAGAGGGCGACGGCCGCCGCCGCGAGCGCTCTCCAGGTCGTGGAGCGGGGGGATGTCGGCATGCGCGGGACGGTACCCCGGACGACTCCCTTGCAGAAGAGGGCACTTGGCGGCTCCCGGGGACAGATGCGGCCGGATCGGACCCGCGGGGCGGGTGTGCTCATGTCGGCCGAATGGCGATCGTGTGACGGCCCGGACGATGGACAGGGCGCGGTCCCGGCGACTCAATAGGCTCCGAACAGCTTTCGATCCCCCACGACTTGGAGCTCTCGTGCACCGCAGAATCCTCGCGCCGGGCGCACTCGCCGCGGCGTCCCTGATGCTGGCGATCCCGGCGTCGGCCGCGAGCTACTCCCCCGGCGCCCCGGGCATCGGCGACCCCTACTACCCGGCGTACGGCAACGGCGGCTACGACGTCTCGCACTACGACCTGCGGCTCAAGTACCAGCCCGCGACGGACGAGTTGGAGGGGACGGCGACGATCCTGGCGCGGACCACGCAGGACCTCTCGCGGTTCGACCTGGACTTCCTGCTGGACGTGAGCGAGGTCCGGGTGAACGGCGTGCGGGCCGCGTTCGCGACCTCGGGCCAGCACGAGCTGGAGATCACGCCGGCCACCCCGCTGGCCGAGGGCACCGCGCTCACGGTGGTGGTGCGCTACCGCGGGGTGCCGTCCACCAAGAGCGCGTACGGCTTCTCCACCTGGCACCGCACCCCGGACGGCGCGGTCGCCGCCGACGAGCCCGAGGCGGCCTGGTGGTGGTACCCGAGTAACGACCACCCGCTGGACAAGGCCACCTACGACGTGTCGGTCGCCGTGCCCGACGGGACGCAGGCGATCTCCAACGGCACGCTCCAGTCGACGAGTTCGCAGGCGGGCTGGACGCGCTACAACTGGCGCCAGAACAAACCGCAGGCCACGTACCTGACCACGCTGGCGGTGGGGAGGTTCGACGTCACGACGAGCACCTCCGAGGGCGGCGTGCCGGTCGTCAACGCGTACAGCGCCGCCCTCGGGGACAACGCCGGGGCGGCGCGCGCGAGCGTGGAGCGGACCGGGGAGCTGGTCGACTGGCTGAGCGGCTACTTCGGCCCCTACCCGTTCGCCTCGGCGGGCGGCTACGTCCCCGACACGACCACCGGGTACGCGCTGGAGACGCAGACCCGCGTCTACTACAGCCCGCGGCAGTTCGCGAACGGCTCGAACGCGTCGGTGGTCGTCCACGAGCTGGCCCACCAGTGGTACGGGGACTCGGTGTCGCTGAAGGGCTGGAAGGACATCTGGATCAACGAGGGCTTCGCGCGGTACGCGCAGTGGCTCTGGTCCGAGCACGAGGGCGAGGGCACCACGCGGGAGCTGGCCGACTACGTGTACGCCTCGCATCCGGCCGACGACCCCTTCTGGAAGGTCGCGCCGGGCGATCCGGGCCCCGACGACCAGTTCGACATCGCCGTGTACGACCGGGGCGCGCTGGCCGTGCAGGCGCTGCGGGACGCCGTCGGGGACGACGCGTTCTTCGCGATCCTGAAGGGCTGGCCGCGGGAGCACGCGTACGGCAACGCCTCCGTGGCCGACTTCCGCGCCTACGCGGAGCGCGTCTCGGGCAAGCCGCTTGACGCGCTGTTCGACACCTATCTGTTCCGGCCGGAGAAGCCCGCCGCCCCGGGCCTCGCCACCGGGCGGGCGGCGGCGGGCGGCGCGACGGCGGGACCGGTGGCGCGGCCGACGTCGTGGAAGGCGATCGCGGCGACCAACACCGTCCACGCGAACGGTCACTGAGACCGGACGGCCCCGGCGGGGCGGGACGGTCGTGTCCCGCCCCGCCGGGGCCGTGGCCGGGGAGCGCTCCGCTGCGGGGGCGGCCTGCTACGTCGTCAGGTCGCGCGGCTCCCCGGCAGCGTTCTCGGCGACCCGGCGGCGCACCTTGAACCAGCCCGCGACCAGCATGACCGCGATCACCGGGACCAGCAGCAGGGTCCTGCGGCCGACCTCGGGGTCGTTCCACATCAGGCCGAGGACGGCCACCAGGAAGACGATCGTGACGGTCTCGGTGACCGGGGAGCCGGGGAGCCGGAACGACGGGCGGGTGACCCGGCCCTCCCGGGCCCTGCGGACGAAGACCAGGTGGCAGACCATGATGATCACCCAGGTGCTGATGATGCCCAGGGAGGCGACGTTCAGCACGATCTCGAAGGCCTGGCTCGGCACCAGGTAGTTGAGGCCGACGCCGAGGACGCAGACCGCGCAGGTCAGCAGGATGCCGCCGTAGGGCACCTGGCTGCGGTTCATGCGGGCGGTGAACCTCGGGGCCGAGCCCGCCGTCGCCATGGAGCGCAGGATGCGGCCGGTGGAGTACAGGCCCGAGTTCAGGGAGGACATCGCGGCCGTCAGGACGACCAGGTTCATCACGTCGCCCGCCGCCGGGACGCCGATCTTCGACAGGACGGTGACGAAGGGGCTCTGCCCGGCCGAGTAGACGGAACCGGGCAGCAGCAGGGCCAGCAGGACGACCGAACCGACGTAGAAGAGGGCGACGCGCCACATGATCGAGTTCACCGCGCGCGGCACGACCTTCTCGGGCTCGGCGGTCTCGCCCGCCGCGACGCCGACCAGCTCCAGCGCCGCGTACGCGAAGATCACGCCCTGCATCACCAGGACGACCGGCATCACGCCGTGCGGGAGGAAGCCGCCGTTGTCGGTGATCACGCCGACGCCCGGGGTGTGCCCGCCGACCTCGTGCCGGGTGGCGAGCAGGAAGACGCCGATCAGCATGAAGCCGACGAGGGTGGCGACCTTGACGATCGCGAACCAGAACTCCATCTCGCCGAAGATCTTGACCGAGATCAGGTTCACCGCGAGGACGACCGCCAGGGCGATCAGCGCCAGCGTCCACTGCGGGATGCTGGTGAACATGCTCCAGTAGTGCGTGTAGAGCGCGATCGCGGTGATGTCGGCGATGCCGGTGGTCGACCAGTTCAGGAAGTACATCCAGCCCGCGACGTAGGCGCCCTTCTCGCCGAGGAACTCGCGCGCGTACGACACGAAGGACCCGGAGGACGGGCGGTACAGGACCAGCTCGCCCAGCGCGCGCACCACGAAGAAGGCGAAGACACCGCAGACCAGATAGGCGAGGGCGAGCGCGGGGCCCGCGGTGTGCAGCCGCCCTCCGGCGCCCAGGAAGAGCCCGGTGCCGATCGCGCCTCCGATGGCGATCATGTTGACGTGTCGGGCCTTGAGGCCCTTGCTGTACCCGGCGTCGCCCGCGTCCACGGGGGCCTGGGCCGCGCCGGTCGGGGTCGCGGTCTCGGCCGTCTGCACGGCGTCCTTGCTCACGCGTGTTCCACTCTCTGGTGCGCCCGAGCGGCTCAGCGCTCGGGTCTGCCGGACGTTCTCGGCCCGCACACTCGGTGACGGCACAGACCAAGGCGCCACCTTCCCCCGGCGGAGTGCGCTCACGCGGTGGTCCACGTCACAGAGCGGAACATCTCACATAATCACCACATTTCCACCCTGCGTCTCACACCGTCGGTGAGACAGCGATACTGCTGCACATGACGAGCGACGCCCAGGAGCCGGCCCTGACGGTCGACGAACTGGCCGCGCGGTCCGGCGTCACGGTCCGCACGGTCCGCTTCTACAGCACCCGGGGACTGCTCCCGCCGCCGGTGATCGGCCCGCGCCGGGTGGGGCGGTACGGGCCGGGTCACCTCTCGCGGCTGGCGCTGATCGAGGAGCTGCGGCACCAGGGCATGACGCTCGCGGCGATCGAACGGTACCTGGCCCGGCTCCCGGCCGACCTGAGCGCCCAGGATCTCGCGATCCACCGCGCGGTGGTGGCGTCCTGGAGCCCGGAAGGACCGGAGACGGTGGACCGGGCGGAGCTGGAGCGGCGGGCCGGCCGCCCGCTGGACGACGACGAGGTGGAGCGGCTCGCGGCGATGGAGGTCGTGGAGCGCGCGGACGGGGCGTTCCGGCTCGACGCCGGGCTGCTGCCGCTGGGCGTGCGGCTGCTGGACGTCCCGCTGGCCCAGGAGACGATCCTCGCCGCCCGCGCCGTCCTCCTCGACCACTCCCGGGCCGCCGCCCACGCCCTCGCGGGCCTGCTGCGGGACGCGGTGGCGGAACGGGAGCCGCGGGACGTGCGGTCGCTGACGGCGCACATGCAGCCCCTGGTGGTGCAGGCGCTGCTGACGACGTTCCAGCGGTCCCTGCGGGAGGAACTGCGGGAGTGGCCACCGCCGGGGGCGGCGGAGCCGTCCTGACGGGAGGACGCGCGCGGGTGTCACCGGGCGCCGTGACCGGAGGGTGCGACCGGCCGCCGGGCCTTCGAGTCCGGTGGCCGGTCGCGGGCGGGGTGGGGTCGGCCGGTCAGGCGTCCGTGAAGACCTCGCCGTTCTCCGCCTTCGCCACCAGCAGCGCGGGCGGGGTGAAGCGGTCGCCGTAGCGCTCGGCGAGTTCGCGGGCGCGGGCCACGAAGCCGGGCAGGCCGCCCTCGTAGCCGTTGACGTACTGGAGGACGCCGCCGGTCCAGCCGGGGAAGCCGATGCCCAGGACCGAGCCGATGTTGGCGTCCGCGACGGAGGTGAGGACGCCCTCCTCCAGCAGCCTGACGGTGTCCAGGGCCTCCGCGAACAGCATGCGTTCCTGCATGTCGCGGAAGGGGATGCGGTGACCCGGCTCGGTGAAGTGCTCGCGCAGGCCGGGCCACAGACCGCCCCGCCTGCCGTCCTCGTCGTAGGTGTAGAAGCCCGCTCCGCCGCTGCGGCCGGTGCGCCCGAACTCGTCGACCATGCGGTCCACGACGGCCTCGGCGGGGTGCACGGCCCAGGTGCCGCCCGCCTCCTCGACGGCCCGCCGGGACTCGGCGCGGATCCGGCGCGGGAGGGTGAGGGTCAGCTCGTCCACCAGGGAGAGCACCTTGGCCGGGTATCCGGCCTGCGCCGCCGCCTGCTCGACCGAGGCGGGCTCGATGCCCTCGCCGACCATGGCGACGCCCTCGTCGATGAAGTGCCCGATCACCCGTGAGGTGAAGAAGCCGCGCGAGTCGTTGACGACGATGGGCGTCTTCCTGATCTGCCGGACCAGGTCGAAGGCGCGGGCGAGCGCCTCGTCGCCGGTCCGCTCGCCCTTGATGATCTCGACGAGCGGCATCTTGTCGACGGGCGAGAAGAAGTGCAGGCCGATGAAGTCGTCCTGGCGCTCGACGCCTTCGGCGAGGGCGGTGATCGGCAGGGTGGACGTGTTGGAGCACAGCAGCGCGTCGGGGGCGACGAGGTGCTGGATCTCCTGGAACACCTTGTGCTTGAGCGAGGTGTCCTCGAAGACGGCCTCGATGACCGCGTCGCAGCCCGCGACGTCGGCCGGGTCGGCGGTGGGCGTGATCCGGGCGAGGAGCGCGTCCGCCTTCTCCCGGGTGGTGCGGCCCCGCGCGACGGCCTTGTCGCAGAGCTTCTCGGAGTAGCCGCGCCCCTTGCGCGCGGCCTCGGCGGTGACGTCCTTGAGGACGACGTCGATGCCCGCGCGGGCGCACGCGTAGGCGATGCCCGCGCCCATCATCCCGGCGCCGAGGACGGCGACCCTGCGGACCTCCCTGGCCGGGACGCCCCGGGGGCGGTTGGCGCCGGAGTTGACGGCCTGGAGGTCGAAGAAGAACGCCTGGATCATGTTCTTCGAGGTCTGGCCCGCGGCGAGTTCGACGAAGTAGCGGGACTCGATGAGCTGGGCGGTCTCGAAGTCGACCTGGGCGCCCTCGACCGCGGCGGCCAGGATGCTGCGGGGCGCCGGGTAGGGGGCGCCGGCGGTCTGCTTGCGCAGGGTGGCCGGGAACGACGGCAGGTTGGCCGCGAAGTTCGGGTGGGCCGGGGTGCCGCCGGGGATGCGGTGTCCCGGGGTGTCCCAGGGCTGGCGGGACTCGGGGTGGGCGTCGATGAACGCGCGTGCCCTGGCGAGGAGTTCCTCCGGGGTGGCGGCCACCTCGTGGATCAGGCCGTTCTCCAGGGCGCGCGGCGCGGAGTACTGGGTGCCCTGGAGGAGGACCTTCAGGAGCGCGTCGGCGATGCCGAGCAGCCGCACGGTGCGCACGACGCCGCCGCCTCCGGGCAGCAGGCCGAGGGTGACCTCGGGGCAGCCGATCCTGGTGCCCGGCGTGTCCAGGGCGACCCGGTGGTGGCAGGCGAGGGCGATCTCGTAACCGCCGCCGAGGGCCGCGCCGTTGATGGCGGCGACGACGGGCACGCCGAGGGTCTCGACGCGGCGCAGGTCGCGCTTGAGGGCGAGGTTGCCCTCGTACAGCTCCTGTGCGGTCGCGGGGGTGACGCGGATGAGGTCGCGCAGGTCGCCCCCGGCGAAGAAGGTCTTCTTGGCGGAGGTGATGACGACCCCGCGCAGGGAGTCCTTCTCGGCCTCCAGGCGGTCGGCGACGGCCGTGAGGGAGGCGCGGAAGCCCGCGTTCATGGTGTTGGCGGACTGGTCGGGGTCGTCGAGGACGAGGGTGACGACGCCGGTGTCGTCCCGTTCCCAGCGGATGGTGGTGGGCTCAGTGGTCATGGGGAGGCGCTCCGGGTGATCCGTCGGGAGGGGGTCAGATGCGTTCGACGATGGTCGCGATGCCCATGCCGCCGCCGACGCAGAGCGTGGCGAGGCCGTAGCGCTTGTCCTGGCGCTCCAGTTCGTCGACGAGGGTGCCGAGGATCATCGCCCCGGTGGCGCCGAGCGGGTGGCCGAGGGCGATCGCGCCGCCGTTGACGTTGACCTTGTCCAGGGACAGGCCCATGTCCTTCACGAAGCGCAGCACGACGGCGGCGAACGCCTCGTTGATCTCGACCAGGTCGATGTCGTCGATGGTCAGCCCGGCCTTGGCGAGCGCCTTGCGGGTGGCGGGGGCGGGGCCGGTGAGCATGATGGTGGGCTCGGAGCCGGAGACGGCGGCGGCGACGATCCGCGCGCGCGGGGTGAGCCCGTTGCGTTCGCCGCTCTCCCGGGAGCCGATGGCGACCAGCGCGGCGCCGTCGACGATGCCCGAGGAGTTGCCCGCGTGGTGGACGTGGTCGATCTTCTCCACCCAGTGGTACTTCTGGAGCGCGACGGCGTCGAAGCCGCCCAGCTCGCCGATGTCCGCGAAGGACGGCTTGAGCCGGGCCAGGGAGTCGGCGGTGGTGCCGGGGCGCGGGTGCTCGTCGTGGTCGAGGACGACCAGTCCGGCGCGGTCCCTGACCGGGACGACGGACCGGGCGAAGCGGCCCTCCTTCCAGGCGGTGGCGGCCCGCTCCTGGGACAGCTCCGCGTAGGCGTCGACGTCCCGCCGGGAGAAGCCCTCGACGGTGGCGATCAGGTCGGCGCCGATGCCCTGCGGCACGAAGTCGACCGCGAGGTTGGTCATCGGGTCGTTGAACCAGGCGCCGCCGTCCGAGGCCATGGGCACCCGCGACATGGACTCGACGCCGCCCGCGATCACGAGGTCCTCGAAGCCCGAACGGACCTTGGCCGCGGCCATGTTGACCGCTTCGAGACCGGAGGCACAGAAGCGGTTCTCCTGCACGCCCGCGACCGTGTCGGGGAACCCGGCGGCCAGGGCGGCGATCCGGGCGATGTCGGAGCCCTGGTCGCCGACCGGTCCGACGACGCCGAGGACGATGTCGTCGATGGTGGCCGGGTCCAGGTCCCGGTGCCGGTCGCGGAGTTCGCGCAGCAGCCCGACGACCAGGTCGATGGGCTTGGTGCCGTGCAGGGCGCCGTCCGCCTTGCCGCGTCCGCGCGGGGTGCGGATCGCGTCGTACACGTACGCTTCGGTGCTCACTGGTAAGCCTTTCGAACGAGGGTCAACCGAGCAGGGAACGGCCGATGATCTCCTTCATGATCTCGGTGGTCCCGCCGTAGATGGTCTGGACGCGGCCGTCGGTGAAGGCACGGGCGACCGGGTGTTCGCTCATGTAGCCGTAGCCGCCGTGCAGTTGCAGGCACCGGTCGGCGACCCGCTTCTGCAGCTCGGTCGCCCACCACTTGGCCATGGAGGCGTGCACGGCGTCCAGGCCGCCGTCCACGTGCTCCTCGACGCAGCGGTCGAGGAACGCGCGCGTGACGGCGCACTCGGTGGCCATCTCGGCGATCTCGAACCGTACGTGCTGCAGTCGCGCGAGCGGCCTGCCGAAGGCCTCGCGCTCCTTGACGTACGCGGTGGTGATCTCCAGGAGGTGCTCGGCGGCGGCGATCCCGGCGACCGCGATGCCGAGGCGTTCCTGGGCGAGGTTGGTCATCAGGTGGACGAAGGCGCCGTCGCGTTCGCCGAGCAGGTTCTCCTTGGGGACGCGGACGTCGGTGAAGGACAGCTCGGCCGTGTCCTGCGCCCTCTGGCCGATCTTGTCGAGGTTGCGGCCGCGCTCGAAGCCGTCCGCGCCGCGCTCGACCACCAGCAGCGACAGACCGTGGGCGCCGCCCTCCGGGGTGGTCCGCGCGACCACGACGACCAGGTCGGCGAGGATGCCGTTGGAGATGAACGTCTTGGACCCGTTGAGCAGCCAGTGGTCGCCCCGGTCCTCGGCCCGGGTGCGGATGCCCTGGAGGTCGGATCCGGCGCCGGGTTCGGTCATGGCGATGGCGGTGATCAGGGTGCCGTCGCAGAATCCGGGCAGCCAGCGCCGCTTCTGCTCCTCGGTGGCCAGGCCGGTCAGGTACGGGCCGATGACGTCGTTGTGCAGCCCCACGGCGAGTCCTGGTGCCCCCGCGCGGGTGAACTCCTCGGCGAGGACGACGCTGTAGCGGAAGTCGGGGGTGCCGCCGCCTCCGTACTCCTCGGGGACGGCGAGACCGAGCAGGCCCTGCCGTCCGGCCGCGCGCCAGGCGTCGCGGGAGGTGATGCCGTCCCTCTCCCACCGGTCGTAGTGGGGCAGCACCTCCTTGGCGAGGAAGGCGCGCACGGTGGCGCGGAACGCCTCGTGGTCGTCGGTGAGGATCCGCCGCTTCATTCCTGGCCCTCCGTCAGTTCGGGCACGTCCCAGTCGCGCGCCACCGCCGCGGTGTCGGCGCCGGGCAGGGCGGGGCCGGTGCGCACGGCGGTCGGGGTGGCGGAGAAACGGGGCGCGGGGGCGGGCTGGGTGAGCCCGCCGTGGTGGGTGAAGGTGGCGCGGGCCGCGAGGTGCGGGTGGTCGGGGGCCTCGCGCAGCGAGAGGACGGGCGCCACGCACGCGTCGGTGCCCTCGAACACGGCCGTCCAGGCGTCCCGTGTGCGGGTGCGGAAGCGGGCGGCCACCGCCTCGCGCAGGGCGGGCCAGCGGGTGACGTCGGTGCGGGCGCCGGCGTGCTCGGGCAGGCCGAGCAGGGTGACGAACAGGTCGTAGAAGCGCGGTTCGAGGGCGCCGACGGCCATGTGTCCGCCGTCGGCGGTCTCGTAGGTGCCGTAGTAGGGGCAGCCGCCGTCCAGGAGGTTGGCGCCGCGCCGGTCCTGCCAGGCACCGGCCGCGACCATGCCGTGGATCATCGAGGCGAGGTGCGCGGTCCCGTCGACGACGGCCGCGTCCACGACCTGTCCCGCGCCGCTCACGCGCGCGTGGTGGAGCGCGGCCAGCACGCCGACGACGAGGTAGAGGGAGCCGCCCGCGTAGTCGCCGAGGAGGTTGGCCGGGGCGGGCGGCGGTTCGCCGGGACGGCCGATGAGACCGAGGGCGCCGGTGACGGCGATGTACGCGATGTCGTGGCCCGCGCGCGGGGCGAGCGGACCGTCCTGGCCCCAGCCGGTCATCCGGCCGTAGACCAGCCGGGGGTTGCGCGCGTGGCACGCGCCGGGGCCGACGCCGAGCCGCTCGGCGACCCCGGGCCGGTAGCCCTCGACGAGGATGTCGGCGCGGACGGCGAGGCCGAGGACCCGGGCGGCTCCCCCGGGCGCCTTGAGGTCGACGACGACGGACCGCTTGTTGCGGTTGGTGACGTCATGGGCGGGGTCGATGCCGAGGCCGGGCCCGCCGGGCCGGTCCACCCGGACGACGTCGGCGCCCAGGTCGGCCAGGAGCATGGCGGCGAACGGGCCTGGCCCGATACCGGCCAGCTCGATCACGCGCACGCCGGTGAGCGGGCCCCGCTCCGGCGTCGTCGCCGTCGTCATGCCGCCCCCTGCGATGTGACACACATGATGTAACACCAGTGATGCTAAGAAGCCGCTCCCGTGAAGGCAAGGGCGAACGAGCAAGCGCTTAGTCCATTGTCGCCGAGGGACCGCCGGATGTCTCCGGGAGACCGGGAACGGGGCCGGGGAAGGCCCGGTGGCCGAGAGTTCCGACGGCCGCTGGGGACCTCGGCGGCAGCCGGACGGCCTCGGAGGTGGCAGGGGGTTCCGATGGAGACCGGGACGCTCGGGGGCGGCAGGAGCGCTAAGTGACG
>NZ_FMCI01000303.1 GCF_900091845.1 Streptomyces sp. SolWspMP-5a-2
GTCCGCGAGGTCGGCCAGCGCCCGCGCGGCCCGGTCGGTGCGCCGCGCCCTGCGGGTCACCGACCGCAGCACCCGGCCCGCGGTGGTGTACGTGGCGGCGAGGGCGCAGCCGACGAGCAGCACCCAGAGGGTCAGCCGCGGGGTCGTCACGGCCGTCAGGACGGCGATCATCGCCCAGCGCTCGCCGATCGGCAGCACGATCATGCGCCGCACCCAGACCGTCCAGCCGACGCTGTCGAGCCTGTCGGAGAGGGCCGCGGTGGGGCTGGTGTTGGCGTCGGCGTCGTGGTTCGCCTCGTTGAAGGAGAAGTCCACGACGTGGCGGCAGGTCTGCAGGACCATCGCGCCGAGCGCGAGGGCCCAGACGTCGTCGCCGCCACGGGCCGCGCCGAGCGCGAGCCCCGCGTAGTAGGCGTACTCCTTGGCGCGGTCGAAGGTGGCGTCGAGCCAGGCGCCGAGGGTGGAGTACTGGAGGGAGTAGCGGGCGAGCTGGCCGTCGGTGCAGTCGAGCACGAAGGACGCGATCAGCAGGACGCCCGCCGCGACGAAGCCGCCGCGGGTGCCGGTCGCCGCGCAGGCCGCCGCGATCAGCGCGGTGATCAGGGAGGCGGTGGTGACCTGGTTGGGGGTCAGTCCCCTGCGGGCGCACCAGCGGGCCAGGTAGCGGGAGTAGGGGCTGATGAAGAAGGTGGTGAAGAAGCCGTCGCGGGCCTTGACCGCGGACTTCAGGCGGACGGCCTCGTCGTCGACGGCGGAGACGGCCTGCCGTATCTCGTTGCGGGCCTGCGGGTCGGCCGGTACGGCGGCGACCAGGCTGCCCAGCTCGGGGCGGCGCACCTCGGCGCCGTCGTCGGCGAGCGCGGTGGCCAGGCGGTCGGGGAGGCTGTCGACGGCGACCGCGGTGGCGCCGCCCGGGGTGTTCTCCCGGGCGAGGGCGCGGGTCAGCCGCTCGCGGGCGGCGGGCTGCGCGGTGACGGCGCCGGGGATCGCGGCGAGCGGGAAGCGCGGGTCGGTGAGGCCGAGGCGCAGCGCGTGCGGGTGACCGACGAACCGGGCGTCGACGACGGCGACCCGCTCCCCGCCGGGCACCCGGGCCAGCAGTTCCTGCGCCTCGCCGGGGTGTGCGGCGACCTCGACGTCGAAGCCGAGGGAGCGCAGATCACCCTCGATCGACGATCCGGGCACCGGCTGGCCGGTGAGGATGGCGGTCGACAAGCGGACTCACTCCCTGGGGTGCCGACGCGCGGGCGCCGGTCATGAGCATCGTGGGGCGCCCCTTGGCAGCACCAGGCGGGCGGCGTGTCGGCAGAGGTTATCGGATCGCGTCCGACAGCCGTTCACCGCCCGTTCACGGGCCGATCAGCACTGCCTTCACCGGCCTTCGCCGCGATCATCATCGGTGATCGGGGGCTCCGCCGACAAACCGCACCCCCAGACCGGGCATCCGGGACATCGGCGCGCCCCGCGGTCCTCGCGCGGGAGCGGGCGCGGGGGCGCGCGGGAGAAAGCGGGGGCGCCCTGACCTGCGATTCGTTTCCGCAGGTCAGGGCATATGACAACGGTGTTCAGTGCCGCGTTGCCGGATACCCCCCGCCCGTAGTTCACTGTGATCCCGGACCGAGTGAAGGAGGGCTGCCGCCATGGGGGCTGGGCACGACCACGGGCACGGGCACACGCACGCGCCGACCACGGGGACGGCGGCCGCCGCGTACCGCGGACGGCTGCGGGTGGCGCTGTCGATCACGCTCGCCGTGATGGTGGTCGAGGTGGTCGGCGGGGTGCTGGCCGACTCGCTGGCGCTGGTCGCGGACGCGGCGCACATGGCCACCGACGCCCTGGGTCTCGGCATGGCGCTGCTCGCCATCCACTTCGCCAACCGCCCAGCGACCGGCAACCGCACCTTCGGGTACGCCCGCGCGGAGATCCTGGCCGCGCTCGCCAACTGCCTGCTGCTGCTCGGCGTCGGCGGCTACGTGCTGGTGGAGGCGGTCCAGCGGTTCGTCACGCCGACCACCACCGAGGGCGGCCTGATGGTCGTCTTCGGCGCCGTCGGCCTGGTCGCCAACATGGTCTCGCTGACCCTGCTGGTCCGCGGCCAGCAGGAGAGCCTGAACGTGCGCGGGGCCTTCCTCGAAGTGGCGGCGGACGCGCTGGGTTCGCTCGCGGTGATCGTCTCCGCGCTGGTGATCCTGGCGACGGGCTGGCAGGCGGCCGACCCGATCGCCTCGCTCGTCATCGGTCTGATGATCGTGCCGCGCACCCTGAAGCTGCTGCGCGAGACGCTTGACGTGCTCCTGGAGACGGCGCCCAAGGGCGTCGACATGGCGGAGGTCCGCTCCCACCTGCTGGGCCTCGACGGCGTCGAGGACGTCCACGACCTGCACGCCTGGACCATCACCTCGGGCATGCCGGTGCTCTCCGTGCACGTGGTCGTGCGCTCGGACGTGCTCAGCGCGACCGGCCACGAGAAGATGCTGCACGCGCTCCAGGAGTGCGTCGGCGACCACTTCGACGTGGAGCACTGCACCTTCCAGCTCGAACCCGGCGGACACGCCGAGCACGAGGCGAAGCTCTGCCACTGAGAGTGCGGCGTCCATCGGGGGAGCGCGCCGCGGACGGCGCGCGCCCGCCGTTCGTTCTTCACCACCCTTGGCCACCCGCAGGACATGCGGTCAGGCCGGGTAAGTGCCGGGAGTGCCTGATTCGTACGGCAGACTGGGGGCGCGAAGACCGATGCGAAGGATGGGTATGCCGATCACTCCTGCCACCGCGACGCACAGCTCGTCGAACGGCACCGCGGACGCGATCTTGCTGGAACTGGTAGACGAGGACGGCGTCACGATCGGCACCGCGGAGAAGCTCTCCGCCCACCAGCCACCGGGCCGGCTGCACCGCGCCTTCTCCGTCTTCCTCTTCGACGAGCGCGGCCGGCTGCTTCTCCAGCGCCGCGCGCTGGGCAAGTACCACTCCCCCGGTGTCTGGTCCAACACCTGCTGCGGCCACCCCTACCCCGGCGAGGCGCCCTTCGCCGCGGCGGCCCGGCGCACCCACGAGGAGCTGGGGGTGTCGCCCTCGCTGCTGGCCGAGGCGGGCACCGTCCGCTACAACCACCCGGACCCGGCGTCGGGCCTGGTGGAGCAGGAGTACAACCACCTCTTCGTCGGCCTCGTGCAGGCCACCCTGCGCCCGGACCCGGAGGAGGTCGGGGAGACCGCCTTCGTGACGCCCGCCGAGCTGGCCGAGCGGCACGCGAGCGGCACCTTCTCCGCCTGGTTCATGACCGTCCTGGACGCGGCCCGGCCCGCGGTCAGGGAGCTGACGGGTCCTTCGGCGGGCTGGTGAGCCCTACCGCGCGGGCTTGAGCGGCAGGGCGACCCAGATCACCTTGCCGCCGGCCGCGGTGTGCTCGACGTCGCAGACCCCGCCCGCCTCCCGGGCGATCTCGCCCACCAGCAGCAGCCCCCGCCCGCCGGTCCTGCCGTGGTCCGTCTCCAGGGCGGTCGGCCGGTACGGGTGGTTGTCCTCCACCGAGATCCGCACCCACTCGGGCCCGACGGCGACCTCGACGGCGAACGTCGGCGAGAGCAGCGCCGCGTGCTTGACCACGTTGGTGACCAGCTCCGAGACGATCAGCAGCAGCCCCTGCGCCAGCTCGTCGGAGACCGGCACGCCCTGGCGCCGGAGCAGGTCCCGCACCGCGTGCCTGGCCTGCGGGACCGACGCGTCGACGGCGGGCGCCGTGAACCGCCAGACACCTTCCCAGGGCAGCGGTTCCCGGGATCTGGGACCCGGAACCCCCTCGCCGCCCTCGTCAGGGCGTGGACCGGATCCGCGCCCTTGGTCGTCCATCGTCCGGTCGCCGCCCTCGCGCTCGATTGTCACCACACCTCGAAGTGTTGGAGGCGGCGGCCTCGGCTCCCGTTGACTGAACAGAAGTCAGCGGGTATCGAGCGCTTCTGACCACCCGCGCAAGAGGTGGTCGGTCACGTGATCGCTCCTGTCCGGCCCGAGCCGCTTTCGGAAACGAATCAGACGGTCCCGATGGCGCCGCCTCTGGTGATCGACCCACCCCGGTGCGGCTAGCATCCGGCCCATGGAGCCCCAGCTGCGGCACGACGTCACCGACGCGGTCGCCACCGTCGTCATCGACCACCCCGCCAAGCGCAACGCCATGACAGCCGCGATGTGGGCCGCGCTGCCGCCGCTGCTCGACACGCTGGCCGCCGACCCGGGGGTGCGGGCCCTGGTGCTCACCGGAGCGGGCGACACCTTCTGCGCGGGGGCCGACATCTCGACGCTGCGCGGCTCCTCCGCCACCGCCCAGGGGCTCGCGGTGGCGGCCGAGGAGGCGCTCGCCGCGTTCCCCAAGCCGACCCTCGCCGCGATCCGCGGGCACTGCGTGGGCGGCGGCGCGCAGCTCGCGGCGGCCTGCGACCTCCGGTTCGCCGGGGAGGGCGCCCTGTTCGGGGTGACCCCGGCGAAGCTCGGCATCGTCTACGCGGCCTCCTCCACCCGCAGGCTGGTGGCCCTGATCGGTCCGGCCGCCGCCAAGTACCTGCTGTTCTCCGGTGAGTTGATCGACAGCGCGCGGGCACTGCGCACCGGGATGGTCGACGAGGTGCTGCCCGACGCCGAACTCGGCAAGCGGGTCGGGGAGTTCACCCGGGTCCTGGTGTCCCGCTCGCAGTTGACGCAGGCGTCCGCGAAGGAGTTCGCCGACGGGCGCACCGACCGGGACGGGCACTGGGCGGAGCAGGCGGGCGCCGCCGGTGAGACCGCGGAGGGGGTCGCCGCCTTCCTGGAGCGCCGGGCGCCGCGCTTCACCTGGACTACGACAGGATGAACCGGCTCGCCGCGCGGGCCCGTTCCACGAGGTGCGCGGGCGCCTTCTCCGGGGACCCCGCGTCGTACGGGGGTTGCGGGTCGTACTCGGTCAACAGCTGGACCGAGCAGGCGTGTTCGTCGCCCGCGATCCGGCCCAGCAGCGTGAGGCCCATGTCGATGCCGGAGGAGACACCGGCCGCCGTGACGTACTTGCCGTCGGTCACCACCCGCTCCGAGGTGGGCTCGGCGCCGAACCGCGCGAGCGAGTCGAGGGCCAGCCAGTGCGAGGTGGCACGGCGGCCCCTGAGCAGTCCCGCGGCGGCGAGCAGCAGGGAGCCGGTGCACACCGACGTCGTCCAGGTGCTGGTGGCGTCGGCGGCGCGCAGCCACCGGAGCAGGACGTCGTTGTCCATCTGCGCGGTCTGCCCGGGGCCGCCGGGCACCACCACGAGGTCGGGGCGCGGCACCTCGGCGAGGGTCCGGTCGGCGACGAGGGCGAGGTTCCCGGTGTCGGCGCGGACCGGGCCGACGCGCTCGGCGACGAAGACGGTGTCGGCGTCCGGGAGCCGTCCGAGGGTCTCGTAGGGGCCGACCGCGTCCAGCGCGGTGAAGCGGTCGAAGAGGACGATGGCGATCTGCATCGGCGTTCCTAACGCGGGGCGGGTGCGGGACGGAAGCGGCGGCGGTACTCGGCCGGGGCCGTGCCGAGCGCCTTGACGAAGGCGCGGCGCATGGCCTCGGGGGTGCCGTAGCCGCTGGCGCGGGAGATCTCCTCGACACCGTCGGCGGTGTCCTCCAGGAGGCGGCGGGCGTGCTCGACCCGGACCCGGTCGACGTAGCGGCCCGGGGTGGTGCCGGTCTCCGCCTCGAAGGCGCGGGCGAAGTGCCGGGGCGAGAGGGCGGCGCGGGCGGCGAGGGCGCCGACGCTCAGATCGTCCGCCGGGTGCTCGGTGATCCACTGCTGGACCTCGCGCAGCGGTTCGCGCCGGGCGGTCTGGGCGGCGAGCTGGGCGCTGAACTGGGCCTGGTTGCCCGGCCTGCGCAGGAAGACCACCAGGTGCCTGGCGACGGTCAGGGCGGTGTCGCGGCCGAGGTCCTCCTCGACCAGCGCGAGGGCGAGGTCGATGCCTGAGGTGACGCCCGCCGAGGTGGAGACCCGGCCGTCGCGCACGTAGATGGGGTCGGGGTCGACCTCGACGGCCGGGTGGTCGCGGGCGAGGGTGGCGCAGTACGCCCAGTGCGTGGTGACCCGGCGGCCGTCCAGCAGTCCGGCGGCGGCGAGCGCGATGGCGCCGGTGCAGACGGAGACCAGGCGGGTGGCGCGCGGGCCGTGCGCGCGCAGCCACTCCACCAGAAGCGGGTCGAGGTCGCGGGTGCCCGCGCCGCCGGGCACCAGCAGGGTGTGCGGGGCCGGGTCCCCGGCGTCGGCGAGGGAGCCGTCCGGCACCAGGGTCAGGCCGCTCGAGGTGCGCACGGGGGCGCCGTCGAGGGAGGCGGTGCGGATGCGGTAGCTGCCCGGCACGGCGTTCCCGGCCCCGGCGAAGACCTCCACGGGACCGGTGACGTCCAGGCTCTGGACGCCGTCGAAGAGAAGGACGAGAACGGTGCGCTGCCTCATGTCCCGATTCTCGGCGGGTGCCGGGATGTCCGCAACGACGCGTTCCCCACCTTTTCTGCCATCGGGCGACCGGCGGCCCCCGTCCTCGGGTCCCCGGCGGCGGAATCCCGCGCGGGGGCGGCCCTTCTGGACGTACCAACCAGTCGGTAACGTGCAGGGCATGA
This sequence comes from Streptomyces sp. SolWspMP-5a-2, assembly GCF_900091845.1. Lineage (GTDB taxonomy): Bacteria > Actinomycetota > Actinomycetes > Streptomycetales > Streptomycetaceae > Streptomyces > Streptomyces doudnae. Next base: position 6,607 of record NZ_FMCI01000303.1, read on the forward strand.
CTACCGCCGCCCTGGAGCCGCGCGCCGGCCGCCGCTGCCACAACACGCTGAACTCCCTGCACTCCACCCTGTTCTTCTCCCCCGACCTGGCGACGGAGATGGGGGCGCTGGGCATCACCGACCCCCGGGCGGTCAACTTCGCCACCCGGGCCGCGGCCATGGGACGGGTCGGCCCGGGGACCGTCACCGCGGCCTTCTACAACTACCGGTACGAGCTGGTCGCCCGGCACGTGCCCGCCGTGTGGGACACCGCCGCGCCCGACGCCGTCCTCGCCGCACGCGCGCGTGCCGCCGACGCGACCCTGCGGCGGCTGCTGGGCGCGGACGCCGTCGCCGCGCCGGAGACGGCGGAGGCCGCGTCCCTCGCGCTGCGCGCC
>NZ_FMCI01000130.1 GCF_900091845.1 Streptomyces sp. SolWspMP-5a-2
CACCGGCCGTCCCGCGCCCGCGCCCTCCGGGCCGCGCCCCGCGGCCGGTCAGGACCGGGCGCCCGGGGGCGATCAGCACCCCGACGCCCTCCCCCGCCGTGTGCCCCGCCGGGACGAGGCGCAGCCGCCCGTCCGGTCCGGGCAGACGCCGTTCATCCCCAAGGCCCGCGCCGAGGCGACGCCCGAGGAGCCGACGCTGTCCGTACCACCGCCCGGCGACGGCTCCCGCCCGTTGCGCCGCCGTGTCCGCGGAGCCACCCTCCGCACCACTCTCGACGACGACCAGATGTCGTCCCGGCAGGCCGCGAAACCCGCTGACGCGGACGCGGTCCGTGACGCCCTCGACGAGTTCGAGGCGGCCGTGGAACGCGCCAACCGCGACAGCGCGGTCGCGGCCCGGCCCGACTCCCCCCACAGAACCACCGACCAGCACCACCAGAACGACCTCCCGGAAGGAGCGGAGCAGTGAGTACGTCGACAGGTGACACTCCGACGGGAGGCGTCACGCCGACCGATCTCCAGGCCGCCGCAGCCGACTTCACCTGGTTGCTCAACCGGTTCGCCAACGAGACCGCGGGTGTCGTCGACGCCATCGCGGTCTCCTCGGACGGCCTGCTCATCGCCGTCTCGGAGCTGCGGGAACGCGCGCACTCCGAGCGGCTGGCCGCGATCGTGTCCGGCATCACCAGCCTGGCCGCGGGCGCCTCGGGCAACTACGGTCTCGGCCGTCTGAACAAGGTCATCATCGACCTGGAGGGCGGTCACGTCCTGGTCTCCGCGATCGGCAGCGGCGCCGTCCTCGGCGTGGTCGCCGACAAGGAGGCCAAGCTCGGCAACATCGCCTACGAGATGACGCTGTTCGCCAACCGGGCCGGGTCCGCGCTCAGCCCGCAGCTCGTCCTGGAGCTCAAGAACAACGTCGGCGTCCCGCAGACCGGCTGACCGGTCACCCACCGGTCCGGAAAGGAAGACGAGACACATGGCCGACGGCCGACCACCGGACGGCGAGGACGCACTGAGACAGCCGGGCCAGGACCCGGTCGGCCCCGCCCCCGCGGTACGGCCGTTCCTGGTCACCGCCGGTCGGGTGGCGCCCAGCGCGACCGGCCGGCCGGTGCCCGTAGAGACCCAGGTGGTGGCCACCGCCGGGGGGCTCACCGTGCTCGACGGGCTCTCCTTCGAGCAGCACGACATCGTCGCCGCCTGCCGGCTGCCGCAGTCCATCGCGGAACTCGCGGCCCGGCTGCGGCTGCACCTGAACGTGGTGCGGGTCCTCGCCGAGGACCTGCGCACGGCCGGTCATCTGACGGTGTACGTGCCCGACATCGACATCACCCGCGACGCGTCCGTCCTGCGCAGGGTGATCGATGGCCTCCGGGCCATCCCCGACTCCCGAGGGGTACTCCGTGACACCGAATGACCCGGCCGGCCGCACCCCGGCCGCACCGGTGGCCCCCGTACGTCCGCCGCTGCCGGTCAAGATGGTGATCGCGGGCGGGTTCGGCGTGGGCAAGACGACCGCCGTCGGCGCGATCTCCGAGATCGAGCCGCTGACCACCGAGGCCGCGATCACCGAGGTCGCGGCGGGCGTGGACGACCTGAGCCACACCCCGACCAAGACCACCACCACGGTGGCGATGGACTTCGGGTGCCTCACCATCGACCCGACGCTCAAGCTGTACCTGTTCGGCACCCCGGGGCAGGAGCGGTTCGGGTTCATGTGGGACGACATCGTCGAGGGCGCCCTGGGCGGCCTCGTCATCGTCGACACCCGCAGGCTCGACGACTGCTACGCGGCGGTCGACTACTTCGAGCACCGGCAGATCCCGTTCGCGGTCGCCGTCAACGCCTTCGACGGCCAGGTCGAGCACAGCATCGACGAGGTCCGCTGGGCGCTCGACGTCGCCGACCGGGTCCCCGTAGTGGTCTTCGACGCCCGGGAGCGCGGCTCGGTGCGCGACGCGCTGCTCGTCGTCCTGGAGCGGGCCCTGGCGCGCACCGAGGGCTGAGCACACCACGGAGGGCGGGCCCGGGACGGACATCGTGTCCGTCCCGGGCCCGCCCTCCGTGGTGCCGCCGGGTCCTCAGTGGCCCCGGCGCACCCCCGGGGAGACGGTGAGGCGGGCGACCGCCCAGAAGAAGCCCAGGGTGACCAGGGCGAGCACCGCGACCAGGCTCGCGCCGCCCACCACCTTCTCGTAGTTGCGCTGGTAGAGGCCGTCGACGATGTAGCGGCCGAGGCCGCCGAGGCTCACGTAGGCGGCGATGGTGGCCGTCGAGACGATCTGGATCGCCGCCGAGCGCAGTCCGCTGAGGATCAGCGGGAGCGCGACCGGGAGTTCGACGTGGAAGAGGATCCGCGACTCGGCCATGCCCATGCCGCGCGCGGCGTCCACCGGGGACGGGTCGACGGAGCGCATGGCCTCGTACGTGGTGACCAGGATCGGCGGCACGGCGAGCACCACCAGCGGGATCATCACCGGCAGATGGCCGAGGCCGAGCAGCACGAACATCAGCACCAGCAGCCCGAAGCTGGGCAGGGCGCGGGCGGCGGTGGCGATCAGCGCGAGGCTGTTGCCGCCGCGTCCGGTGTGGCCGGTGACCAGGCCGACCGGCAGCCCGATGGCGGCGGCGATGCCGAGCGCGATCAGCGAGTACTGGACGTGCTCGCGCAGCCGGGTGGGGATGCCGTCGTAGCCGTGCCAGTGGGCACTGTCGCTGAAGAACTGCTGGATGAAGTGGAGTACGTTCACCGGGCGGCGTCCTTCAGGACGGGCGCGGCCGGTTCGGGCCGGGCCTCGGCGGGTGCGGGGCGGGCGGCGCTCCTGCCGCGGGGCATCCAGGGCGTCAGGACCGTCCGCAGGACGACCAGCGCGGCGTCCGCGGCGATGGCGAGGACGGCGGTGCCGATGACGGAGAGCCAGATCAGCCGGGGCTGGTGGTAGATCATGCCGTCGTTGAGCAGGTTGCCGAGCCCGCCCTGGTTGCCGATCAGCATGCCGACGCTGACCAGCGAGATGCTGGAGACGGTGGCCACCCGCAGGCCCGCGATGATGGCGGGCGCGGCGATCGGCAGCTGCACCTGGAGGTAGCGGCGCAGCGGGCCGAGGCCCATCGCGGTCGCCGCGTCCATGGTCTCCTGCGGCACCGAGCGGACGCCGTCGACGAGCGCGGGCACGAACACCACCAGGCTGTAGACGGCCAGCGGGATCATGACCGTCGTCTCGGTCTGCCCGGTGTAGTCGATGAGGACGACGAAGAAGGCGAGCGAGGGCACCGCGTAGAGCACGGTGGTCACCCACAGCACCGGCGGGTAGAGCCAGCGCAGCCGGACGCAGAGCTGGGCCAGCGGCAGCGCGACCAGCAGTCCGGCGGCGACCGGCACCAGGGCCAGCCGCAGATGGAGGACGACCAGGCCCCAGTAGGTGTTCTGGAGGTCGCTGGGTATCTCGAACAGGCCGCTCACCGGGCGGCCTTCTCATCGGCGGGGGCCGCCGCGTGGGCGCTGCGGATGGCCTCGGCGACGGTCTGCTGGGAGACCACGCCGGTGACCCGGCCGTCGGCGCCCACCGCGACGGCCCACCCGGTGGGCGAGAGGACGGCGCAGTCCAGGGCGGCCCGCAGCGACTCGGTGGCGTGCTCGAAGGGGCGGCCGTGGCCGATCAGCCGGGCGGGGTCGATGCGGCCCGCGGTCAGGGTGTGCGGCTCGCCCCAGCCGAGCGGCCTGCCGTCGAGCCCGGTGACGAGGAGGTAGGGCACGTCGGGGGTGGCGCGGGCGGCGATCTGCTCGGCGGTGGCGTCGACGGCGACCACCGGCGTGGTGAGCAGCGGGAGCCCGGCGGCGGGGAAGAACGACAGCCGCCTGATGCCGCGGTCGGCGCCGAGGAAGTCCTCGACGAAGGCGTCGGCCGGGTCGGTGAGCAGTTCGGCGGGCGGCGCGAACTGGGCGAGCCGTCCGCCGGTGCGCATCACGGCGACCTTGGTGCCGATCTTCACGGCCTCGTCTATGTCGTGCGTGACGAAGACGATGGTCTTGCCCAACTCGTCCTGGATGCGCAGGAGTTCGTCCTGAAGGCCCTTGCGCACGATCGGGTCGACGGCGGAGAAGGGCTCGTCCATCAGGAGCACCGGCGGGTCGGCGGCGAGGGCGCGGGCCACACCGACGCGCTGCTGCTGGCCGCCGGAGAGCTGGTAGGGGTAGCGCTTGGCGAGCGCGGGGTCGAGGCCGACCCGGCCCATCAGCTCGCGGGCCCGGTCGCGGGCGCGGGCCTTGTCCCAGCCGAGCAGCCGGGGCACGGTCGCTATGTTGTCGATGATCGTGCGGTGCTGGAAGAGACCGGCGTTCTGGATGACGTAACCCATGGACCGGCGCAGGGTGTTGACGGGTTCCTTGAGGATGTCCTTGCCGTCGATGAGGATCGTGCCCTCGCTGGGCTCGATCATCCGGTTGATCATCCGCAGGGTCGTGGTCTTGCCGCAGCCCGAGGGCCCGACGAAGACGGTGATCGCACGGTCGGGAATGTCCAACGAGAGGCGGTCGACCGCCACCGTGCCGTCCGGGTACCGCTTGGTGACTGAATCTATCCGTATCAAAACGCCGAATACCCTTCGGGTTTTGGCAGATCTTGCTCTCTTCGGCCAACGGTTACGGGCCGTCGCGGGGCAAAGTCTAGACGGCCCGCGGCGCGGCGGGGCGGCCCGTCCACGCCCCGGTCGCCGCGGACGGCGCGAACGGCCGCCGCGGGCGCGCGCCCCGGGGCGCGACGGCTCCGGCTGTGCCGTGCCTGTGAGTCCGCTGATTCTCACCCTCCGCTCAGCGCGCACCCAGCGCGCACCGAGGAACGGCCCCGAAGGTCGAGGCACGCGGTCGCCCGCCCCACCGGGTCGGGGCGCCGCGCCGACACCACCGCCGTCCTGCCCGCCGGGGCGCGCGCCTGGCCCTTCGAGCACCTGGAGCACGCGTCATGACGACCCTCGCCCCACCGCCCGCGCCCGCCGCCCCCGAGGGCAGGCACCGGGGCCCGGCACGGCCGTCCTCGCGGCTGGGCCGGGTGTTCACCGGCGCCCCGGAGGACCCCCGCTGGGCCCGCCCCGCGCTGTGGGCGGTCCTCGCCCTGGCCACCGCGCTGTACGCCTGGAACATCACCTCGCTGACCGGCAACAGCTTCTACGACGCGGCCGTCTACAGCGGCACGAAGAGCTGGAAGGCGTTCTTCTTCGGGGCGTTGGACGCGGGCAGCTTCATCACCGTCGACAAGCCGCCGTTCGCGCTGTGGGTGATGGGCCTGTCGGCGCGCGTCCTCGGGTACGGGACCTGGCAGTTGGCGCTGCCGATGGTCGCCGTCGGGACCGGCTCGGTGGCGCTGCTGCACCGCATGGTGAAGCGGGACTTCGGGGCGGTGGCGGCCACCGTCGCCGCGCTGGCGCTCGCCCTCACGCCGATCACGGTCGCCATCGACCGGGACACCAACCCGGACCCGGTGCTGGTCTTCCTGATGCTGCTGGGCGCCGCCGCCCTGATGCGCGCGGTGCGCACCGGGCGGCTGCTGCCGCTGGTGTGGTCCGGGGTCGCGATCGGCTTCGCGTTCAACACGAAGATGATGCAGGCGTACGTGGTGCTGCCGGTGTTCCTCGTGGTCTACCTGTGGGCCGCGCGCGTCCCCCTCGGCCGCCGGCTGCGCAATCTGGCGGTGGCGGCGGTCGCGCTGGTGGTCTCCAGCGCCTGGTGGATGGTGGTCGTCGACCTGATCCCGGCCTCCTCGCGGCCCTACATCGGGGGTTCGACCGACAACACGGTCTGGGACCTGGTGATCGGCTACAACGGGTTCGGCCGCATCCTGGGCGCGTCCTCGTCGGTCGGCTCGCAGGGCAACGGGGCGAGTTTCGGCGGGAGTTCGGGCCTGTACCGGATGTTCAACGAGATCATGGGCGGTCAGATCTCCTGGCTGATCCCGTTCGCGGCCGTCGCGCTCGCGGGTGGTCTGGTGCTGCGCGGCCGGGCGCCCCGGACGGACCCCGAACGGGCGGCGCTGCTGCTGTGGGGCGGCTGGTTCGTGCTGCACTACCTGACCTTCGCGCTCGCCGAGGGCACCTTCCACCCGTACTACGTGACCGCCATGGCCCCCGGTGTCGCGGCGCTCGCGGGCGCGGGCGGGGTGCTGCTGCACCGGGCCCTGCGGGAGCGGCGGGCCGTCCCGTGGGCGTGGGTGCTGCCGCTGGCGGTGGCCGGGAGCACCGGGTGGGCGGTCGTCCTGCTGGAGCGGGTGTCGGGCGAGGGCGCCCTGTACACGGTCGCCGAGGCGGTGGCCGCCGTCGCGGGCACGGTCGCGGTCGCCGGGCTGCTCGCCGGGCGGTTCCTGGGCCGGCGGCGGCTGCTGGGGCTCGCGTCCCTGGCCGCGGTCGTCGCGCTGCTGGCCGGTCCCGCGGCGTACTCCGTCGCGGCGGCCACCACCGCGCAGGCCAACGGCACCAATCCGACGGCGGGTCCGAGCA
>NZ_FMCI01000208.1 GCF_900091845.1 Streptomyces sp. SolWspMP-5a-2
GATGGGCGCGCGCCCGGACCGGCCGCGTACCGCCGGGTGGTCCGGGCGGCGGGCGTTACTCCTCCCCGGGCTCCGGCGCCGGGGGGACCACGGCGATCGGGCTCGCCGCGTGCAGCAGCACGGCCTGGGTGACCGAGCCGAGCAGCCGGGCCGGGGCGAGCAGCCTGCGGCGGTGGCGGCCGACGACGACCAGGTCCGCGCCGGCGGAGGCGGCGACGAGCAGACCGGCGGCGTCGCCGGGGGCCGCGACGACGTCGGTCCGCACCCGCGGGTGACGCTCGCGGTGGGGGGCGAGGGAGCCCTCGGCCAGGGTGCGGGTCTCGCGCTCGATGGCGTCCTGGTCGACGGTGGGCGGCAGGAGCCCCCCGGCGACGACGGTCTGCACCGGCCAGGTGTAGGCGGCGACGGCGTGGACGCGGGCGCCGAGCCGTTCGGCCTCGGTGAAGGCGAAGGCGAGGGTCGCGTCGTCCGGGCTGTCCACCTTGAGGCCGACGACCACCCGGGGTCCGGGTTCGCCGGGTCCGTCGCCGTGCACCTCGCGTCCCGGCGGGGGCACGACGACGACGGGGCAGTCGGCGTCCCGTGAGGCGGCCATGCCGTTGGAGCCGAGCAGCAGGCTGGCGAAGCCGCCCCTGCCGCGCGAGCCGAGGACCAACAGCTGGGCGGTGGCGCCCAGTTCGGGCAGGATCGCGCCGGGCGCTCCCTCCACGGCCAGGTACTCCATGACGGGCCGGTCGGGCACGCCGTCGAGATGGCGGCGCACCTCGGCGACGACGGTGTCGTCGTCGGGGTCGGGCACGGGGGCGAGCGGGACGCCGGGCTGGGCCCAGGCGTCGTTCTGGCGCACATGGACGACGCGCAGCGGCGCCCCGCGCCCGCGGGCCGCGTCCACGGCCCAGTCCAGGGCGCGCAGCGCGTTGTCCGAACCGTCGACCGCCGCGATGACCGGCAGGGTGCTCATGGGTTCCTCACCTCCGGAGTATGACCTTCCGCTTCCGGGGGCCAGCCTCGCTCAGAGGCCGGTCCCCGGACGGCGATCGAGGTCGCGTGTCCGGAAAAACCCGGGGAACACCACGGGGTCGGCTCAGGTCAGGTCGAACTCGCCGTCCCGCGCGCCCGACACGAAGGCCCCCCACTCCGCGGGCGTGAAGATCAGGGAGGGGCTCTCCGGCCGACCGCTGTTGCGCATCGCGATGAAGCCCTCGACAAAGGCGATCTGGACATCCCCGAGCCCGCGGCTGCTGGAGTGCCAGTCGGCGCCGCTGAGGTCCAGCTCGGGCTTGTCCCAGCCTGCGAGCGGATGCTGCTGGATGGTGCTCTCGGCCACGTCCGTGCTCCTCCCTTTTCGTCGTCCGCGGTCAGCCTAGCGATCGTCTCCCACCGCCGACAGGCCACGTGAGGAGGACCTTTCGGGGAGGTTCAGGAGTCGGGTGCGTCCGCGCCGACGAGCCACATCGCGAAGAACTGCGATCCGCCGCCGTAGGCGTGCCCGAGCACCCGGCGGGCCCCCTCCACCTGGTGCTCCCCTGCCTGCCCGCGCACCTGGAGGGCCGCCTCGGCGAACCGGATCATGCCGGAGGCGCCGATCGGGTTGGTGGACAGGACACCGCCCGACATGTTGACGGGCAGGTCCCCGTCGAGTTCGGTGACCCCGGCCTCGGTGAGCTTCCAGCCCTCGCCCTCCTCGGCGAACCCGAGGTTCTCCAGCCACATCGGCTCGTACCAGGAGAACGGCACGTACATCTCGACGGCGTCGATGTCCCGGCGCGGGTCGGTGACGCCGGCCTGCCGGTAGACGTCCGCGGCGCAGTCCTTGCCCGCCCGCGGCGACACGAAGTCCTTGCCCGCGAAGAGGGTGGGCTCGCTGCGCATGGCGCCGCCGTGCAGCCAGGCGGGCGGCCGGGGCGAACGGGCGGCCCCGGCGCGGTCGGTGAGGACCATGGCGCAGGCGCCGTCCGAGGAGGGGCAGGTCTCGGAGTAGCGGATGGGGTCCCAGAGCATCGGGGACGCCTGGACCTTGGCCAGGGTGATGTCGTGCTCGTGGAGGTGGGCGTAGGGGTTCTTCAGGGCGTTGCGGCGGTCCTTGTAGGCGACCAGTGAGCCGACGGTGTCGGGGGCGCCGCTGCGCCGCATGTAGGCGCGCACGTGCGGGGCGAAGAAGCCGCCCGCCCCGGCGAGCAGGGGCTGCTGGAAGGGGATGGGCAGCGAGAGGCCCCACATGGCGTTGGACTCGGACTGCTTCTCGAAGGCGACGGTCAGGACGGTGGAGTGGACGCGGGCGGCGACGAGGTTGGCGGCGACCAGCGCGGTGGAGCCGCCGACCGAGCCCGCGGTGTGCACCCGCAGCAGGGGTTTGCCGACGGCGCCGAGCGCGTCCGCGAGGTACAGCTCCGGCATCATGACGCCCTCGAAGAAGTCGGGGGCCTTGCCGATGACGACGGCGTCGATGTCGGCCCACGTCAACTCGGCGTCGTCCAGGGCCTGTCGGGCGGCCTCCCGGACCAGACCGGCCAGGGAGACGTCCCGGCGGGCGGCCACGTGCCTGGTCTGGCCGACGCCTGTGACGGCCACGGGTTCCTTGCTCATCGCGGATCCCCTTCGAGGACGGCCACCAGGTTCTGCTGGAGACAGGGGCCGGAGGTGGCGTGGGCGAGCGCCCGGTCGGAGGCGCCCCGGTGGACGGCGGCGGCGGCCTCGCCGACCCGGACGAGCCCGGCGGCCATCATCGGGTTGGCGGCGAGGGCTCCGCCCGACGGGTTGACGCGGACGTCGTCGCCGAGCCGCAGCGCCCTGCGCAGGACGATCTCCTGGGAGGTGAACGGGGCGTGCAACTCGGCGGTGTCGACGGGCCGTTCGAAGGCACCCGCGCGTTCCGCCGCGAGCCGCGCGGAGGGCGAGTCGGTGAGGTCGCGGACGCCCAGGGAGTGCGCCTCGATCCGGTGGTCGATGCCCCGGATCCAGGCGGGCCGCGGGCACAGCCGCCGGGCCAGGTCACCGGCGGCGAGGACGACGGCGGCGGCGCCGTCCCCGATCGGCGGGCAGTCGCCGGTGCGCAGCGGGCGGACCAGGTAGTCGCCGTGCGGGACCGCACCGCGCACCTGGGCACGGGAGTTGGTCACGGCGTCGGCGCGGCTGCGGGCGGCGACCGCGGCGAGGGCGGGTTCGTCGGCGTGGCCCGCGTCGAGGAGCGCCTGGGCCTGGAGGGCGGCGAGGGCGACCGAGTCGGGCCACAGCGGCGCCACGTAGTAGGGGTCGAGCTGGCGGGTGAGGACGTCGCGCAGGGAGCCGGGCGACGACTTGCCGTAGGAGTAGACGAGGGCGGTGTCGGCGTCCCCGGTGCGGAGTTTCGTCCACGCTTCGTACAGGGCCCAGGCGCCGTCCATCTCGACGTGCGACTCGGACAGCGGCGGCCAGGCGCCGACGCCGTCGAGGGCGAGGGTGAAGGAGAAGGCCCGGCCCGCCAGGTAGTCGCTGGAGCCGGAGCAGGTGAAGCCGATGTCGGCGGTGCGCAGGCCGGTGCGCTCCAGCACCTCGTGCAGGACCGGCATCAGCAGTTCGACCTCGGACAGTTCGTCGCTGGTGCGGCGGTGGTCGCTCTGGGCGAAGGCGACGACCGCGATGTCCCGCGTCACAGCAGCTCCTTGTAGGTGTCGTAGGGCGCGTCGGGTTCGCCGGTGGGCCGGTAGTGGTCGGGGTAGCGGGACCCCTCGGACCAGACCGGTTCGACGCGCAGGCCCATCCGCACCTGGTCGTAGGGGAGGGAGCCGATCCGGGCGTGCAGGGCGAGGTCGGCGCCGTCGAGGGCGATGTGGGCGTAGACGTAGGGGACTTCGATGTCGAGGTTCTTCGCCTTGATGTTGACGATGCAGAAGGTGGTGACGGTGCCGCGCGGGCCCACCTCGACCTGTTCGGCGGTGGCGACGCCGCAGGTGGGGCAGGCGCCCCGGGGCGGCACGTACACCTTGCGGCAGGACGGGCAGCGTTCGCCGACGATCCGGCGCGAGCCGAGCGCGTCCAGGTAGGCGGTCTGCGCGCGGCCCGGACTGTAGGTGTAGTCGAGCCGGGCGGGGGCGACGATGCCGCGCACCGGGTCCTCGAACACGCCCGGGTGACCGCCGGGCGGCTCGGGCTCGCCGTCGTACGGTTCGAAGCAGGCGATGTCGGTGACGGCCCCGGTGCGTTCCCCGGCCCAGCGGACGCGGACCCGCATCCCGGTGCGGACGGCGTCGGGCCCGGGGGCGTCGAGGGCGTGCAGGAGGGCGGTGTCGGCGCCGTCGAGGCGGACGAGGACCCAGGCGAACGGGGTGCCGAGGGGCTGTCCGCGCCGGGGTTCGTGGTTCCAGGCCCAGGTGGTGACGGTGCCGGTGGGGGCGACCTCGACGAGGTCGCGGATCTCCTCGGCGGTCACCGGGTCGTACTCGGCCGGGGGCACCAGGACCCGGCCGTCGCTTCCCCGGACGCCGAGGACGACGCGTTCGCGCAGCCCGGTGAGGAAGGCGCTCTGGACGGGGCCGAGGGAGCGGGTGAACGGGAACTCCACGGTGAGGGGGGCCTTGAGGACGTGAGGCATGCCGGTCTCCTTGTGGGGCAGCTCAGGCGCGCCTGTAGACGGGCGGCCGTTTCTCCGCGAAGGCACGGGCGCCTTCCTTGGCGTCGGCGGTGGCGAAGACGGGCCAGCCGCGCTCCAGTTCGGCGGCGAGTCCGTCGCTCTCGGTCATCCCGGCCGTCGCGTAGACCGACGCCTTCACCGCCTCGACGGCCAACGGGCCGCAGGCGTTGACGAGTTCGGCGATCTCCAGGGCCTTGCCGAGCGCGTCCCCGTCGGGGACCACGTGGCCGACCAGTCCGACGGCGGCGGCCTCGCGCGCGGTGTAGGGGCGGCCGGTGAGCAGCATCTCCAGGGCGTGGGTGCGCGGGATCTGCCGTTGCAGGCGGACCGTCGAGCCGCCGATCGGGAAGAGTCCGCGCCGCACCTCGAAGAGGCCGAAGGTCGCCGACTCGGCCGCGACCCGGATGTCGGTGCCCTGGAGGATCTCGGTGCCGCCCGCCACGCAGACGCCCTCGACGGCGGCGATCACCGGTTTGCGCGGGCGGTGGTGGCGCAGCATCGCCTTCCAGTGCAGGTCGGGGTCGGCGGTCAGCCGGTCCCGGTACTCCTCGCCCGCCATCCCGCCGCCGGCCAGCGCCTTGAGGTCCATGCCCGCGCAGAAGGCGCCGCCCGAGCCGGTCAGCACGATCGAGCGGATGTCCTCGTCCTCGTCCGCCGCGAGCCAGCCGTCGTACAGGCCGACGAGCATCGGCAGCGAGAGGGCGTTCCGCGCCTCGGGCCGGTTCAGGGTCAGCACCAGGGTGGCCCCTTCGCGCCGTACGGTGAGGTGTTCGGTGCCGCCCGGCGCCGGGCCGCCGGGAGCGCCGTCGTGTGCGGCGCCGCCGTCCGTGCCGGTCGCCCGGGTCCCGCTCATCGGGGCACCGCCCCGGGCCGCTCCCCCATCGCCGTTCCACCCATCGCCGTCCTCCCGTCTTCAGAACGAGAACAGGTTGCAGGAGGCGGGTAGTCAGTACAAGAGGTTTCTGACAGGTAGTCAGATTACTTCTGCGGGGGGCCTTCACAGTTGCCGCCCCCTTTGCTCTGATGACCGGCGAACCGTCGTGTGGGCCTTTCCTCGTCATGCCTTCGTGTCAGGAGGAGCGGTGGAGTACAACATTGCCGACCTGTTCGAGTCGGTCGCCGACACGGTCCCGGACCGCGAGGCGCTCGTGTACGTCGACCATCCCGGCACCGGCGCGGAGCGGCGCCTGACGTACGCCGAACTCGACGCGGCGGCGAACCGCGTCGGCCACCACCTCCTCGACAGCGGCGTCCGGCCGGGCGAACACCTCGGACTCCACCTCTACAACGGCGTCGAGTACCTGCAGACCGTGCTGGGCTGCCTGAAGGCGCGGATCGTCCCCGTCAACGTCAACTACCGCTACGTCGAGGACGAGTTGACCTATCTCTACCGGGACGCCGATCTGGTCGCCCTGGTCTTCGACGCGGAGTTCACCGACCGGGTCGCCGCGGCGCTGCCCGGCACCGGCGGGACACTGCGCCACCTGGTCCGGGTCGGCACACCGGAGCCGGGCGCGGCGGCATTGCCGGCGGTGCCGTTCGCCGACGCCGTCGCGCGGGCCGCCGCCGGGCGCGGGTTCGCCGGGCGCTCGGGCGACGACCAGTTCATCATCTACACCGGCGGCACCACCGGCATGCCCAAAGGCGTGATGTGGCGTCAGGAGGACCTGTTCTTCGCCGGGCTGGGCGGCGGGGCGCCCACCGGCGAGCCGGTGAGCAAGCCCGAGGAGATCGCCGAGCGGGTCGCGGCGGGCGGCTCGGGCATCACCTTCTTCCCCACTCCCCCGCTCATGCACGGGACGTCCACCCTCACCGCGTTCATCGGCTTCAACTTCGGGCAACGGGTCGTGCTGCACCGCAAGTTCGTGCCCGAGGAGGTGCTGCGGACCGTCGAGCGGGAGAAGGTCACCAGCATCTCCCTGGTCGGCGACGCGATGCTGCGCCCGCTGATCGACGCGCTGGGCGGACCGCTCGCGGGCACCGACTGCTCCTCGCTGTTCAGCGTCTCCTCCTCGGGCGCGATCATGTCGGACACCGTGCGGCGGGAGTTCCAGGCGCTGGTGCCGAACGTGGCGCTCCTCAACAACTTCGGCTCCTCCGAGTCCGGCTTCAACGGCACGGCGACGCCCGACTCGGGGCCCGAGCGCGGCTTCCGCATCCGCGTCAACTCCCGCACCCAGGTGGTCGATCCGGCGACCCGCGTGCCGGTCGCGGTGGGCGAGGTGGGCCGCGTCGCGCAGTGCGGGCACGTCCCCCTCGGCTACTACAACGACCCCCGCAAGACGGCCGACACGTTCTTCGAGCAGGACGGCGTGCGCTGGGTGCTGCTCGGGGACATGGCGACGGTCGACGCGGACGGGGTGGTGACCGTGCTGGGCCGGGGTTCGCAGTGCATCAACACGGGCGGCGAGAAGGTGTACCCGGAGGAGGTCGAGCAGGCCCTCAAGTCCCACCCGGCCGTGTACGACGCCCTGGTGGCCGGGGTGCCCGACGCGACCTGGGGCAACCATGTGGCGGCGGTGGTGCAGGTGCGCGCGGGAGCGGCGGCGCCCTCCCTGGCCGACGTCCAGGGATACTGCCGGTCCCGGCTGGCCGGGTACAAGATCCCGCGCCAACTGGTGATCGCCGAGGCGATCCGCCGCTCCCCCAGCGGCAAGGCGGACTACCGGTGGGCCCGCGAGGTGGCGGCGGCGGACGACGCGTGAGCGCGAGTCCGTACCGCGAGAGCCCGCGCGACGCGTCGCCGGGCGCCGGGTTCGGGGGCCTGACCGGCGTACTCTTTGCGCGCGGTTGACCCGGCGAGGTGAACGGTGACCGGAGGTGGCCCGTACGGAGAGTGGCGGCCGGGCCACGCGAGCCGGGTCCGTCGCGCCGATACCGCGCCTCGCACGGAAGGACCTCCGGGTGCCGCACCTCAAGCCCCCTCACCGACTGCCGGACACCACCCCCGACCCCGGGCGGGCGGACCAGCCCCCCGCAGCCACCGGAACACCGGACCCCGAGGCGGCGGGTCCGGCGACGGCAGCCCGGGGGAAGGACGACGGGGCCGCCGGGGAGACGGAGGCAGCGGCGACCGGGCCGGACGAGGCCCGCCGCAGGACCGGGAGCGACACAGGGACCCCGGAGACGGACGAGGCGCCTGAGCCGCCGACCCCGGAGCCCGCGGACCCGGCGGCGGACCCGGCGGTGGCGGACCCGGCGGTGACGGCCCCGACGGTGACGGACGGCGCCGACCGCACGGAGCCCGACGCCACCGCCGCCACCGCTACCGCCACCGCCACCGCCACCGCCACCGAGCCTGCGCCCGAGTCCGCTGACGCGCCCGCGCCCGCGCCCGCCGACCCCAAGCCCAAGCCCGAACCCGAACCCGAACCCGCCGTCGATGATCCCGAATCCTCCGTCGACGATCCCGAGCCCTCCGCCGATCCCGCTCCCGCTTCCGCCCCCGTGGACGATCCGCGTCCCGGCCGGTTCGGGCGGTGGCGGCCCGGTGCGCGGGCGGCCCGGTACGTGACCGTCGGCACGACCGTGCTCGCCGTCGCGCTGGTCCTCTTCGCCCTGCTGGTGCCGAACCGGCTCGACCGCCTCGACGTCCAGTCGTTCCTGCGGATCCCGGCCGAGGGCGTGCTCGTCGCGGGGCTGCTGCTGGCGCTGCCGCCGCGGGCCCGCCGGGTGACCGCGCTGGTCACCGGCGTGCTCCTCGGCCTGCTGACCGTCGTGAAACTCGTCGACATGGGCTTCTACTCGGTGCTGGCCCGCCCCTTCGACCTGGTCCTCGACTGGAGCCTGCTGGGCGGGGCGACCGAGTGGGTGCGGGAGTCGTTCGGGCGGACCGGGGAGATCGCCGCCGTCATCGGTGTGGTCGTGCTGCTGGTCGCGGTCCTGGTGCTGACGGCGCTCGCGGTGGTGCGGCTGTCCGACCTCATGGTCGGCCACCGTCCGACGGCGGCCAGGACGACCCTGGTCCTCGGCACCGCGTGGATCACCTGCGTGACGCTGGGCGTGCAGTTCGGCGGTGTGCCGGTCGCCTCGAAGCTCGACGCCGACCTGGTCGGCAACCGGGTGGAGCAGGTGCGGGCGGGCCTCGCCGACGGGCGCGTCTTCGACCGGCAGGCCGCCGTGGACGCCTTCGCCGACACGCCCCCCGACCAGTTGCTGACCGGGCTGCGCGGCAAGGACGTGCTCTTCACGTTCATCGAGAGCTACGGCAGGACCGCGATCGACGACCCGGCGATGGCGTCGGACGTGGGCGCCGTCCTGAAGAAGGGCACCGCCGACCTTGAGGCGGCCGGTTTCGGCTCGCGCAGCGCCTGGCTGCGGTCCCCGGTGACGGGGGCCGGGAGCTGGCTGGCGCACTCGACGTTCCTCTCCGGGCTGTGGATCAAGAACCAGCAGCGCTACCGCAGCCTGACCACCAGCGACCGGGCGACGCTCACCAGCTACTTCCGCAAGACCGGGGCGTGGCGCACGGTCGGCATCGTGCCCGGGGTGCGGCGGGCCTGGCCGGAGGGCAAGTTCTTCGGGCTCGACCACATCTACGACTCGGAGCACCTCGGCTACCAGGGGCCGTACTTCAGCTGGACGCCGGTGCCCGACCAGTTCAGCCTGGAGGCGTTCGAGCGCCTGGAGCACGGCAGGAAGGACCGGGACCCGATCATGGCGGAGATCATCCTGGCGTCGAGCCACAACCCCTGGGCGCCCGTCGCCCACATGATCGACTGGGACGACCTGGGCGACGGTTCGGTCTTCGAGCAGATCAAGAAGGAGGGCAAGGACCCCAAGGAGGTCTGGAAGAACCCGGAGAGCGTGCGCACCGAGTACAAGAACGCGATCGAGTACTCCCTGCACAGCCTCACCGAGTGGGTCCAGCGCTACGGCGACGACGACACGGTCCTGGTCTTCCTGGGCGACCACCAGCCGGTCCCGACCGTCACCGCGGGCAGCACCAGCAGGGACGTCCCGATCACCGTCGTCGCGCACGACCCGAAGGTCCTCGACAAGATCGCCGACTGGGGCTGGGCGGACGGTCTGAAGCCCGCCGACGACGGTCCGCAGTGGGGCATGGACACCTTCCGTGACCGCTTCATGACGGCGTTCGGGCCCGGCGGGACGGGCTGACCCGGAGACACCTCCCGGGAGAAGGGGTGCGCGCCGGAAAAAGTCGGCGCGCACCCCTTGCCTGTCCCCCGGGCTCCTGAATTACTGATCCCGTACAGATCGACCGAATGATCGGTCGCCCGTATTGGCACGGTTGGTGAGGGAGAAGTCCCGATGACGGACGCGACGGAGCTGCTGGACTCGGGGGAACGGCTCGACCGGGAGGCGCTGCGGGCCCTCCAGCTGGAGCGGCTGCGCGCCTCGCTGCGGCACGCCTACGCGCACGTGCCCTTCTACCGTGAGTCCTTCGACAAGGCCGGGGTGCGCCCCGACGACTGCCGCTCCCTCGACGACCTCGCCCGCTTCCCGTTCACCGTGAAGGCGGACCTGCGGGCGAACTACCCGTACGGCATGTTCGCGGTCCCGCAGGAGCGCATCCGCCGTCTGCACGCCTCCAGCGGCACCACCGGCCGCCCCACGGTGGTCGGTTACACCGACGGCGACCTCTCGCTCTGGTCCGACATGGTGGCGAGGTCGCTGCGCGCGGCGGGCGCACGGCCCGGCGACAAGGTCCATGTGGCCTACGGGTACGGCCTGTTCACCGGCGGCCTGGGCGCGCACTACGGCGCGGAGCGGCTCGGCTGCACGGTGATCCCCGCGTCCGGCGGCATGACGGCCCGTCAGGTGCAGCTGATCCGGGACCTGGAGCCGCGGATCATCATGGTGACGCCGTCGTACATGCTGACGATCCTCGACGAGTTCGAGCGGCAGGGCGTCGACCCGCGCTCCACCTCGCTGCGGGTGGGCGTGTTCGGGGCGGAGCCGTGGACGGAGCGGATGCGCCGGGAGATCGAGGAGCGGTTCGCGATCGACGCCGTCGACATCTACGGGCTCTCCGAGGTGATCGGCCCGGGGGTGGCGCAGGAGTGCGTGGAGACCAAGGACGGGCTGCACGTCTGGGAGGACCATTTCTACCCGGAGATCGTCGACCCGATCACCGGTGAGGTGCTGCCGGACGGCGAGGAGGGCGAGCTGGTCTTCACCTCGCTCACCAAGGAGGCGATGCCGATCGTCCGGTACCGGACGCGGGACCTGACGCGGCTGCTGCCGGGCACGGCGCGGGTCTTCCGGCGGATGGAGAAGGTCACCGGCCGCAGCGACGACATGCTGATCCTGCGCGGGGTGAACCTGTTCCCCACTCAGATCGAGGAGATCGTGCTGCGCACGCCCGGGGTGGCGCCGCACTTCCAGTTGCGGCTGACCCGGGAGGGGCGCATGGACGCGCTCACGGTCCGGGCGGAGGCCCGGCAGGACGCGGGACCAGAGGTGCGCGAGGCGGCGGCCAGGTCGATCGCGGCGGCCGTCAAGGACGGCGTCGGGGTGACGGTCTCCGTGGAGATCGTCGAACCGGAGTCGCTGGAACGGTCGGTGGGCAAGATCCGCCGGATCGTGGACCTGCGCCGGACGGACGCGCAAGGGGCGTAGGGCGAGGCGTGCGGCCGGGGCCCGGCACCGGGGACGGCGACCGGGAACCCGTCGTCGTCCGGCGGACGCGCCCTAATCGCCGTAGCGCTCCCGGAGTTCGCGCTTGAGGATCTTCCCGCTGGCGTTGCGCGGCAGGGCGTCCGTGAACAGGACTCGCTTCGGCGCCTTGAACGCGGGGAGCTTCTCCCTGACGTGGGCGACGAGTTCGGCCTCGGTGACCTCGGCGCGGGTGACGACGACCGCGGTGACGGCCTCGATCCAGCGGTCGTCGGGCAGGCCGATCACCGCGGCCTCGGCGACCGCGTCATGGGTGTACAGGGCGTCCTCGACCTGGCGCGAGGCGATCAGCACACCACCGGAGTTGATGGCGTCCTTCACCCGGTCGACGATCGTGTAGTAGCCGTGGGCGTCGCGCGTCGCGAGGTCCCCGGAGCGGAACCAGCCGTCCCGGAAGGCGGCGGCCGTCTCCTCGGGCTTGTCCCAGTACCCGTCGCACAACTGCGGTGACCGGTAGACGATCTCGCCCGTGGTGCCGTCCGGGACCTCGGCGCCGTCCTCGTCGACCACGCGCGCCTCGACGAAGAGCACCGTGCGGCCGCAGGAGTCCATCCGGCCCTTGTGCTCGTCGGGGGCGAGGACGGTGGCGAGGGGGCCGATCTCGCTCTGGCCGAAGCAGTTGTAGAAGCCGAGCCGGGGCAGCCGCTCGCGCAGCCGTTCCAGGACCGGCACCGGCATGACCGACGCCCCGTAGTACGCCTTGCGCAGCCCGGACAGGTCCCGGGTGGCGAAGTCGGACCTGCCCGTCAGGCCGATCCACACGGTCGGCGGCGCGAAGAGGCTGTCCACCCGGCCGGACTCGATCAGGTCGAGGAGCAGGTCGCCGTCCGGGGCGTCCACGATGAGGTTGGTGGCGCCGACCGCCAGGTAGGGCAGCAGGAACACGTGGGTCTGCGCGGAGTGGTAGAGCGGCAGCGCGTGGACCGGGCGGTCGCCCGCGCTGAGGTCGAGGGCGCTGATGGCGCTCAAGTAGGCGTGGACCAGGGCCCGGTGGGTCATCATCGCGCCCTTGGGCAGGGCGGTGGTGCCCGAGGTGTAGAGGAGCTGGACGAGGTCCTCGGAGCGCGGCTCGGGTCCCTCGTACGGCGGGGCGCCGGCGAGCCGCGCGAGGAGGGAGTCCCCGGTGTCGCGCAGCGCCGACGTCCGCGTCCCGGCGGGGAGTCGGGGGGCGAGGTCCGGGTCGGCGAGGACCAGCGCGCTGCCCGACTGACGGACGAGGTAGGCGAGGTCGTCGCCGGTGAGGTTCTGGTTGACGGGGACGTGCACCAGGCCCGCGCGGGCGCAGGCGAGGAACGCGATCAGATAGGCGTCCGAGTTGTGGCCGAGGGCGGCGACCCGGTCGCCGGGGGCGAGCCCCTCGCCGAGGAGCACGGTCGCCGCCCGGGAGACGGCCGCGTCCAGCTCCTCGTACGTCCAGGTGCGGTCGCGGTACTCGACCGCCACACGCGCGGGGGTGCGGCGGGCGCTGCGCCGCAGCGCCCCGTCGACGGTGCTGCCCTGTCCCTGCGTCATGGCTCATGATCCTCGGCCCGGCGCGGCAACAGGTCAAGCCGGTGCTCACAGCGGCCGGTCGTGGCCCTCCCAGTAGGGCTCCCGCAGCCGTCGTTTGTAGAGCTTGCCGTTGGGGTCGCGGGGCATCTCGGTGATGAAGTCGACGCTGCGGGGCCGTTTGTACCCGGCCAGCCGGTCCGCGCAGTGGTCGAGCAGGGCGGCGGCGAGGTCCGGGCCCGGCTCCTCGCCCGGCGCGGGTTCGACGACGGCCTTGACCGCCTCGCCCCAGTCGTCGTGCGGGATGCCGAAGACGGCCGCGTCGGCGACGGCGGGGTGGGCGAGCAGCGCGGCCTCGATCTCGGCCGGGTAGATGTTGACGCCGCCCGAGATGATCATGTCGATCTTGCGGTCGCGCAGGAAGAGGTACCCCTCCTCGTCGAGCAGGCCGAGGTCGCCGACGGTGAAGAAGTCGCCGATGCGGTTCTTCGCGGTCTTGGCCTCGTCCTTGTGGTAGGCGAAGCCGCCGGTGTTCATCTTCAGGTAGACGGTGCCGAGTTCACCGGGCGGCAGCCGTTCGCCGTCGTCGTCGAAGATCGCGAGTTCGCTGATGGGCCAGGCCCTGCCGACGGTGCCCGGCTTCTTCAGCCAGTCCTCGGCGGTGGCGAAGGCGCCGCCGCCCTCGCTGGCCGCGTAGTACTCCTCGACGCTCGGCCCCCACCAGTCGATCATCGCCCGCTTCACGTGGTCGGGGCAGGGCGCTGCGCCGTGCACGGCGTGCCGCATGGACGACACGTCGTAGCGGGCCCGGGTCTCCTCGGGCAGCGCGAGCAGCCGGTGGAACTGGGTGGGGACCATGTGGGTGTGGGTGCAGCGGTGGCGGTCGATCAGGCGCAGCATCTCCTCGGGCGTCCACTTGTCCATCAGGACCAGCGGGTGCCCGATGTGCAGGGAGGCGCCGGCGAACTGGAGGACGGCCGTGTGGTAGAGCGGCGAGCAGACGAGATGGACGTCGTCCCCGTGCGGGGTGATGCCGAAGATGCCGAGGAAGCCGCCGAGGTAGGCGTCCTCGGGGCGGCGGCCCGGCAGCGGGCGGCGGATGCCGCGGGGGCGGCCCGTGGTGCCCGAGGTGTAGTTCATGACCCAGCCCAGCTCGCGGTCGGCGGGCGGCGTTCCGGGCTGTCCGGCGAGGAGTTCGGGGTACGGCCGGAAGCCCTCCACGGTCCCGCCGGGGGCGACGGCGTACCGGTGGCTGTCCGGCAGGCCCGCCTCGTCGGCCGCGTGCCGGGCCGCCGCCGCGAACCGTTCGTGGGCGACGAGGACCTTGGCGCCCGAGTCGGCGACGATCCAGCCGATCTCCGGCCCCACGAAGTGGTGGTTGACGGGGACCAGGTAGAAGCCCGCCTGGCTGGCGGCGAGGTAGGCGGCGAAGAACTCGGGGCCGTTGGGCAGGACCACCGCGAAGGCGTCGCCGCGCTGGAGACCGGCCGCGCGCAGGCCGTGGACGAGCTGGTTGGCGGCGGTGTGCAGGCGTCCCGCGCTCCACCGCTCGCCGTCGGGCGCGGTGAGGACCACGCGGTCGGGGTCAGCGGCGGCCTGGGCCCAGAACCCGGCGGGCGGGGTGCTCATCGGCCGCTCCTTCCGGCGACGCGGACGACCCGGTCGACGGCCTGTTCGAAGCCGCGGGTGAGGTCGTCGAAGACGGCCTGGACGGAGCGCTCCTCGGTCATCCGGCCGACGATCTGGCCGACCGGCGTGCCGAGCAGCGGGTCGACCTCGTACCGCTGGACGCGGGAGACGGCGTCGGCGACCAGCAGCCCCTGCAACGGCATGGGCAGGGTGCCGGGTCCGGCCGGGTCGTCCCAGGCGTCGGTCCACTCGGTGCGCAGTTGGCGCGCGGGTTTCCCGGTCAGCGCGCGGGAGCGGACGGTGTCGCCCGACCCGGCGGCGAGCAGTTTGCGGGTCAGCGCCGGGGAGTGCAGGTCGGCCTCGGTGGTCGTCAGCCAGAGCGAGCCGAGCCAGACGCCCTGGGCGCCGAGGGCGAGGGCGGCGGCCACCTGGCGCCCGCTGCCGATGCCGCCCGCGGCGAGGACCGGCAGCGGGTCCACGGCGTCGACGACCTCGGGGGTGAGGACCATGGAGGCGATCTCGCCGGTGTGCCCGCCGGCCTCGTAGCCCTGGGCGACGACGACGTCGATGCCGGCCGCCCGGTGTTTGACGGCGTGCCGTGCGCTGCCCGCCAGCGCGGCGACCAGCACGTCCCGCTCGTGGGCGCGGGCGACCACGTCGGCGGGCGGGGAGCCGAGGGCGTTGGCGAGCAGCCGGATCGGGTAGTCGAAGGCGACGTCGAGCTGGGTGCGGGCGACCTGCTCCATCCACCCGGTGATGCGCCAGCCCGCGGCCTCGCCCTCGGGGAGTTCGGGGACGCCGTACTTGGCGAGGGTGTCCCGGACGAACTCCCGGTGGCCGGGCGGGATCATCGCCTCGACGTCGGCCTCGGTGACGCCCTCGACCTTGGTGGCGGGCATCACCACGTCGAGCCCGTACGGGCGGCCCTCCACGTGCGCCTCGATCCAGTCGAGGTCGCGTTTGAGGTCGTCGGGTGCGGTGTAGCGGACCGCGCCGAGCACCCCGAAGCCCCCGGCCCTGCTGATGGCCGCGGCGACGGCGGGGAACGGCGTGAAGCCGAAGACGGCGTACTCGATCCCGAGTTTCTTGCTCAGCTCCGTCTGCATGGGCGCAGGATGCCGCAGCCGACCGGCCGACGGAAGACCTTTCCTGATGCCCCGTCAGATATTTCGACGGACGGCGGGGTCAGCCGGGGACGTCCATGCGCTGGGTGCCGATCACCGCGAGCAGTCCCAGCGCCTCCTCGGAGCGCGAGCCGGGGGTGGCGGTGTAGACGACGACCCGCTGGTCGCGGTCGGCGATGTCGAGGACGTCGCAGTTGACGTCGATCCGGCCGACCAGCGGATGGTCGAAGCTCTTGCAGAGGGCGGGCCGTCCGGCCACCTCGTGGGCCGCCCAGAGGCGGGCGAACTCCGGGCTGCCCGACTGGAGTTCGGCGATCAGGGCGGTCAGCTCCGGGTCGTCCGGGTAGCGGGCGGCGGTGCGGCGCAGGTCCCGCACGGAGATCCGCGCGAACTCTTCGGCGTCCGAGACGCTGTACAGCGTGCGGCCGTGGTCGTAGGGGCCGAGGAAGGCGCGCCTGACCAGGTTGCGGTCCCGGCGCGGCAGGGCGGAGAAGTCCTCCATGAGGGCGGCGGCCAGGTCGTTCCAGGCGATCACCTCGTAGGACGCGGAGAGCACGAGCGCGGCGGCCCGCGGCAGCCGGTGCAGCAGGTCGACGATGGACTGCCTGACCTGGCGCGAGGGGCCGGCCGGGAGCCCCGGCGGGGTGCCCGCGAGATGGTGCAGGTGGTCGCGTTCGGCGTCGGTCAGCCGCAGGGCGCGGGCGAGCTGGGCCAGCACCTCGCGGGACGGGCGGGGGGCGCGGGCCTGCTCAAGGCGGGTGTAGTACTCGGTGGAGATGTACGCGAGCTGCGCCACCTCCTCGCGCCGCAGCCCCGGGGTGCGGCGGCGCGGCCCCGCGGGCAGCCCCACGTCCGCCGGGGTGATGCGCTCTCGCCTGCCGCGCAGGAAGGCGGCCAGTTCTCGTCGGTCCACGCCTCCAGTGTGCGCGCGGCGGCCGTGCCCAGCCAGGTACCGCCGGTGCCTGGATGGGACGGCGGGCCCGGCGCAGGCTCGACGGCATGAACACCACACCGAACACCACCGCGGGCCTCCTCGACGGCAAGGTCGCCTTCGTCACCGGCGCCGGGCGCGGCATCGGGGCCGCCGCGGCCCGCCTCTTCGCCCGGGAGGGCGCCCGGGTGCTCCTCGCCTCCCGCACCGAGAGCCAGCTGAAGGCGGTCACCGAGGAGATCCGCGCGGCCGGGGGCACCGCCGACCACGTCCGCTGCGACCTCGCGGACCCGGAGAGCGTCCGCTCGGCGGTCGGGAGCGCGGTCGAGCTGTACGGCCGCCTCGACGTCGCCTTCAACAACGGCGCGACCGGTCAGGACCCCGGGCCGCTCGACCGGCTCCCGGAGGCCGACTTCGACCACGTCATGGCGGTCAACCTGAAGGGCCCCTGGCTCGCGATGAGCGCGGAGATCGCCGCGATCCGGGCCACCGCGGGACGCGGCGCCATCGTCAACACCTCCAGCATCGGCGCGCTGATGGCCAACCCGTGGCTGCCCGCGTACGCCGCCGCCAAGCGGGCGCTGAACAGCCTCACCGCGTCGGCCGCCGCCACGTACGGGCCCGAGGGCATCCGGGTCAACGCGATCGCCCCGGGCACCACCATGACCGAGATGATCGACGAGTGGGAGGCCAAGTCCCCGGGGATCGTCGACCAGTTGAACGCGCAGACCCCGCTGGGCCGGGCCGCGGACCCGCAGGAGATCGCGGAGGCGGCGGCCTGGCTGCTCAGTGACCGCGCGTCCTACGTGACCGGAGAGGTGCTGCGGGTGGACGGCGGCGCCCGCGCGTAGGGGCCGCCCGCCCGGACGGGACACTCCACCGGCGCGGTCACGGAACGGCACCCCCGCGGGTGGCAACCCGGCGATCCGGACAGGGTGCCGCGGGCAGCGTCCCCGTTCCGGACGGGGGCGCCGCGATCCCAGCCGGACGGGGCGCCGCAGGCAGGGCTCCGGGCGGGACGGGGGCGTCGCAGGCAGGGCCCGACGGAAACGCCACGGTCCGGGCTCCGAGGCGGACGCGGGCGCCGCAGGCCGGGCTCCCAGACCGACGGAGGCGGCGCGAGCCGGGCTCCGAGCCCGAGCCGGGCAAGGGTGGCGCGGGCCGGGTCCCGGGTCAGTCGCCCGTCGTCTCCAGGACCGCCATCGCCGCGTTGTGGCCCGGTACCCCGCTCACCCCGCCGCCGCGCACCGCGCCCGCCCCGCAGAGCAGGACGTTCGCGTGCCGGGTTCCGACGCCCCAGCGGCCTGCGTCGTCGGCCCCCTCCTGGGCGTAGGGCCAGCTGAGGTCGCGGTGGAAGATGTTGCCGCCGGGCAGCCGCAGGTCCCGCTCCAGGTCGAGCGGTGTCTTCGCCTCGATGCAGGGGCGGCCGTCCGCGTCGGTGGCCAGGCAGTCGGCGAGCGGTTCGGCGAGATGCGCGTCGAGCTGGGCGACGGTGGCCGCGAGCAGTTCAGCGCGGGTGGCGTCGTTGTCCCGGTCGAAGAGGCGGGCGGGCGTGTGCAGGCCGAAGAGGGTGAGCGTCTGACAGCCGCGCTCGACCAGGTCCGGGCCGAGGATCGTCGGGTCGGTCAGGGAGTGGCAGTAGATCTCGGACGGCGGCTCGGCGGGCAGCCGTCCGGCGGCGGCCTGGGCGTGGGCGGCGGCCAACTGCTCGTACCCCTCGGCGATGTGGAAGGTCCCGGCGAACGCCTCGCGCGGGTCGACGGAGGTGTCGCGCAGCCTCGGCAGCCGGGTGAGCAGCATGTTCACCTTGAGCTGGGCGCCCTCGGCGGGGGCGGGCGGGGTGTCGCCGGTGAGCGCGGCCAGTTCGCGCGGCGCGGCGTTGACGAGGACGTGGCGGGCGGCGACGGTGGCCTCCCCGTCGGCGGTCCGGTAGGTGACCTCGGCGGTGGTGCCGTCCGTGTCGACGCGGAGCGCCTCGTGGCCGATGGCGATGCGGGCGCCGGCCGCGCGGGCGGCTCCCGCCAGGGCGTCGGTGAGGGCGCCCATGCCGCCCACGGGGACGTCCCAGTCGCCGGTGCCGCCGCCGATCACGTGGTAGAGGAAGCAGCGGTTCTGGCGCAGTCCCGGGTCGTGGGCGTCGGCGAAGGTGCCGATCAGGGCGTCGGTGAGGACCACGCCCCGGACCAGGTCGTCGGCGAACCGCTCCTCGATCGCGACCCCCACGGGCTCCTCGAACAGGACGCGCCACGCCTCGTCGTCGTCGACCCGGCGGCGCAGGTCCTCGCGGGTGGGCAGCGGCTCGGTGAGGGTGGGGAAGACGCGGGCGGCGACCCGGCCGGTCATGCCGTAGAACCGCTGCCACGCCTGGTACTCGGCGTCGGAGCCGGTCAGCCGGGCGAACGCCTCGCGGGTGCGCCGCGGGCCGCCGCCGACCAGCAGCCCGGTGGGCCGTCCCGCGCGCTCGGCCGGGGTGTAGGAGGAGACGGTGCGGGCGCGGACCCGGAAGTCGAGGCCGAGATCCCGGACGATCTTCTTCGGCAACAGGCTGACCAGGTACGAGTACCGCGAGAGCCGGGCGTCGACGCCCTTGAACGGGCGGGTGGAGACGGCGGCGCCGCCGGTGCCCGCGAGCCGCTCCAGGACCAGCACGGAGCGCCCGGCGCGGGCCAGGTAGGCGGCGGCGACCAGCCCGTTGTGCCCGCCCCCGACGATGACGGCGTCGTACGCGCGATGTCCCTCGTGTGCAGCCATGGTCCTTCGTAACACGCCATGATCGGGAACGACCAGGGGGTGCGCCCGCCCGAGGGGGCGGGGAGAGCCGCGGGAGTGATCCACGCGGCGGTGGGCCCCGGGTCAGGCGCCGGAGGCTCGGCGCTGGCGCAGGACCGCGACCTTCCGGTACAGCTCGACCGCCTCGGTGCCGCGCCCCAGCCGCTCCAGGCAGTGCGCCTCGTCGTTGCGGCTGGCGAGGGTGTCGGGGTGCTCGGGGCCCAGCACCCGGGCGCGGGCGGCGGCGACCTGGCGGTACTCGGTGAGGGCGTCGGACCAGCGGCCGAGCCAGCCCAGGCCCACGGCGACCTCCCGGCGGCTGACCAGGGTGTCGGGGTGCTCGGGGCCCAGCACCCGGGCGCGGTCCGCGCACACCTCACGGGACTCGGCGAGCGCCTCCTCCCAGCGGCCGAGCCGTCCCAGGTTGACGCCCAGGCCGTGCCGGGCGCGCAGGGTCTCGGGGTGGGTGGCGCCCTGGACCCGGGTGCGGTCCCCGATCAGGTCGCGGTAGACGGTGAGCGCCTGCGCGCCGCGCCCGAGGCGGCCGAGGCTGATGCCGACCTCGTAGCGGGCCGCGAGGGTGTCCGGGTGGTCGGGGCCGAGCGCGCGTGCGCGGGCGTCGGCGACCTCGCGGTAGGCGGCCAGCGCCTCCGGCCAGTGCCCCAACTGACCCAGCGCGTAAGCGACTTCGTAGCGGGTCACCAGGGTGTCGGGGTGGTCGGGCCCGAGCACCCTGGCGCGCGCCTCGGCCACCTCGCCCGCCATCCGGTACGAGTCCTCCAGACGGCCGAGCCTGCTGAGGTTGAAGGCGAGGTTGTGACGGCAGCGCAGGGTGTCGGGGTGGTCGGCGCCCTCGGTGCGCTCCCGGGCCGCGAGGACCGAGGTGTACACCTGGTGGGCGTCGAAGTGGCGGCCGGACTGGCCGAGCAGGTAGGCCATCTCCTGGCGGGCGGCGAGGGTGTCCGGGTGGTCGGCGCCGAGGGTCCTGGTGCGGGCGGCGGCCACGAACCGGTACTCCTGGAGGGCGTCGGCCGTGCGGCCGGTGCGGCTGAGGGTGAACGCGACCTCGTACCGGCTGGCGAGGGTGTCGGGGTGCTCGGGGCCCAGCAGATGGGTGCGTTCGGCGGCCACCGCGCGGTGCGCCTCGCCCGCCTCGGCCCAGCGGCCGAGCCTCCCGAGGCTGAGCCCGGCGTTGTGCCGTCCGGTGAGAGCGGCGAGGGTCCTGGGGTGCGGCGCCGTCGGCGGGCCGGGGCGGCTCCTCGGCCCGGCCGGTGGCCGGGCGGGCGATCCACTCGCCGGTCAGTCCGGCCGCCGCGTCCGGTGGCGCGGTGCGCGGCCCGGCGCCGATCGCCTTGTGCCCGGTGGTCATGCCCCGGGTCCAGGACGGCATCCCGACCGCGGCCCGGGGCCCGGGGGCGCCCGCGCCGACCGGGATGCCGGGCAGCGTCAGCGGGTAGGCGCTCCGCCCGCGCCCCGCGCCGATCCTGCGGGCCACCTCGTCGGCGTCGGCGGGCCGTCCCGCCGGTTCCTTGGCGAGCAGGTCCAGGATCAGCCGGTCGAGGAACTCCGGTACCCCGGGCCGCCGTTCGCTCGGCGGGACGGGGACGGTGTCGCGGTGGCCGACCAGGATCGCCCAGGTGTCCCCGACGTCGAACGGGGGTGCCCCGGTGACGAGTTCGTACAGGACGCAGCCGAGCGAGTAGAGGTCGCTGCGCTCGTCCACCTCGGCGCCGCCGATCTGCTCGGGCGACATGTAGTGCGGGGTGCCCATGGCGATGCCGGTGCCGGTCAGCCGGGCGGTGAAGCCGATGTCGGCGCCGAGGCGTGCGATGCCGAAGTCGCAGATCTTCACCGTGCCGTCGGTGAGCCGCATGATGTTGGCGGGCTTGAGGTCGCGGTGCACGATGCCCTGCCGGTGGGTGTAGGCGAGGGCGGCGCTGACCTGGTCGGCGATGTCGACGACGTCGTCGACCGGCAGCGGGCGCCGCTCGTCGTCCTCCAGGAGCTGGCTGAGGTTGCGGCCGTCGAGCAGCTCCATCACGAGGTGCAGGACGCCGTCGGACTCGCCGAAGTCGTGGACGACGGTCACCCCGCGGTGCTGGAGGGCCGCCGCGACCCGCGCCTCGCGCCGGAAGCGCTCCCGCAGCACCCGGGTGAAGGCCTGGTCGTGGTACGGGCCCGCGGGCTTGAGGCACTTGACGGCGACCTGTCTGCCGAGCGACTCGTCCCGGGCGCGCCACACCTGGCCCATGCCGCCCCGCCCGATCAGATCGAGCAGCCGATAGCGGCCCTGGATCAGTGAGTTCTCCCCCATCTCCCCCGACCGACCTCCCCGTCGACGTGCGTCCGCTCTCCCCTGGCTCGTCCAGTATGGCGAGCTATCGTCCGAGTTTGTACGGGGCGGAGCGGGGAGTCGCGACCGGGACACGCCACATGTCGGCGCGGACGGTCGCGCGCCGGTGCGCGGAGGGGGCGCCGACGGATCGCGGGGGGGGGTGCGGCGGGCGTGAGCTCACCGCCCCTGCCGGCGGGCCACCGGGACGGCGCCGGGGCCCGGCCGGAGAAAGGCGCGGCCGGAGGAACCCACGGCCGCCGCAGGTGGGCGCGCCCGCAGCCCTACCCACCCACCCGAGCGCGCGGCGGACGGACGGGGACCCGTCGGATGGGCGGAGGACCCGTCGTGCATCACCCCCGTAACGAAATGATCAGCTTCCTTGTGCGGGCCGTGTTCGCACCCGTGAAGTGGGCTGATGCTCTCTTCGACAGCGGGTGGTCCGTGCGTCCGGCGCGTGCGCGGGTGGCACGCCGTGGTGGCCGCCGCCGTGGTGACGGCGGTGGTCGTTGCGTTCGTCCTGCTCCGTCCGTCCGGCGGCGCGCGAGCGGTCCCCAACAGCCCGTGCGCACCGGTCGGTTCGGCACGTGAGGCCGCGCCCGCGACCCCGGACCTCGACGGGGACGGCGCCGCCGAGCTGACGCACGAGGTCTCCCGGACCGAGGATGTCGACCTGACCGTGGTGCCGGGCTCCGCGCACGGTCCGGACGGCGACCGCACGGTCTTCTTCGCCCACGGCGCGCTCGGGCTGCCGGACGACGTCCAGGTCGGCGACGACCCGTTGCGGCCCACCGTCGCCGACCTGGACGAGGACGGCCGTCCCGACCTGGTCGTGAGCGGCGCCGCCCGCATCCTGTGGGGAGCCCCCGGCGGCCCGCGGGTCGGCGGAGCGCAGGGCAGGGTGCGGCTGCCGGGCGACGGGTACCGCACCGCGCCGGTCGCCGGTGACTTCGACGGGGACGGCCACGTCGATCTCGTGGCGTTCAGGGAGTGGGGAGAGACGCGCGAACTCGTCGTCCTCAAGGGCCCGTTCGCGCGGTCCGGCGCCCCGGCCCGGACGGTGACGATCCCCGCCCCCGGCTTCGAGGGCACGCTGCCCGAGCTGGTCGCCGGGGACGCGGACGACGACGGCGCCACCGACCTCGTGCTCCACGACACCTCGGGGAGCCCGCCGCTGCTGTTCACGGGCGGCGCCGACACCGCGAGCGGCCTGAGCGGGAAGCCCGAGCGGTTGCCGCGGGGCGAGAACGTCGTCTTCGGCGACTTCGACGGCGACGGGCGCCAGGACATCGCCGTCGGCCGCAGCTTCGTCGACAGCTACGACGAGGTCGGCACCCCGCACCGGCGCGGCCGGGTGAGCCTGCGCTACGGGAAGGACCCGTAGACGTGGGTCGTCGTGGAGGGCGGCGGGTTCGCGGAGGGCTTCGGCGCCGCGCTGGCCGCCGGGGACTTCGACGGCGACGGCTGTGACGACCTGGCCGTGCAGCTCACCAGGAAGAAGGAGGCCGGGGACGCGCGGATCGAGGTGCTGCGGGGCGGCTCCGCGCACGGGCTCGGCTCGACGCCGTGGCACACCACCGGGCGGTTCGTGCCGGGTGAC
This sequence comes from Streptomyces sp. SolWspMP-5a-2, assembly GCF_900091845.1. Lineage (GTDB taxonomy): Bacteria > Actinomycetota > Actinomycetes > Streptomycetales > Streptomycetaceae > Streptomyces > Streptomyces doudnae. The sequence goes on from NZ_FMCI01000208.1 coordinate 23,122, forward strand.
GACCGCCCCGGCCGCGGCACGCTCTTCGCCGCCGCCGACTGGGACGGCGACGGCCGCGCGGAACTGGCCCTGCTCGGCGAGGACCACTGGTGGATCACCGACGGCAGGGGCCGACTTGAGGCGTCCTTCCCCATCACCCCACGCGGGAAGGGGACTTCGTAGGCGTGCGGCGCGCCGGACCCGTCCGGTCAGGGCACCGGACAGCACCCGACGCTCCGTCAGCCGCCTTCGCTGTGCGCACCGTTGGGAGAGAAGCGGCCGGGAGAGAAGCGGCCGGGACCTATCGCCGCACCCTCGGCATCCCCAGGCCGATCCACGAGATGATCTCGCGCTGGATCTCGTTGTTGCCGCCGCCGAAGGTGAAGATGACGGCCGAGCGGTAGCCGCGTTCCAGTTCGCCCTGGAGGACCGCGCCCGCCGAACCGTCCTTGAGGGCACCGGCCGCGCCGACGACCTCCATCAGCGCCGCGTACGCGTCCCGGCGGGCCTCGGAGCCGTAGACCTTGACGGCGGAGGCGTCCTGCGGGGTGAGAGTGCCGTCCTCGACGGCGTTGACCATCCGCCAGTTGAGGAGTTTCAGCGCGTCGAGACGGGTGTGGGTGCGGGCCAGCGACCGGCGCACCCACGGCAGGTCGACGACCCGGCGGCCGTCGGCGAGCTTGGTCTCCCGGGCCCAGCGCTGGACGTCGTGCAGGGCGCGGATCGCCATGGTGCCGTGCGCGGCGAGGGTGACGCGCTCGTGGTTGAGCTGGTTGGTGATCAGGCGCCAGCCCTCGTTCTCGGCGCCGACCCGGCGGGAGACCGGGACCCGGATGTCCTCGTAGTAGCTGGCGGTGGTGTCGTGCGAGGCGAGGGTGTTGATCAGGGTGCAGGAGTAGCCGGGGTCGGAGGTCGGCACCAGGAGCATGGTGATGCCCCGGTGCGGGGGCGCCTCGGGGTCGGTGCGGGTGGCGAGCCAGACCCAGTCGGCGGTGTCCCCGTTGGTGGTCCAGATCTTCTGTCCGTTGACGACGTAGCTGTCGCCGTCGCGGACCGCGCGGGTGGTGAGCGCGGCGAGGTCGGTCCCGGCGGCGGGTTCGCTGTAACCGATCGCGAAGTCGATCTCACCGGAGAGGATCCGCGGCAGGAAGTACGCCTTCTGCTCGTCGGTGCCGAACCGCATGAGGGTCGGGCCGACGGTGTTGAGCGCCATCAGCGGCAGCGGGACCCCGGCCTGCGCGGCCTCGTCGAAGAAGATGAACTGCTCCATCGCCGTCAGCCCGCGTCCGCCGTACTCCTCGGGCCAGCCGACGCCCAGCCAGCCGTCGGTGCCGAGCCTGCGGATCGTCTCGCGGTAGAACCGCTTCTGGCCGAGCGGGTCGCGGAAGCGGGCGTGGGGGTCGTCCGGCACCAGATCGGCGAAATAGGCGCGCAGTTCGGCGCGCAGCCGCTGCTGCTCGGGCGTGTGGTCGAGGTGCACGGCGCCTCCAGGCTCCGGGAGCGGTCCTGACGGCGCACACCGTAGAACGTGTTCCAGAAATTGGGAATGCCGATGCGGCGCGCGGGGCGGTGCCGCGCGCCGCCTACAGTGGGCCGACCCGGACGGAGGCGGAGCCCACCCATGACGACCCGGTTGACGTTGATCACGCCCGCGATCGGCGCGGCGCTGCGGGAGGCGCGCTTCGACGACGGAGCGAGCCCGCTCGACCCGGCGGGTGTGCGGCAGGCCCGCGCGGCGGCCGGGTCGGCGCCCGCGGCGGACCGCGTCCTGGTCTCCCCCGGCAGACGCTGCGCCGAGACGGCCGGGGCGCTCGGCCTCGACGCCGTGCCCGCACCGGAGTTGGCGGGGCTCGACGCGGGCCGCTGGCGCGGTCTGACGCTGGCCGAGGTGACCGGGCGGGAGCCGGTCGAGCTGGCCCGCTGGCTGGCGGACCCGGAGGCGGCGCCGCACGGCGGGGAGTCGGTGCGGGCGCTGTGCGACCGGGTCGCGCACTGGCTGGATTCGGCCGCGGCGGAGCCGGGGCGGATCGTCGCGGTGGTGGAACCCGACGTGGCAAGGGCCGCGGTGGTGCGGGCCCTCGGCGCCCCGGAGACGGCGTTCTGGCGCACCGACGTCGCACCCCTGACAGCGGTGGACCTCTCGGGCCGCGCGGGACGGTGGAACGTACGGATGGGGCGACCGTTGGTCGGGTAGACACGGCACGGGCGCGGCGGGGCCGGGCGGAACCCCCGCACCGGAAACCACGGGCACGCCGAGCGAACCTCAACGCCGTTGCCCTGGACGGCCCGAGCGCGCCACCGCACCGCAGGCCGCAGGCCCCGCACGCCTCAACGCGGCTGATGTCGATGAACCGGCCGCGACCGCGCGGTCGGCGGGGTCACCACACCGTCAGCAGTGCGGCGAAGTCCACGCATGCCTGGGCGCAGGTGCGGCACGCGCGGGCGGCCTTCTCGCCGCCCGGCTGTCCGTCGAGGGCCTGGGCGGTCTCCAGGCAGACGGTCCTGCACCACTCCAACTGCGCCCGGACACCGGCCTCGTCCAGACGGTTCTGCTCGGAGAGCACCACGCACGTCGCGTCGCACACCTCGGCGCACAGGACGCCCTTGCGGCGCACCCGTTCCTGTTCGCCGTCGCCCTCCGGGCCGAGCAGCCCGGCCCGTACGGCGCAGGCCCGCGCGCAGTCGCTCGCCGCCTGCGCGCACCCGAAGCGCTCCTCCAGGTACCGGAACAGCTCCTGCTCGGACGTCGACGAGGTCACATGGTCCGGATTGCCGCCCGGTGGCGCGCCAAACCACGGGAGCGGGGTGCGGCGGGGAAGACGCGGGAGCGGGCCCGTCGCGTGGGCACCCGCTCCCCCGTCGCCCCGTCCGTCACGCGCCGACGTACTCCGCCAGGTGTTCGCCCGTGAGGGTCGAGCGGGCCGCCACCAGATCGGCCGGGGGGCCCTCGAAGACGACCTTGCCGCCGTCGTGGCCCGCGCCGGGGCCGAGGTCGATGATCCAGTCCGCGTGCGCCATGACCGCCTGGTGGTGCTCGATGACGATGACGGACTTGCCCGCGTCCACCAGCCGGTCGAGGAGCGCGAGGAGCTGGGCGACGTCGGCGAGGTGGAGCCCGGTCGTCGGCTCGTCCAGGACGTACACGCCCCCCTTGTCGCCCATGTGGGTGGCGAGCTTCAGCCGCTGGCGCTCGCCGCCGGAGAGGGTGGTGAGCGGCTGGCCGAGGCTGAGGTAGCCGAGACCGACGTCGATGAGGCGTTCCAGGACGCGGTGGGCCGCCGGGGTGGCCGCCTCGCCCGAGGCGAAGAACTCCGCCGCCTCCGTCACCGGCATGGCGAGGACCTCGCTGATGTCCCGTCCGCCGAGGCGGTACTCCAGGACCGCCGCCTGGTAGCGCCTGCCCTCGCACTCCTCGCAGGTGGAGGAGACGCCGGCCATCATCCCCAGGTCGCTGAAGACGACACCGGCGCCGTTGCAGGTGGGGCAGGCGCCCTCGGAGTTGGCGCTGAACAGGGCGGGCTTGACCCCGTTCGCCTTGGCGAACGCCTTGCGGATCGGTTCGAGGAGCCCGGTGTAGGTGGCCGGGTTGCTGCGCCGGGAGCCGCGGATCGGGCTCTGGTCGACGGAGACGACGCCGTCCTCGGCCGGGATCGAGCCGTGGACGAGGGAGCTCTTGCCCGACCCGGCCACGCCGGTGACGACGGTCAGCACCCCGAGCGGCACGTCGACGTCGACGTCCCGGAGGTTGTTGGCGTCGGCGCCGCGGATCTCCAGCGTGCCGGTGGGTTCGCGGACGGTCTCCTTGAGCGCGGCCCGGTCGTCGAGGTGGCGGCCGGTGACGGTGCCGGAGGCCCGCAGCTCGTCGACGGTGCCCTCGAAGCAGACGGTGCCGCCCGCCGCGCCCGCGCCGGGGCCGAGGTCGACGACGTGGTCGGCGATGGCGATGGTCTCCGGCTTGTGCTCCACGACGAGCACGGTGTTGCCCTTGTCCCGCAGGCGCAGCAGCAGGTCGTTCATGCGCCGGATGTCGTGCGGGTGCAGTCCGATGGTCGGCTCGTCGAAGACGTACGTGGTGTCGGTGAGGGAGGAGCCGAGGTGGCGGATCATCTTGACGCGCTGGGCCTCGCCGCCGGACAGCGTGCCCGCGGGCCGGTCGAGGGAGAGGTAGCCGAGGCCGATCTCGACGAACGACTCCAGGGTCAGCCGCAGCGCGGTGAGCAGCGGCGCGACCGACGGTTCGTCGAGGTCGCGGACCCAGGCGGCGAGGTCGCTGATCTGCAGGGCGCAGGCGTCGGCGATGCTGATGCCCGCGATCTTCGAGGCGCGGGCTCCCTCGGCGAGGCGGGTGCCGTCGCACTCGGGGCAGGTGGTGAAGGTGACCGCGCGGTCCACGAACTCGCGGATGTGCGGCTGCATGCCCTCGCGGTCCTTGGCGAGCATCGACTTCTGGATGCGCGGGATCAGCCCCTCGTAGGTCTGGTTGATCCCCGCGATCTTCATGCGGACCGGCTCGTGGTGCAGGAAGTCGTGGAGTTCCCGCTGGGTGAACTTCTTGATCGGCTTGTCGGGGTCGTAGAAGCCGGACTCGCTGTAGAGGCGGTGGTTCCAGCCGCCGGGCTTGTAGCCGGGGACGGTGAGCGCTCCGCCGGAGAGCGACAGGGAGTCGTCGTAGAGCTGGGTGAGGTCCAGGTCGGAGACGGTGCCGCGGCCCTCGCAGCGCGGGCACATGCCGCCGGTGCGGGAGAAGGTCGCCCGGACGGCCTTCTTGTTGCCGCGTTCGACGGTGATGGCGCCGCTGGCGTGGACCGAGGGGACGTTGAAGGCGTACGCGCCGGGCGGTCCGATGTGCGGGTCGCCGAGCCTGCTGAAGAGGATGCGCAGCATCGCGTTGGCGTCGGTGGCGGTGCCGACGGTGGAGCGCGGGTCGGCGCCCATCCGCTGCTGGTCGACGGTGATCGCGGTGGTCAGCCCGTCGAGGACGTCGACGTCGGGCCGGGCCAGCGTCGGCATGAAGCCCTGCACGAAGGCGCTGTAGGTCTCGTTGATCATCCGCTGCGACTCGGCGGCGATGGTGTCGAACACCAGCGAGCTCTTGCCCGACCCCGAGACCCCGGTGAAGACGGTCAGGCGGCGCTTGGGCAGCTCGACGCTGACGTCCTTGAGGTTGTTCTCGCGGGCACCGTGCACCCGGATCAGGTCGTGGCTGTCGGCGAGGTGTGCCTCGGACGCGGTGGCGTCCCTCCGCGAGGCCTTGCTCATGGTCTCTCCATCAGTCGGGCGGAACGATTCTCTGTGGCTGCGGGGGGAGGTCGGAACGGTTCAGGGGCGTTCCTGGAGGCGGATCAGGTTGCCCGCAGGGTCACGGAAGGCGCAGTCCCGCACCCCGTAGGGCTGGTCGATCGGTTCCTGCACGACGTCGGCGCCGCGGGCCGCGAGCAGCTCGAAGGTGGCGTCGACGTCGTCGGTGGCCAAGAGGACCATGGCGAAGGTCCCTTTGGCCATCATCTCGACGATGGTCCTGCGCTCGTCGTCGGAGAGGTGGGGGTCGGCGATCGCCGGGTGCAGGACGAGGGACGTCTCCGGGTGGCCGGGCGGGCCCACGGTGATCCAGCGCATGCCGGCGTGCCCGGCGTCGCCGCGGACCTCGAAGCCGAGGACGTCCCGGTAGAAGACGAGGGCCGCCTCCGGTCCGTCGTGCGGCAGGAAGCTCGCGTGGATGCTGATGTCCATGACCGTCACGCTAGCCCGGTCCCCCGTCCGGGCGCTTCTCGGATCCTGACCGTTCGGTCCCGGCCGGCACCGGCACCGGCCACGCCGGGGCGGGGGCCCTGTCCTCGCGCCCCC
>NZ_FMCI01000194.1 GCF_900091845.1 Streptomyces sp. SolWspMP-5a-2
GGCCACCCGCGTCCGGCCCGCGTCCGCCCGTCCGGGGTCCGGCCCGCTCTCACCCCTGCCGCCCGGGGTTCTCCGGTCCGTGGCCCGTGGCCGCGGCCCGCAGCGCGTCGGCGTCGACGCCCTCGGCGGCGAGCAGCCGCGCGATCTCCCCGGTGTCCTCCTCCAGCGCTGCGGCCAGCAGATGGACGGTGCCGACGGTGGGCGACCCCCGCTCCGCGGCCCGCAGCAGCGCGACCGACCTGACCCGCTCGGCGGCGGCGGAGAACGCCACCCGGTCGGTGCCGGGGCCGGTCGGGGAGGCGGCCGCCGCGCGGGTCAGGGAGTCCTGCCGCACCCCGTGCCGACGCAGCAGCGCGGCACCGGAGTTGACGTCCGCGAGCGCCTCGGGCAGGGCCCGCCCGGCGACGGCGAGGGACCGCTCCAGCGCGAGCGCCCCGAGCAGCAGGTCCACCGGCTCGGCCGCGGGCCGCCCGCACCGCACGGCCTGCCGCGTCGCCTCGACGGACACGGCGAAGACGACGGGCGAGCCGTAGACGCCTGATCCCGAGGTCCACGAAGTCAGCGCCCGGGTGAGGAAGGTGCCGCTCCTGCCCAGGGTCCCGGCCCGGCGCAGCAGGGTGACGCCCCGGGACTCCACGGGCTCCCCGGCGGCCGCGCGGGCGTCCAGCGCGTCGAGGGCGGCGGTCGCGGCCGCCGTGTCCGTCCGGCACAGGACGAGGGCCTCCCTGGCCCTGCTCCCCGGCAGGTCCAGCAGGGCCCGCGCGACGTGACGGCACCGCACGGCGACGGTCCCCTCGGCGCGGGCGGCGTCGAGCGCCCGCCGCAGGCAGCCCCGGAACGCGCCGGACATCCCGTCCGGTGCCCGTCCGCCGTCCTTGGCGTCGAGCGCGAGCCGCCAGCGAGCCTCCCGCCAGGCGAGACGGACCTCCTCCGGCTCCTGAGAGAGCGGGCGGCCGTCATCCTCCGGACCACGGCCCGCGCCGACGCCGCCACCGAACCCCCCGCCCGCGTCGCGGAGCGTCCCACCCGTGTCCTGACCGTCCCGGTCGGAGACGAGGCTGCCGGGCCCGTCGGCGTCCCGGTGCCCGTCCGCTCGGCGGCGCGTGCCGTCCTTGTCGTGGCCGTTGCCGTCGTCGCTCACCGTGGCTTCGCCGGTGACGGGCCCGCCGTCCTCGTCGCCGCGCCGGTCCGGGGCCGTGCCGCCCGCGTCCCGTCCGCCGTTCTGGCTCGCCGGGTCCTGGGTGTCCCGGCCGGTGACGGGGTCGCCGAGGCTGTCGGCGTCGCGCCTCCCGGACGCGTCCCCGCCGCCCCGCTCCCCGTCACCCCGCTCCCCGTCGTCCGTGCTCGCCCAGCCCTCGGTGCCGCGGCCGGTGACCAGGCCGCCGATCGATCCCGCCCGGCGCATTCCGGGGGCGAGTGCCGTACCGGCGTCGTCGTCACCCATGACCAGCGCGGCCAGCAAATGCTCGCTGCCCACCACCGGGCTCCCCGCCCGGCCCGCGTCGCGCAGCGCCCGCACCAGCAGGTCCATCACGTCGGTCTCGAACTCCACGGTCGTCCCGTCCACGCCCGTCGGTCGCTGCTGCATCGCTCGTTCCCCTCGCCCCGTGCCGTCCGTCCCCGCCGACCCTAGGAGCGGTCCGCGCGGCGCCGCGTCGGCCGACCGTCCGGACCTGCGGTCCGACCGGCCCGGCGCGATCGCCGACCGGACCGCTGCTCCTCGCGCGCGATCCACTCCGTCCCGCCCAGCGGGTAGTCCCACCCCGGCCGGTGCACATCGGCGCTGGTGCGGAACGGGCCGTCGCCCGAGTCGATCCGGACGGTGCCCCGGCGGGTCCCGCTCGACCAGTCCAGGGCCAGCTCCCAGCGGACGTCGTGCGCCGTGGTGCGGGCGGTGACGTAGAAGACCTCCGGGTCGGACTCGCTGACCTTGTACGGGAAGTCGCGCACCCCGTGCTCGACACCGACCACGGGGCTGCCCGCGTCCAGGTCGACGGTGAACGACGCCGTCCCGACACCGCCCCCGCAGCCGACGCCCATCGCGTAGTCGTTCCAGGCGAGCGGCGCCCCCTTGGTGATGACGCGCACGTGCAGCGCCTCCAGGACGACGGTCTGCCGCCCGGTGCCCTGGACGGTGAGCGCGACCCGCTGCTCGCCCGAGGAGACCGCCCGGTACGCGGCGGCCCAGCGCGCGGCGTCCTGCTCGGTCGCGGGCGGCCCCACCCGCTCGGGGTCGCTGTCGACCAGGAAGTGCTGGCTGCACGGGCTGTCGTAGACGTACGGCCGGACACCGACGGCGAGCGGGAGGGCGCCGGTGTCGTCCTCCGGCCCCGCGCCGCCCCGGCCGCCGGGGTCGGCGCCGCCCGCCGAGGGGGACCCGGGGGCGGACGCGGAGGGCTCGT
>NZ_FMCI01000097.1 GCF_900091845.1 Streptomyces sp. SolWspMP-5a-2
GGGGTCGGGGGTGGCGGGCCCGCGGGCAGCAACAGCCCGGTCCCGACCGGCCGGGCACCGACCCGGCACGCTCCCCCGCCGCCCGCCGCGGACTGCCGCGCCCGCCTGACGGTGCGGGACGCCTGGGCCGACCCCGTCGAGGGGAGCCTCGTGGTGCGCGCGGGGCGGGCGCTGCGTCAGGGCTGGTCGCTGACGTTCGTGCTGGCGCCCGGGGTGGAGACCCACGGAGTCGGCAACGCCCGCGCGGTCCGGGACGGCCGTCTGGTCCGGGTGACGGCGGGCCCCTCCGACACGACGGTGCCCGCGGACCGCGCCCTGGAGATCGGCCTCGCCCTCGGCAGCGCGCCCGACGGGGTGTGGCTCTCCGGACTCCGGGTGGACGGCGGCCCCTGCGCACTCACCACGACCGCGCCCCCGAGCACCGGTGAACCCCCGGGCGGAGGAGGCGGCGGCGGGCAGGACGACGGCGACGACGACGGACGCGGCGGCCACGACGGTGACGGTGGCTCGGGCCACGGCCGGGACTCCGGGGGCGGGGACGGCGGCGGCCGCGGAGACGGCGACGGCGGACACGGCGACGGTGACGGAGGCGGCGGACGCGGTGGAGGCGACGGCGGAGGCGACGGTGGCGGAGGAGGCGGAGGTGGCCACGGCGGAGGAGGAGGCGGGGGCGGAGGAGGCGGGGGCGGAGGAGGAGGCGGGGGCGGAGGAGGTTGAGGTAGCGGCGGCGGTCGAGAGCACGGGTGCCGTGGGACGACGCCCCCGGTCGCTGATCGCCGATTGCGGACCCGGCCCCGGACGCGGGGCGCAGGCCCGGACTCAGGTGCAGGTGCGGGCCCGGACGCGGGGCGCGGGCCCGGACCCAGGCGCAGGTGCGGGCCCGGACGCAGGCTCGGGCTCCGGGGACCGGGATCGCGGACGGATCGCGAAGGATCGATCCGTCCGCTCCCCCGGACGGGCCGGGGCCCACCCCCCGGTGTCCCCCGGCCTCCCCCCGAGCCCCCCTTGTCCCCGCAGTGCCCGAGCCCCCGTGTCCCCGAGCCCCCCTGTCCCCGCAGTGCCCGAGCCCCGTGTACCCAGGTCCCCGGAGTCCCCGTGTCCCCCAGGTCCCGGAGTCCCCCGGGCCCCCGTGTCCCCGGTGTCTCCCGTGTCACCGGTGTCCACCCGGACGTCCCGTCAGGACGTCGGTCCGGGTGTCGGGGGCCGTCGGCGGTCCGAGTTCCGGCTCAGCCGCACCACGGCCGGCCGCGGAACCCGCTCAGCTGCACTCCACCTCCACCGTCACCCAGTGGCCCTCGTAGTAGACGTCGACGAAACACTTCTTCTGGGAGTCGACCGTCGCCGACGCCGTCGCGGCGGTGCCCGCGGTGAGGCCGATCACCGCGGCGAGCACGGCGAGGGCGGAGGCCGTCCGGCGGGTGCGGTTCCGTGTCCTGAGCGTCACGTGGCTGCGTCCTTTCGACAGGGCGTACCCGGACCGGCCGGGGACGCCGTGAGCGCCCCGGGCGACCGGGGCTCGGTACGAGGATGCGGTGGCCGGGGTTCCGCCAGGGAGGTCACACCCTGCCCTGGCCGGGACGCACGGGGCTGATGGTGTACTGGCGGGTTCACCGCCCGGCCGCCACCATGCGGGGCATGGACACCTCGGACGCGTTACGCGACTTCCTGATCTCTCGCCGGGCCCGCCTCCGCCCCGGGGACGTGGGACTGCCCGACCACGGGGTCAGACGGGTGAGCGGACTGCGCCGCGAGGAGATCGCCTCGCTCGCCGCGGTCAGCGTGGAGCACTACATACGGCTCGAACGCGGCCAGGCGTCCCGGGTGTCGGACGCCGTGCTGGACGCGGTGGCCGACGCGCTGCGGCTGAGCACCGGGGAGCGGCGCTACCTGCGGAGCCTGGCGCGTCCCGCCGCCGGCCCCGCCGCCGGCCCCGACGCCGGGGAGCGCGCGGCGGGCGTGCGGCCCAGTGTGCAGCGCGTCCTGGACTCGATGGCGCGCACGCCCGCGTACCTGGTGGGCGCGGGTGGCGCGGTGCTGGCCTGGAACCGGCCGGCGGCGACCGTGTTCACCGACTTCGGCCAGGTGCCCGTCGCGGAGCGCACGGTGGGGCGGCTGGTCTTCGTCGACCCGTACGCGCGCCGGCTGTACGTGGACTGGGAGGCGAAGGCCCGCGAGGCGGTGTCCTATCTGCGGACCGAGACCGGGAAGCGGCCCCGGGACGCCGCGCTCGCCCGGGAGATAGCCCATCTCGCCGACCACAGCGCGGACTTCAGGCGGCTCTGGTCGCAGCAGCACGTCCTGGAGACGACGCACTCCACCGTCGTCCTGCGCTGCGCGCCGCCGCACGAGCGGCTGGAGTTCTCCTGGGAGGCGCTCCAGATGACCGGTGACCCGGACGAGGTGGTCCTCGTCTACACCGCGGCTCCCGGCACCCCGACCGAGGCCGCCCTGCGGGAGCTGTGCGAAGCCTCCGCGGCGCGGTGAGACGCCACCGGCTCCCCGGCACGGTCGCCGGGGAGCCGGTGGCGCGGGTCGGCGGGACTCAGCGCGGCGCGGGGGCGGGCGTGTCGCCGGGAACGGCGTCCGCGACGTCGGCGGTCTCGCCGTCGTCCAGGGAGACGTCCTTGGTCTCCTTGCCGAGCAGCAGCGCGGTGAGGGTCAGCACGGCCATCGCGGAGAGGTAGACGCCGACCAGCCAGGGCGAGCCGTCACCGGCGTCCCACAGCGCGACGGCGATGAACGGCGCGACGGCCGCCCCGAGGATCGAGCTGACGTTGTAGGAGATGCCCGACCCGGTGTAGCGCACGCTCGTCGGGAAGAGTTCGGGCAGCAGGGCACCCATCGGTCCGAACGTCATGCCCATCAGGGTGAAGCCGAGCACCAGCCACAGGACCACGCCGAGCGTGCCCAGGCCGATCAGGGGCACCCAGACGAGCCCGAAGACGACGATCGCGGCGGTGATCCAGAGCAGCGTGGTGCGCCGTCCGTACCGGTCGGCGAGCGGACCGGAGACGAGGGTGAAGACGGCGAAGAAGAGCACGCCGAAGATCATCATCAGCACGAAGGTGGTGTAGCTGTAGCCGAGGCCGGGCACCGCCGCGTCCTTGGCGGTGCGGCCGTAGCTGAGCGAGAACGTCGTCATCAGATAGAAGAGCACGTACGTCGCCAGCATGATGAAGGTGCCGAGGACGAGCTGGCGCCAGTGGCCGCGCACCACGGTGGCGAGCGGCAGCTTGCGCACCCGGCCGCTCTCCCGGGTCTTCGCGAACACCGCCGACTCGACCAGCCGCGACCGCACCCAGAGGCCGATGGCGACCATCACGGCGGAGAACAGGAACGGGATGCGCCAGCCCCAGTCGACGAAGGCGTCGGAGGGCTGGGTGGGGTCGGCGCCCGCGGTGGACGGCAGCAGCGCCCCGATGACGAGGAACAGGCCGTTGCCGATGATGAAGCCGAGCGGGGCACCCAGTTGGGGGAACGTGCCGTACAGGGCGCGCTTGCCGCGGGGCGCGTTCTCGGTGGCGACGAGGGCGGCGCCGCTCCACTCGCCGCCGAGCGCGAAGCCCTGCGCGAGCCGCATCACCACCAGCAGGGCGGTGGCGACCCACCCGGCCTGCGCGTAGGTGGGCAGCACCCCGATGAGGAACGTGGCGACACCCATCGTCAGCAGGGAGACGACGAGGGTCTTCTTGCGGCCGAGCCGGTCGCCGAGGTGTCCGAAGAAGACGGCGCCGATCGGGCGGGCGACCATGGCGGCCCCGAAGACCGCGAACGACGACAGCAGGGCGGTGGTCGGGTCGCTGCCGGGGAAGAACAGCGACGGGAAGACCAGGACCGCGGCGGTGGCGTAGATGTAGAAGTCGTAGAACTCGATCGTCGTGCCGATGAGGCTGGCGACGAGGACGCGCGAGCGCGGGTTGACGGGCGCTGCGGCGGATGCGGTGGTCGGTGCGGGCATTGCTCGGTCTTTCGCGCGAGGTGCAGTTCGGTTGCCGAGGGCCCGGGGCTTGGCGCGGGTCCCCCTCGCCGAAAGACCGTGCGCTCCGTGCGGGCACCGCAACGATCTCAGGCATCTTACTTTCCGGAAAGCGGATCTCATGATGTGATACGCCGTTCCGTGCGCGCCCCCGCTCCGACCTGCGCCTCGGCCGCACGCCCGGCCCCGGCGGACGCTCCGGTGACCGTGCCCGGCGCGGGGCGGCCCGATCTGAGGGGTCGGCCCGGAGAGGGCATGGTGGAGTCATGTGGGTGATCGCCGTCGTCTTCGCCGTCCTGGGCGCCGTGAGCAACGCGGTGGGCACCGCCTTCCAACGCAAGGCCGCCTCCACCGTGCCCCGGGGCGGCGGGGTGCGGCTGCTGCTCACCCTCGCGCGGCGCCCCGCCTGGGCGATCGGCATCGCCGGGGTGGCCTGCGCCGCGCTGTTCCAGGCCCTGGCACTGATCAACGGTCCGATGGCGCTGGTGCAGCCGCTGTTCGTCCTGGAGCTGCCGTTCGCGCTGCTGATCGCGGCCCCGCTGCTGCACCGCAGGCTGAGCACCGAGGGCTGGTGGGCGATCGCGGGCGTGGTGGGCGGGCTCGCCCTGCTCCTCGCGTCGGCGTCCCCGGCCGGGGACAACGAGCAGGCGTCGATGGCCCGCTGGATCCCGGTGCTGGTCCTCGGCCTGGGCGCGATCGCCGCCCTGGTGGTCCTCACCCGTTCGTCGTCGTCACCGCTGTTCCGGGCCGCCGCCCTCGCCGCGGGCGCGGCGATCGGCAACGCGCTGACGGCCGCACTCATGAAGTCGGCCACCAGCCGTCTCGCCGACGAGGGCTTCTCGGCCTTCCTCAGCACCTGGCAGACGTACGGTTTCGCGCTCGTCGGAGTGGCGTCGCTGCTGCTCCTGGAGAACGCCCTCCAGGCGGGCCCGCTGGCCGCGTCGCAGCCCGCGCTGACGGTCGGGGACGCGGCGGTGAGCCTGCTGCTGGGCGTCGTGCTGTTCGAGGAGACGGTCAGGACGGGCTGGTGGCTGCTGCCCGAGGCGGCCGGGGCCGGGCTGATCCTGTGGGGCGTGCTCCGCCTCACCCGCGTCGTACCCCATGTGGCGGAAGTGGTCCGCCGAGAGACCGGGTGACGGGTGACGGGGGCGCTGGACGGGGGACGCGGCACACCGGCGGCCTCCCACCCGCCGCACCGGTCCGAGCCGGAGACGGCCCGCTCGCGCCCGGCACGCGCCACGGCCCGGCCGGTCGTTCCCCGTCGCCGAGCGCGTCGGACGGGGAGCGGGACCGGCCGGGCCGTGTGGTGGTCCCCGTGCCGCCGGGCGTCACCCGGCCCGGTGCGCCTCCGTGTCCAGCCACTCCGCGAGGGCGGCGAGGGCCGCCGGGGCGAGGGTGTGGCCGACCGGGTCGCGGCGGGCGGTGGTGCGGGCCCCGGAGTCGGACGTCAGGTAGGTCCAGGTCCGGTCGAGGAGTTCTCTCGGGATGACCTGGTCGTGGTCGCCCTGGGCGACGAAGACGGGGGCTCCCGCGAGGCCGTCGGGGTCGGTGCGCGGTCCGGCGTCGAAGGGCAGCGTGCCGTGGAGGACGGCGGTCCCCGCGTACCGGCCCGGGTCGTCGAGGAGCAGCCCGCCCGCGAAGGCCGCGCCGCCGCTGAAGCCCACCAGGAACACGGGGCGGCCCGCCGGGGCGACGCTGTCGAGCCAGCCCCGGAACCAGTCCATGGTCTGCCGCAGCGACTCCGGCACGGGCCGCCCGATGCCCCGGTTGGCGAACCAGGCGAAGCCGCCGTGCTCGGCGAGGGGCGCGCGGACGGCCGCGTAGCCGAGGTCGGCGGGCAGGGCGTCGGCGAGCCCGATGATCTCGCTCTCCCGCGATCCGCGACCGTGCAGCAGGACCACCAGGGGCCCTTCGGACGCGCCGCGGGTGAGGACGACGGGCAGGGTGTCCACGGGGATCACTTCCTGACGAGCAGGGTGAGACCGGCGACGACGGCGGCCAGGGCGACCGCCGCGACACCGTGGGCGAGCCGGTGGGAGCGCAGGACCGGAAGGTGGCGGTCGACGGCGATCCGGCCGGGGCCGGTGAGGGCGAGCCCCGCGGCGGTGGCGGCGAGGAGGAGTTCGTACTCGACGCCTTCGGGGGCGAAGAAGCCGCCGCCCCACTTCACGGCCAGGGCGTTGACCATCGTGCCGAGGACGGCGGCCCCGGCGAGCGGGGTGAACAGGCCGAGGACGAGGCCGAGTCCGCCGAGGGTCTCGCTGAGCCCGGCGACGACGGCCATGCTCCGCCCGGCGGGGTAACCGCTGAGGGCGAAGAACTGTCCGGTGCCGTCCAGTCCTCCCCCGCCGAACCAGCCGAACAGCTTCTGGGCACCGTGCGCGGCCACGGTCAGGCCGAGCACGAGGCGCACGATCAGCAGCCCGGCGTCGTACGCGTGGACGGGCGCGGCGGTGGGGGTGGGGGTGGCTCCGGCGACGGGGCGGGGGGAGTCGAGGGTGGATGTCATGGGGGCCCTCCTGGCTCACGTATTCATTGAAGCTTCAAGCACGAACAGGCACGACCGTAATCGATACGTGAGTCTTCAACAAACCCGGGGTGGGCGATACCGGGCGCCGGGTGGGGGGCGGGACGGGCAGTACGGATCGCGGGACGGGCGGTACGGGTTCCGGTGTGGACGTCGGTACGGGTCCCGGGACGAACGTCGGTCTACTGATCGCCGGATGCCGGCCGGGCCCGGCGGCGCAGGGCCGTGTACTCGACGGTGAGTTCGTCGGCGGTGCGCCGGACGGAGAACCGCGACGCCACCAGCTTGCGGCCCGCCGCCGCGTACCGTCGCCGGTCGTCGTCGCGGACGGCCGCCAGGCGCCGCAGCCCGTCCGTCAGACCGGACGCCGTGGAGGTGTCCATCAGCAGGCCGTTGACCCCGTCGCGCAGATAGTGCGCGACGCCGCCGCAGCGGGGCCCCGCGACCGGAAGCCCCGCCTCCATCGCCTCCAGGACCGCGATCCCGAACTCCTCCTTGGCGCTCGGGCAGACGTACCAGGTGCACGCGTGCGGGGCGCGGTGGGCGAGGGCCCGGTGCAGGCAACGGACGTCGGTGTTGGGCATCGCGGGCAGCAGCGCGAGGCGCCCGGCGGCCTCCGGGTGGGCCGCGAGGAGGGCGGCGACGCGCTGTCCGACCTCGCGCTCGGGCCCGCTGCCCGCCCCCGGGTGGCCGCCGACGAGGACCAGCGTCCCGGCGCGGTGCAGGCCCGCCGCGAGCCAGGCGCGGACGAGGAGGTCCTGCTGCTTGAGCGGGTGCGGACGGCCCACGGTCAGCAGCAGGGGCAGCCCGCGATCGCCCGGATCGAGGGCGTCGGGCCGGTCCCCGCCCCGGTAGAGGGCGTCGAGCGCGGCGCGCCGCCGGAGGTGTTCGTCGGGGGCGGGCCGGTAGGGCGGGACGCCCTCGGGCGGCGCGGCGGGCCCGCTCCCGCCGTGCAGCCGGGCCAGGCGGGGGAAGTACCGCACGAGTTCC
This sequence comes from Streptomyces sp. SolWspMP-5a-2, assembly GCF_900091845.1. Lineage (GTDB taxonomy): Bacteria > Actinomycetota > Actinomycetes > Streptomycetales > Streptomycetaceae > Streptomyces > Streptomyces doudnae. The sequence goes on from NZ_FMCI01000097.1 coordinate 7,494, forward strand.
CGGGTGCCGCCGCTGCCGGGGAGGCCGAGGACCGTGTCCGCCCGTTCGACGAGCCGGTCGGCGGCGAAGACCCGGTGCAGTTCGTCACGGAGCCGCTCCCCGGTCGCGGGGTCGGCGGGGTCGCTCGCGGCGTACCGGCGCGCCAGTCCCCGGTGCGGATCGGGCGTGGCGGTGAAGACGGTCGCCGCGCCGAGGGCGTCGGCCGCGTCGGCGAGCGCCAGGCTGCCGTCGTCGGCGTACCGGACGTGCACGACGTCCGGGGTCCGCGGGGCCCGGCCCAGCAGCCGCACCGCCCACCAGGTGAGGGCGGCCCGGTGGGCGGGGGCGGGCGCGGTGGGCCCGGGTGCGTCCACGGGGAGTCTGAGGACCCAGTGTCCGGGCCGCAGCGGGTACGCGATCCGGTCGTCGGCGGCGAGATCGTCGTGCCCGGCGGTGACGACGGTGATCACTCCGGCGATCCGGTCGGTGACCGCCAGCCGGTCGCCGAGCCCCCGCAGCAGGACCGCGAGCCCGCCGCTCAGCCCCTGGCCCGGCGTGTCGAGACGGCCGAGCAGCATGGTCTGGACGACGAGGCTCCCCTCCCGGTCGGACAAGGGGCCGAGCACCGGCACCGGGGGCGCCAGCAGCAGCCGCTCGTAGACGTCACCGGCCCGGGACGGATCGGGCAGGCGGGCCGCGCCGCCGGGCAGGCCGTGGAGGTAGCGCCACGCGGAGTGACGTGCGGCGCGGTCGTCCGCCGTCCCCGTCAGCGATGAGGTCTCGTCGGCGGTGAGCGGGCGGAGTCCGGCGGCGACCGCGAGGTCGAGCAGGAACCCGGCCGCCGGGGCGCCGCCGGGGCGGGTGAGCAGGGTGCGCAGCGCCGCCTCGGCCCGGACCCGCCCGTGGTGGTGCACCGCCCCGGGCCACAGCTCGCGCACCGCCGCAAGGAGCCGTGGGCCGCCGTCCCGGTGGGCGAGGAGGTCCCCGGGCGGCACCGGGACCCCGAGTCTGGCGGCCCGCCGCAACCCGGCGACGGCCAAGTCCTCGCTCCCGACCCCCGCCCCTGCCTCTGCTCCGACCCCCGCCTCTACCTCTACCTCTACCTCCGCCCCTGCCCCTGCCCCTGCCCCTGCCCCTGCCCCTGCCCACGGCACCCCGTACTCGGCCGCCAGCAGCGCGGCCAGCTCCCCGCCCCCGGCGGGGACCGGAGGGGAGGACTCCCCCGCCGTGCCCGTACCTGTGCCCGGTCCGCCCGGCTCCGTGACCGCACCTCGACCGGCCGCCTCTCCGGGCCTGCCGGACCCTCCGGACCCGCCGGACCCGCCGGACCGTCGACGCCGTACCCCGACCGGTGTTCGCGGGACGGGGTCGTCCGGTGTCGTCCGGTCGGGGGCCGGGGAACGGTCGGCCTCTGCCACGGACGCGAAGAAGGCGGCGCGGGCGGTCTCCAGCGGGTCGGTGTCCTCCGTCCGGACGCGTGGGGGTCCGCTCGGGCGGGGACGGGCGGCGGGGGCCAAGGGTTCTCCTGTCGCGGGGACGGCGTCCGGCCTGGGTGGTTCCGGGGGGCACGGACCTCTCGGACGCCCTGACGCGCCTCCCGACGCCCGGCCGACCCACCGCCCGGCCTGCGCGCGCCCCGTCGCACCCGCCGGCGAACGCGCGTCCAGCGCTGCCCGGACGGCCGTCCAGTGCTCGTCCGGCACGCTCCGGACCAGCACTGGAAGCGCACGGGGCACGCACCGGGAGCACGCGGGACGCGCCTTCAGAAGTACCGCCCGACGGGGCCCGTCGCCACCCGGGGAGACGCCTCGCGCGCGGCTACGATGCGCGGGTCCCCTCCCGCGGGCGAGAGCGGGAGGCGCTGCCGAAGGGTCACCGTGCCGCGAGTCGTGGTCGTCAGTCCCCCGTTCCTGTCGCACGCGCGGCCGCTGTCCGTGCTGGCCGGTGCCCTGCGGACGGCGGGTGCGGAGGTCCACTACGCGTGCGCCCCGGCGTTCGCGTCGCTGGCACGGGAGGCGGGGGTGGGTTTCGTCCCGCTGGCGGTGACACGCAACGCCAACACCGGGGTGGCCGAGTCGACCCGGCAGGACGCCGCGGAGGCGGCGCGGCTGCGCGCGTTCCTGGCCGCCACCCGGGAGGGCGCCGTCGCCGCGCTCCTTGCCCAGGCCCGCCACCGGCGCGCGGACCTGCTCGCGGACCCCGAGGGGGTGCTGGAGGCGCTGCGCGCGGTCGACCGGCGACTGCGGCCCGACTGGTACGTCGTCGACCAGCTCAACCACTCCGTCACCCTCGCGCTGCACTGCCTGGGGCTGCGCTGGGCGACGCTCTGCCCCGGCCACCCCGACCAGCTGCCGTCCGCTCCCGGCGCCTACTTCGGTCTGCCGTCCGCCTGGCCCGACGCTCTGCGCCCCGGGCCCGACCGCCTGGCCGGGCTGCGGGCGGCGGTACGGCGCGACGACGAGGAGCTCACGGCGCGGTTCGCCGCGTTCGCCGCCCGGCACGCGCCCGGCCGACCGGCTCCTGGCCGGGCCTTCGCCCTCGGCTCCGCGCACGCCGTCGTGCACCCCTACCCCGCGCTGCCGTGGCGGCCGACACCTGCCGAGGGCCCGCGACGCCTCTTCGCCGGTCATCTGGCGGCGCCGCCCGAGCCGCTCGACGCGCGGTGGGACGAGCGGGTGCGGCGCCTGCGCGCGCACGGCGGGCGCCTGGTGCTGGTCGCGTTCGGCACGTTCCTGTCCGCCCGGGACGACGTGCTGCGGACCGTCGTGCGGGGGCTCGTCGAGGGGACGGGGGACGTCTCGGTCGTCGTCGCGGCCGGGGACCGGGTGGCCGCGCTGGCCGACCTGGCGGGCGAGCGGGTCGTGGTGGCGCGGTCGGTGCCGCAGACGGCGCTGCTGGAGCACGTGGACGCGATGGCGCACCACGGCGGCGGCAACTCGTTCACCGAGTGCCTGCGCGCGGGCGTCCCGGCGCTGGTGCTGCCGTTCTCCAGCGATCAGTTCGCCGTCGCGCGGGACGCGGAGCGGTCGGGCGCCGGGGTCGTGCTCGACCCGAACGCGGTGACGGTGTCCGCGGTCCCGGCGGCTCTGGCGAGGGCGACGGCCGACGCGGGACGCTTCGCCGGGCTCACCCGGGAGGTGCGGGAGCGCGGACCGGGGTGGGCGGCGGCACGTCTGACGGCGGCCATGGGTTCGCCCGGTCGGGACGGCGGTGTGGACCCGGGCCGTCCGGGCAGGTGAGCGCAGGCCGAGACGTGAGCGAAGCCCGAACGGCCAAGGTGCATCCGTGGACGGCCTCCGGGCGGAATCACGACTACCGGATCCGCAGCCGGTTCATCCAAAGCCTGCGCATCCGAAGACAACCCGTCCGGGGAGAGCCGGTCGGGGCGAGCGAAAGAGGAACCCATGGTCGCAGTCGAGCGTGTCCTGCACCTGGACCACCCGATGGACGAGGTGGTGCGCTATCTCGCGGACTTCTCGCACACCGAGGCGTGGGACCCGGGCACCGTCAGCTGCGAGCGGATCGGTGACGGGGAGCCCTCGGTCGGGGCCGAATGGGACAACGTGTCGGTGTTCCGTGGCCGCCGCACGGAGCTGCGGTACCGGCTCGTGCGCCGGGAGGAGGACCGCCTCACCTTCGTCGGACGCAACCGGACGGCCACCTCCACCGACGACCTGAGCTTCGAGGAGCGCGCCGGGCGGACGCGGCTGACCTACCGGGCCCGCATCGACCTTCACGGCCCGGCGCGGCTCGCGGCGCCGTTCCTCAAGCGGGAGTTCGAGCGGCTGGGCGACGCCGTGTCGGAGCGGCTGCCCCGGGCGGTGGCCGACGCGCTGGGCGCTCCGCCGTCGTCCCGCTGACGGAGCGGATGCCGCGCGGGCGAGTCGGGCGCGGCGGCCGGGGCCCCCGCGCCCGTGGTGCGTGGGGTGCGGTCAGCTCGGACTGCAACTGACCGTGGGCCAGGTCCAGGTGCCGTTCGTCTGGATGGTCACACCCCAACTGTCGCCGCTGCCGTTGGGTTTCGCGGTCAGCACCTGCGCACTCGGATAACTGGCCGCGATGTTCCAGGTCGCGATCACCTTCTCCGGCGACGGCACGTTCATCGTCACCGTCCACGACGACGAACCCGACACCGAGACGTTCAGGTTGTACCGGTCGCTCCACTGCTGCCCCGCCGTGACGGTCGCCGTGCAAGCACCACCACCGCCTCCCCCGCCGCCGCTGCCGTCGGGTGCGACCGCGCGGCCCGTCTGCGGGGAGATCATCCCGGCGCAGAGCCCGCGGGAGGCGAGGTTCTGGGCGATCCGCGGGATGGCGGCGAGCGTGTTGGCGGGCCACTCGTGCATGAGGACGACCTGCCCGTTGGTGAGTCTGCCGACCGCCTGCACGATCGCGTCGGTGCCGGCGCCGTTCCAGTCCTGCGAGTCGACGTCCCAGATGACCTCGGTGAGACCGTACTTGGCCTCGACCGACTTCAGGGTCGCGTTGGTCTCGCCGTAGGGCGGGCGGAACAGTCTCGGGGTCCCGCCGCCCGCGTTCGCGATGGCCTGCTGGGTCCTGGAGACCTCGGAGTCGATCTGCGCCTGGCTCTGCTGGACCAGGTGCGGGTGGGTGTAGCTGTGGTTGCCGACCCACATGCCCGCGTTGGTCTCGGCCTGGACCTGGGCCGGGTAGGAGGCGGCGAACTGCCCCTCGTTGAACATGGTGGCACGCAGCCCGTTCTGCTTGAGGGCGTTGAGGAGGGCGGGGGTGTGGTCGTTGGACGGACCGTCGTCGAAGGTGAGTCCGACGTAGCCGTTGCAGGTGGCGGCCTGCGAGGGCGTGGCGTCGACGGCGACGAGGCCCGCCACCGTCAGCGCGACGGCGGTCAGTGCGGTGAGCGCGGCGCGCGGGGCACGCCCTGGTGTGATGCGCATGCTGACCTCTCTGGCTGTCTCGGGGACGGTGATCAGGCCGGGCTGCAACTGACCGTGGGCCAGGTCCAGGTGCCGTTCGTCTGGATGGTCACGCCCCAACTGTCGCCGCTGCCGTTGGGTTTCGCGGTCAGCACCTGCGCACTCGGATAACTGGCCGCGATGTTCCAGGTCGCGATCACCTTCTCCGGCGACGGCACGTTCATCGTCACCGTCCACGACGACGAACCCGACACCGAGACGTTCAGGTTGTACCGGTCGCTCCACTGCTGCCCCGCCGTGACGGTCGCCGTGCAGGCACCACCACCGCCGCCTCCTCCGCCACCGCCGGTGCCCGAGTCGCTCACGGTGATGTTGGAGTTGCCGCTGCTCTGGTAGCCCTCGGTGGCGAGGATCTGGTAGTTGAAGGTGCCCAGGCTCATGCCGTTGCGGGCCCAGGCGTCGAAGTGGTTCCCGGCGCTGATGGTCCCGCCGGTCCGCTTGCTCTGCCGGACGCTCCAGTACTGGTTGAAGGTGCGGGTGCCCTCGATGGAGGGGGCGTTGACCCGGGTCGTCTGGTAGATGTCGTAGGTGCCGCCGTCGCTGGTGACGGTGCCCTTGTAGGTGCCGGTGGGCCGGTAGGTGCCCCAGTTGTCGACGACGTAGTACTCGACGAGCGGGTTGGTGGTCCAGCCGTAGAGCGCGAGGTAGGCGTTGCCCGACGGGTTGAAGCTGCCCGAGTAGGCGACGTTGCGGCGGGCGCCGGTGCTCCAGCCCTTGCCCGCCACGAAGTTGCCGCTGTTGCTCCAGGTGGTGCCGTAGTTGCCGGCCGCTCCCAGGCTCATGGAGACGGAGCCGCCGCCGTCGGTCCAGAAGGAGTACCAGGAACCGTTGTTGGTGCCGGTCTGGTTGGTCGTGATGACCGTGTCGGCGTGGGCGACAGCGGGCAGGAGCAGCGCCGCCACGGCGAGCAGCGCGAGGGTGCAGGCGCGCCGGGCGCGGCGCAGGAGACGGCCGCTGCCGCGGCCTTGCGGTTCGACGTAGGGGTCCATGGGCGTGCGTCCTCCTCGTGCGGGCGGGTGCGGGGGCCGGACGGTCCGCCGGGTCCGCGGGAGGCGGACGGGCGGCGGCCGGGCGTTCGACAGTGTTGAACTGGGCACATCAACTGTCAACAGTTTCGGCGTCCGTAGCGAAAGCTTCGGACTCGCACCCTCATCACCGGGGCCATATAGCCGCAGTTCAGAGGCGGTTACGTCGATGAAGCATCGAAACTATTCGGTGTTGCTCACGTCAGCGGATCAACTGGTAGATCATTTGACGTCGAAACTTTCGAGGAATCCGCGAATCATGCGGAGCGATCCGGGGAGCCCCTGCGGAGACACGACGGCGCGGGGCCGTCCTCCTGGAGGACGGCCCCGCGCTGCGGTCGGGGAGGAACGGAACCGGTGCGGCTACTGGATGTTGATCTTGAAGGTGCTGGTCGTGTTGCGGACGTCCTGCGCGTTGCCGCTCATCCGGAGGTTGCGGAAGGTGGCCTCGCCGACCGCCGGGCCCTGACCGGGTTCCGGCAACTCGTTGGCCCAGATGCCGAATCCGGACTTGGCGTCGAACGCGTCGCCGCTCTTCTTGGAGTTGGTGATGGAGACGTCGGTGAAGACGGTGTCCTTCACCGGGAACTGGGGCTGGCCGCCCACGTAGTTGGTCTGGAACATCACGCCTCCGTAGGTGGAGTCGTCGATGTCGACGTCGTTGACGCGGATGCCCTGGAAGACCTTGGAGGCGGAGAACGCCCAGATCGCGGGGAAGACCTGCGAGCCCCAGAAGTGGCCGCCGGTCCGTTCGAGGGACACGTTCTCGATGGTGGTCGGCGAGGTCCCGAAACCGTTCATCGGGTACCCGAAGTCCAGCGAGGAGATGGTGATGCCGGAGTAGACGAGGGTGTCGGCGACGCGGATGTTGCGGAAGGTGTTGTCGAAGCCGCCGTAGACGGCGATCCCGGCCGCGCGCCAGGTGAGCGTCGACGTCAGGTTCTCGTAGAGGTTGTTCTTCTCGTCGGCGCCGCCCGCGTCGATCGCCGAGAAGAGCGCGAAGCTGTCGTCGCCGGTGGCCCGCGCGTCGTTGTTGACGACGTGGTTGTCGGTGGAGCCGTTGGTCATGTTGACACCGTCGGCGAAGGTGTCGCGGATGCGGGTGTTCTTGATGGTCATGTTGTCGGTGTTGGCGCCCCAGTAGAGGCAGACCATGTGCTCGACCCAGATGTCGTCGATGGTGATGTTCGCGACGTTGGAGAAGTCGAAGACCTTGCCGGGGCCGTCGATGCGCGAGGTGTAGTTGCCGAAGTAGGAGAACCCGGCGAACGTCGAGCCGTTGGCGCTGGCCTCGGCGCGGAAGCCGACGTCGGTGTTCTCCTGCGAGGAGGGCGCGCGGAAGCGGGTGAACCAGGGCCCGGCGCCGACCACCTTGACGGCCTTGCCGTAGACCTGGAACTTGCTGGACGTCTCGTAGTCGCCCGCGGGCAGGTAGACGCCGACCAGCTTGCCCGTGGTGTCCATGCGGACCTTGTCGAGCGCGTTCTGCACGTCCTGGTGGCCGAAACCGGCCGGGACGGTGTAGGCGGCCGGGTCCGGGTTGGCGACGGCCGTCGCCTGCTCGGTGTTGACGAAGTCGATCGCGTAGGTGGAGGTGTTGGCCGCGTCCTTCTGGAGGCGGATCCTGGAACCGGCCGGGACGGTCTTGCCGAGGAGCAGGCTCGCCTCGTCGTAGATGTGGCGCGGGGCCCCGGAGCCGGGCGAGTTGCCGGGCGCGGACTCGCTGCCGTACAGCCAGGCGTACTTGGCGGTGAGGTCGATCGCCTTGAGGAACTGGCCGTCCACGTAGACGTTCAGGGTGGTGTTCGTGCCGTCGGGGACGGAGAAGCGGGTGACGAGGGTGTTGGTCGCCGCGCGGGTGGTCCACTCGACGTACTGGCCGGTGGCGGAGAGCGTCACCGCCTTGCGGCCGCTCGCCTCGCCCGCGATGTCGCCGATGGTCCGGTTCGGGCCGACGACCTTGGCGCCGCCGCCGAGCGTGCCGTCCTCCGCCTCGTACATGTCGTACGGCATGTCGGCGCCCCGGCCGACGAACAGGGGTTGCGTGGTGGTGTTGTTGGCGCGCTTGACGGGCAGTTCGTTGGCGTCGTCGGCGAGGACCGTCCTGACCGTGTACTTGCCGTTGACGGCCGTCCAGGAGCCCAGGGAGACCGGCGCGGTGGTCTGGCCCGCCGCGATGACGCCGCTGTAGGAGCCGGTGAGGGTCTTGACGGTGGCGCCCTTGGAGTCGAGGACCGTCAGGGTGACGCCGTGGGCGCCGGAGGCCGAGGCGACGGTCCCCTGGTTCTTGATCGCGACGGAGAACCTGACCTCGTCACCGGCGGAGGCGCTGGTGGGGGTCCAGGAGACCGGGGCGGCTATCAGGTCGGAGCTGGAGACGGGCTTGACGACGAGGGCGTCGGCGCGGGTGAAGGTGTTGTTCGCCTCGTTCTGCTCGATGACCTTGTTCGACGGGTCCACCTCGGCGCCGACCGGGTAACTCCCGGCGTCCCGGGCGCCGATGCTCGCGGTGACCGTCGTCGACCCGCCGGCCGCGAGGGCGGGGACGTCCGCCGTGGCGACCTTCGTGCCGCCGAGGGTGAAGTTCAGGTCGGTGGCCTTGGCCGGCTTGGTGCCGCTGTTGACGACCGTCGCGGTGAGGCTGATGGCGTCCGACTCGACCGGCGCGGCGGGCGTGTTGGTGATGCCGGTGACCCGCAGGTCCGGGTTGGCGGCCGGGGTGCCGATCACCTGCACCTCGGCGACCTGGGCGCCGGGGGCACCGGAGTTGGAGGTGAACCTGAGCTGGATGTCGGCGGCAGCGCCGGAGACCGGGATGGTCACCGTGTTGCCCGAGGCGGGCGAGAACGTGTAGTCCTTCGCGGCGGCGAGGCTCGTGAAGGACGTGGCGTCCTGGTCGCGTCCGAGGACCTGGATGTTCTGCGTGCGCGCCGACCACGCGGCGTCCGGGTTCAGCTTCACGACGACCTGGCTCAGGTCGGCGTTGGCCCCCAGCTTCGTGGTGAGGGTGGCCGGGTAGGCACCGCCCGCGCTCTCCCAATAGGTGCTCGTCAGACCGTCGTTGGCGTTCCCCGCAACATAGGTGAAGGTGGAGGACGACGCCTCGATGGGCTTGCCCTGCGCCAGGTCGGAGCCGGTCCCGGACGTGCCGGGCCGGGTGACGCTGTTGCTCGCCACCGACACGTTGCCGGCCGCGTCCCGCGCCGTCACCCAGTAGGTGACGGTGGCCGCCGCCGACGGGGTGTCGGTGTACGTCGTGACGTTCCCCGCGACGGACTTCAGGAACTTGCCGTCGGCGTAGACGTCGTACCCGGTGACGCCCACGTTGTCGCTGGACGCCTGCCAGGTGAGCTTCACGTCCGCGCCGGACTGCGTGTAGGCGAGGTTGCCGGGCGCGGTCGGGGCCTGCGTGTCGCCGCCGGAGCCCTTGCGGGTGACGCTGTTGCTGTCGGCGGAGGCGTTGCCCGCGGCGTCCCTGGCCCGGACGGTGTAGGTGATGTCGCCGGAGGCGGGCTGGGTGTCGGTGTACGTCAGCACGTTCCCCGCGACGCTGGCCCGCAACTGCCCGTTGGCGTAGACGTCGTAGGCGGTGACGCCGGTGTCGTCGGTCGCCGCGCCCCAGGCCAGCCTGATCTGCCCGGTGGCCGGTTCGGTGTAGGCGAGGTTCGACGGCGCGGTCGGCGCCTGGGTGTCGCCGGTCGCGGGGCCGTACACCTCCAGCTCCGACACCTGGCCCGCGGGCCAGGCCGAGTTGGCGGTGAACAGGATCCGCACGTACCGGGTGGTGACGGTGTCGAGGCTGAGGGTCGCCGACTGGTCGTTGCCGCTGTCGAAGGTGTACGCCTTGGCGGCCGTCAGGTCGGTGAAGTTCGCGTTGTCCGTGGAGCCCTGGACCTTCAGCGTCTGGCTGCGGCTCGGCCATCCGGCGGGCAGCCGCAGCGCCACCTGGTTGATCTTGACGGAGGAGCCGAGGTCGACCTGGAGCCACTGCGGGAAGGCGTTGTTCTTGCTCTCCCAGTAGGTGGACCGGTTGCCGTCCCCCGCGTTGGCGGCGGCGTAGACGTCGGCGTGCCCGCTCTCGGTGAACGACCTGCCCTGGGCGAGGTTGGGGGTGGCGGCGGCGCCGGTGAGGACCTGCATCTCGGCGAGCTGGGCGGTGCGGGCGACCGAGTTGGCGCTGAAGTTGGCCCGGACGTACCGGGCGAGGGTCGCCGGGAAGGAGATCCGCACGGTGTTGCCGTCGGCGGGTCCGAAGACGTACGTCGCCGACGACTTCAGCGTGGCGAAGCTCGTGCCGTCGGCGCTGCCCTGGAGCGCGAGCGTCTGCGTGCGGGACCGCCACCCCTCGGGCAGCCGCAGCACGACCTGGCGGACCCGTTCGGTGCGGCCGAGGTCGGTCTGCACCCACTGGGCGGACTTCTTCCCGGCCTGCCAGTAGGTGTCCGTGTCACCGTCGGTGACGTTGGCGGCGGCGTGCGCCCGCAGGGCGCTGCCCGCCCGGCTCGGGGCGTCGGCCGCGGCGTCGGGGCCGCCGGCCGCCTGGGCGCCGACGGCGGGCAGTCCCAGCACGATGAGGGTGGAGGCGAGCGCGGCGGTCGCTGCGCGGCGTCTCCAGGTTCGGGGTTCGTGTCGCGTCATGACGGGGGTCACTCCCTGCGGAGGCTCGCGCGCCGGTGGGGCGGCGAGGACGGCTCGTTCCTGGGCGGAGCGGTGGCGCGGTGGGGCGGGTCGGCGGATGCCGTGGCGGGACCGGCGGTCCGAGGGCCGCGGGACCCGCCGTTCGAGCAGTTGCCTACGGACGGGCGCACGGTCCCCGAGAGGAGTCTGTGCGCAGGTTCTTCCAAAGTTTCATCGCAATATTGCAGAGCACTGGAGGCTCGTCTACGTCCAGGGCCGCACAATTTTCACCAGCGGCGCGCAGCGTGTGTTCCCGGCGACGCCGGGCGCGGATCGTGTGCCGTTCCGCCGGTGACGCCTGTGACACGGCCTGACCGGGCAGCCTCCGCGCGGCGGCACGACGGCGACCGGACGGTATTTGCGCGGCACGACGCAAGCGGGCGCAAGCAACGCAAGAAATTGCGTTCGTCTGACGTCTGTCGCGGCACACCGGGCCCGGCCATGCCCCGATGTGCCGCGATGTGTGGACTGGGCCAGGCTGGATAGGCGGAGCCGACGCATCCGAATCGTTGTGGGAGGAACTCGACCCCATGGACACCCAGGACCCGGACGACGCGATGGGCAGCGAGGTCTACCAGCCCGCCGGACCCGACGACCGCGAGGACGAGGGCGTCCTCGATCCGGAGGACACCCTCACCGACCGGGGCAGCGACCCCTACGACGAGGGCTGGTCGCCGCCCGAGCGCCCGCTCGCGGTGGACCACCGCGGTACGACCGGACGCGAGCAGCGCGAGGGCGAGAGCCTGGACGAGCGTCTGGCGGAGGAGCGGGCGGACCCCGCGCTGGCGGAGCCGGGCGCCGACGACGGAGTGGGCGACCTGGAGGGCGGGGACGGCGAACCGCTCGACCGAGAGGTAGGCGCCGAACGCGCGGGCCGTCTCACGGCACCCGACGAGGGAGCGCACGAGGACGCCGAGAAGGACATGATCGCCGAGGATCTCGGGATCGACGGAGGCGCGGCCGGCGCCGAGGAGGCGGCCGTCCACCTGATCCCGGAGGACGAGGACTGACCCCGGGACGGCTGCGAGCGCGGCCGGGGCGGCCGGCGCGCGGGAGGTGAGCGGCGATGACCGGACTGCTGGACACCCTGCCCGCGGGACAGGCCAGGTTCCTGCGCGCGGCGGGGCCGGGCCCTGAGCTGGCCGCCGACCCGATGCTGGCCACCCTCAGCGAGCGGCGGGACTTCCCGTCCGGCTGGGTCTTCGAGCGGAAACTCGACGGCGTCCGGGTCCTCGCCGTCCGCGCGGGCGACACCGTCACCCTGCTGTCGCGCAGCGGACGGCGCCTCAACGCCACCTACCCCGAGCTGGTGGCCGCGCTCGCGGCGCAAAAGTGCGCCGACTTCACCGTGGACGGAGAGGTCGTGGCGCTCTCCGGGGGCCGCACCGACTTCGCCCGGCTCCAGCGCCGCATGGGACTCACCCGCCCCCGGGACGTCGAGGCGAGCGGCGTCGACGTCACCTACTACCTCTTCGACCTGCTCCGGCTGCAGGGCGCGGACACCCGGGGGCTGCCGCTGCGCACCCGCAAGTCCCTGCTGCGCCGCGCCCTCGCCTACCGCGCGCCGCTGCGTCTGACGACCCACCGCAACGAGGGCGGCGGCGACGCGCTGGCCGACGCCTGCGCCCGGGGCTGGGAGGGGCTGATCGCCAAGCGCGCCGAGAGCCGCTACCGCCCCGGACGGTCACCGGACTGGCTCAAGCTGAAGTGCTCGCTCACCCAGGAGTTCGTCATCGGCGGCTTCACCGAACCGGGCGGCGGCCGGGCCGGGTTCGGCGCGCTCCTGCTGGGCCACTGGGACGAGGGGCGGCTGCGCTACGCGGGCAAGGTCGGCACCGGGTTCGACCACCGCTCCCTGGTCGCGCTGCGCGCCCTGCTCGACTCGCACGCGGCCGGGCGGGCGCCGTTCGCCGGGCGGGTGGGCGAACCGCGCCCGCACTGGGTGGAGCCCGTGCTCGTCGCGCAGGTCGCGTTCACCGAGTGGACCCGCGACGGCATGCTCCGCCATCCCCGGTTCCTCGGGCTGCGCGACGACAAGGACCCGCGCGACGTCGTGCGGGAGCGGCCGGAGCGGGTCAGCGGCGCAGGAAGTCGACCAGGTCGTCGTTGAACCGCTGCTTGTCGCCCGGGACCATGGCCAGGCCGTGCGACCCGCCCTGGTACACCTTCAGCTCGGCGCCCGGCACCAGCTCGGCGGCCTTGCGGCCGGTCGCTTCGAGCGGGACGACCTGGTCGTCGTCGCCGTGCACCACCAGGGTCGGCACGTCGAAGGACGCGAGGTCGTCGGTGAAGTCGGTGTACCCGAAGGCGTCGACGCAGCGGACCCCGCCCTCGATGGTCTGCGCCATCGCCATGTACCAGAAGGCGTCCTTGTTGCCCTGGGTGGCCCTGGTCCCGGGGCGGTTCGCGGAGAAGAAGCCCTCCGCCGTGTCCTTCCAGAACTGCGAACGCTCCTCCAGGATGCCGTTCTTGATCGAGTCGAAGACCTCGTCGGGCACCCCCTCCGGGTTGGTGCGCGACTGGCACATGACCGGCGTGATCGCGGAGAGCAGCACCGCGGAGCGGACCCGCCCGGTGCCGTGCCTGCCGATGTAGCGGGCCAGTTCGCCGCCGCCCATGGAGTGGGCCACCAGGGTCACGTCCCGCAGGTCGAGGTAGGTCAGCAGGTCGTTCAGGTCGTCGGCGAAGGTGTCGAAGTCGTAGCCGTCCCAGACGGGTGTGGAGCGGCCGTGGCCGCGGCGGTCGTGGGCGATGCCGCGGAACCCGGCGTCGGCGACGGCCTTGAGCTGGTCGTGCCAGGCGTCGCTGTTGAGCGGCCAGCCGTGGATGAACAGCACCGGGCGCCCCTGGCCCCAGTCCTTGTAGAAGATCTCGACTCCGTCGCGGGTCGTGCAGACCGGCATGACCGTGTCCTCTCGATGGGGTTGGGCGGCGAAGGGCGGGCCGCGGCGGGTACCGACCCCGCGGGCGCGGACGCTCCTGTCCCCGATGCTCCCTGATCGCCCGCCCGCCGCAACTCAGCGCGCACGGGCGGGACGACGGTCCCGGCACGCGTCGGCCCGGTCCCGCGGGGTGCGGGACCGGGCCTGTCCCGGTGCGGTGACCGGGGTGCGCGGATGTCCGGCCGGGTGGCTCAGCGCACTTCGCGGAAGTCGACGTGCCGCCGGGCCACGGCGTCGTACTTGCGCAGGACGAGCCGGTCGGGGTCGTTGCGGCGGCTCTTGCGGGTCACGTAGGTGACGCCCGTCCCGGCCGTCGAGCGCAGGGTGACGATCGGACGCGCGGTGGTGGTGTGCTGTGCCATGAGGCCTCCTCCCCGCCGACCCGGCGGGCTCCGAGGTGGCCCGCGCATGTCAGCGTCGACGGCGTCAACACCGTCCCGCCCGGCCCCATTCCGGATCACCGGGACCGTTCCCGGTCACCGGGACCGTTCCCGGTCACCCGGGCCGTGGCGACCCGGGTGCGGCCCGGGTCAGGCGGCGGCGAACTCCCGCAGGGCGTCGACGCTGCCGTCGAACCGGTCGTGGTCGCCGACCGTCGCCCCGGTCGAGGTGTACTGCCACATCGCGTACGACGACCAGCCCGCCGGGAGCGGCCCGACCGTGGAGGCGTAGCGGGCGATCCACAGCGGGTTGGTGGCGCCGAAGCCGCGGTGGCCGCCGGTGCAGGTGTTCCACCAGCTCGTGGAGGTGTAGATGACGGCGTCGCGTCCCGTGCGGGCCTTGTAGCGGTTCAGGAAGTCGCCGATCCAGCTCACCATCGACGCGGCGGACTTGCCGTAGCAGGTGTCGCCGTACGGGTTCCACTCGATGTCGAGGGCGCCGGGCAGGGTGTGTCCGTCGCCCGTCCAGCCGCCGCCGTGGTCGACGAAGTAGTCGGCCTGCGTGCTGCCGCCGCTGGAGTCCGGCGTGGCGAAGTGGTAGGCGCCCCGGACCATGCCGACCCCGTGGGCGCCGTCGTAGTGCTGGTCGTAGTAGGGGTTGCGGTAGGAGGTGCCCTCGGTCGCCTTCGTGTAGGCCCACCGGGTGCCGCTGCCCCACAGGGTGGGCCAGTTCACCTCGCGCTGGTGGCTGGAGACGTCGACGCCCTCGGTCTGGGAGGCGCGGGTCGCCGGGGAGAGCGGTTCGGGCGTTCCGCTGCTCCCCTCGTGGGCCAGCACGCCGACGCCCATGTAGGCGCTGCCGCGCTCCGGCACGACGGTCGACGGCAGGATCGTCTGGTAGGGGCGGGGGTCGGGCTCGGCCGCCGCGGGCGGGGCCGACGCGCCGAGCAGCGGGAGGAGGGTCAGCGGGAGGCAGGTGGCAACGGCGGCCAGGCGCAGCCTGAGGCGGCCGTTCGGAGGGGTCGTGGGTCGTCGCACGGGACCCATCCGACCGTCGGCGCGGACCGCCCGCACGCCGGGTTCGGCCGGGCGGCCGCCGGAGCCCCCGCTCCGGGGAGGTTCCGACGGCGGCCGCGGTGCCCGGTCCCGCCGCGCCGCGTCAGCTCCCGGCGGGGGCCGTGAACGCGATCCAGGTGTCCGGGGGCAGCTCGGGGCGGGACGGTACCGGGCGGTGCTCCTCCGTCCAGACGTCGCCCGCGATCTCGGCGGCGGCCCGGCGCCAGAAGCGGACGGCGGGGACGTTGACGTCCTGGAAGGCGACCTCCCAGGGCCCCGGGTGCCGGGCCACGATCTCCCGGACGGCCCGCAGTCCGATCCCGGCGCGGCGCGCGCCACGCACCACGAAGAAGCTGTTCAGCACGCGTGTCGGGGTGTCGAGACCGCGGACGAACGCGAACCCGGCGGGCCGGTCGCCGCAGGTCAGCAGGTACGGCGCCCAGCCCGGCCGGGAGAAGGCGTCCCGCAGCCGCTCGTCGCGGAAGGTCCCGTCCGGGTGGGGCAGCACGCCGTCCGGCCCGGACAGGGCGTGCCGGAACATCAGCCACAGCCGCTCGACGGCGGGCCGGTCGGCCTCGACCGCGGGACGCGTACGGACCTCTTCCACGGGGCTCCTCCCACCGGCGGGGCTCCGGAGCCGCCCGCCGGGAGGCGGAGCCTACCCCGGCCGGACGGACCGGCACTCCGGCCGGACGGACCGGCGTCCGGGGTCAGCCCTGGAAGCTGTCGGGGTCAGGGCCGGTCCGCTCGCCCCGGTCGAGCGCGGAGATCTCGCCCATGTCCCCCTCGGTCAGCTCGAAGCCGAAGAGGTCGAAGTTCTCCTCGACGCGCTTCCTCGTCACCGACTTCGGGAAGACGATGTCGCCGCGCTGCAGGTGCCAGCGCAGGGTGACCTGGGCGGCCGTCCTGCCGAGCCGGTCCGCGATCCGGTTGACGGTGGGGTCGTCGAGCACCTTGCCCTGCGCGATGGGCGACCACGCCTCGGTGGCGATGCCGTGCTCGGCGCCGAAGGCGCGCACCTCGTCCTGGGTGAGGTAGGGGTGCACCTCGATCTGGTTGACGGCGGGCACCACGTCGCTGGACTCCAGCAGCCTGCGCAGGTGGTGGGGCTGGAAGTTGGAGACGCCGATGGCCTTGACGCGGCCGCTGCGGTAGATCTCCTCCAGCGCCTTCCAGGTCTCCACGAAGTCGCCCCGGCCGGGCAGCGGCCAGTGGATGAGGAAGAGGTCCAGGTGACCGATGTCGAGGTCGGCCGCGGTCCGGTCGAAGGCCCGCAGGGCGTCGTCGCGGGCGTGGGCGCCGTTGTCGAGCTTGCTGGTCACGAAGACGTCGGCGCGGTCGAGGCCCGAGTCCCTGACCGCCTGGCCGACCTCCTTCTCGTTGCCGTACATCTCCGCCGTGTCGATGTGCCGGTAGCCGACCTCCAGCGCGGTGAGGGTCGCCTCGCGGGTCTCCTCCGGCGGGATCTGGAAGGTGCCGAACCCGAGCTGGGGGATCCGTACGGCGTTGTTGAGGGGAAGGTCCGGTACTGCGCTCACGGTGGCTCCTGTCGTCGGGCGTGGCCTGGTGGCCGTCGGTCGGCGCCGCCGGCCGGACATCCACCGGGCACGGCCGCCTGACCGGCGCTCTCCTCGGGGTTCCCGGCCTCACGGCACACAAACCGCCCCTATCGCCACGAAGGGCCCGCCCCGGGGACGGCGCCCGGGAGGCGGGACCGGTCACACCCCGG
>NZ_FMCI01000098.1 GCF_900091845.1 Streptomyces sp. SolWspMP-5a-2
CGGGCGCAGCGCCAGCCGTCTGCCGACGGCGATCTCCAGCGCGGTGGGCCGCTCGGGCGCGGGGGTCACCGTGACGCCGGGCAGGTCGAGGGCGTCCGCGATGCGGTCGAGCAACTCCTGCGTCGCGGGAAGGAGTTCGGCTGGGATCTCCTCGGCGGGGGCCACCCGTACCCGGTCCGGGAGGGCGCGGGTGAGGGAGGCCGTGTCCAGCAGGGCGCGGGCGAGGGCGGCCGGTGAGCCGTCGTGGGCGGCCGTTCCCCGCGGCCTCACCTGCCGACCGGGGTCTGGGTGACGAACGGGTGGTCGCGGGTGGTGCGTTCGGCGGTCCTGTTCTGGCCGTGGGTGTCGGCGCCGCTGACCAGGACGGTGCCGTACCGGTCGAGGCTGACCCGGCCGCCGTACTCCTCGATGGCGTCGGTGCCGGGGTAGACGGCGACCGAGGTGGGGACGTAGCGGGAGGCGAAGCCCATGCGCATGTCGCGGGTGCGGCCCTCGTGCGGGTGCGAGGCGTGCATGAGGGTGGACCAGAACATGATGAACTGACCGGCCCGCATCTCCATGGAGACGGCCCTGGACTCGTCGGGTTTCCAGTCGGGGTCGATCTGGAGCTCGCGGTAGTCGTAGCCGAAGAAGCCGCGCCGGACGCCGTCCTTGTCGACGTCGTTGTTGCGCTCCGGCGCGTAGTGCATGCGCTTGGTCTCGTCGTAGTACATGGTGCGGTGGGTGCCGGGGATGAACTGGAGGCAGCCCATCTCGGCGCTGGCCTCGGTGAAGGCGCACCAGACGGTGATGGTGCCGCCGAAGTCGGAGCCGCCTGGCCACTGGATCTGCGGGCTCCCCGAGGCGTTGGCGAAGGTGTCGGCCTGGTGCCAGTCGGTGCCCTCGTCGCCGGGGTGCTTGGGGAAGAACTCGGTGCGCCAGCAGAGGACGTCGGGGCCGAGCACGGAAGCGACGCGGTGCACGATCTCCGGGCGGGTGATGTGGTCGGCGAGGAACGGGTGGTCGAGGTGGCGGTCGTAGTTGGAGATGTTGGTGGCGGCGGAGACGGCCGCGTCCTCGCTGTAGACGGCGGCGCTCCGGTCCAGGAGTTCCAGCCGGGTGCGGCCCCAGCCCTTCTTGATCTCCTCGGGTCGGTACAGCGTGAAGGGGCCCGCGTAGCCGTCGCGGTGGAAGGCGGCGAGGTCCTCGGGGCTGAGCGAGAAGTCGGGCTGGGTCATGCGTCCCTCCGGGGTGGCTGGGGCGGGGTGGGGCGGGCCGCCGGGGTTCAGGGGGTGGCCAGCGCGGTGTCGATGTGGCGGGCCAGGGTGGCGACGGTGGCGCCGTCGATCAGGACCGTGATGTCGAGGTCGGTGCCGAACGCGTCGTTGGTCTCGGCGAACATGCGCAGCAGTGAGAGGGAGGTGCCGCCGAGGTCGAAGAAGTCGGTGTCCCTGCCGACGTCGGGCAGGTCGAGGACCTCGCGCCAGATCCCGGCGATCCGCGCCTCGGTGGGGGTGACTCCGGCCTCCGGTGCGGTGACGGCGACCGGGGCGAGCGCCGCCGCCGGGTCGGGCAGCCCGCGGCGGTCGGTCTTGCCGTTGCGGGTGAGGGGCAGTTCGGGCAGGACGACGTAGCCGGAGGGCCGCATGTGCGCGGGCAGGACGGCGGCCGCGCGCTCGCCGAGCCGGGGCGCGAGGTCGGCCGCGGGGGCGTCGGAGGCGACGTAGGCGAGGATGCGGACGTCGTCCTCGCCGTGGTCGCGGGCGACGGCGACGGCCGCGGAGACGGCGGGGTCCGCGAGGAGCACCGCCTCGATCTCGCCGGGCTCGACCCGGTGGCCGCGGATCTTCAGCTGGTCGTCGGTGCGGCCGAGGTAGCCGTAGCCGCCGTCGGGCAGGGCGACCACGCGGTCCCCGGTGCGGTAGCAGCGCCGTACCGTCCCGTCCGGGCCCGGCAGTTCGAGGAAACGTTCCTTTTCGAGCGCGGGGCGGTTCAGGTACCCCCGGGCCAGCCCGGCGCCCGACAGGTACAGCTCGCCCGGGGTGCCGTCGGCGACGGCGCCGCCGTCCTCGTCGAGCACCTGGAAGGCGAGGTCGGCCAGGGGCCTGCCGATCGGGCTGCCGGGCCGGGCGCAGTCGGCGGCGGTGAGCGGCCGGAAGGAGGCGTGCACGGTCGCCTCGGTGATGCCGTACATGGTGACCAGGCGCGGGCGGGTGTCGCCGTGCCGGTCGAACCACCCGCGCAGCGAGCCGGGTTCGAGCCGCTCGCCGCCGAACACCACCCAGCGCAGGTCCGCCAGGGGCGGTACGCCCGCGGCGGCCAGCCGGGCGAACGCGGACGGCGTCTGGTTGAGGACCGTCACCCGTTCCGCGCGCAGCAGCCGGAGGAGGTCGGCGGGCACCCGGGCGACCGCGCGCGGCACCACGACGAGCCGCCCGCCGGTCAGCAGCGGGCCCCAGAACTCCCAGACGGAGAAGTCGAACGCGACGGAGTGGAAGAGGGTCCAGACGTCGTGCTCGTCGAAGCCGAAGAGGTCCCGGGTGACGTCGAACAGCCGCACCACCTGGCGGTGCTCGACCTGGACGCCCTTGGGCAGCCCGGTGGACCCGGAGGTGTGGATGACGTAGGCGAGGTCGTCGGGGGCCGGGGGCGTGCGGCGGGTGGCGGCCGTCTCCCCGGGCGGGGCCGGGGTCGCTTTCCCGTCCGCGCGCTCGTCCTCCGACAGGACGACGAGGTCGGGTACCGAGCCGGTGAATCGTTTTGCCAGGGCGGTGGTGGTGACGAGCGCGGTGACGTCGGTGTCCTCCAGGGTCCAGGCGATCCGCTCCTCGGGATACTCCGGGTCCACCGGGACGTAGCCGGCGCCCGACCTGACGATGCCCAGCAGCCCGACCGCGAGCGCGCCGGTGCGCGGGACCAGCAGGCCCACCAGCGAGCCGGGGCCCGCCCCCGCCTCCCGCAGCCGCCCGGCGACCGCCGCCGACCGGAGGTCCAGCTCCCGGTAGGTGAGGTCGCCGTCGTCGGCCGTCACCGCCACCCGGTCCGGGAACCGAGCGGCGGTCTCTTCGAACAGCTCAACGAGTGTGCGTTGCCCTGACTCCACTCTGCATCCATCCTGTGCGACGGAACGGAAGACGGCACCGTGAACCCCGCCCGGGGGCACGCGCCGGAATACGACGGTTCTCGGACGGGCGCACCACAAAACCGGGCCAGGCGTCCCGTGTCTTTTCCGGTACGGGCGCCCCGGCCACGGTTGCTCATCTTCATCGGGCGCCACCACCTGTGCAAGAGGGCCCTGCGGTAATTCCACGTCCCGCCGGGGCGAGCGGCAATTCAAGCCACCCGGTCTCCAATTCCCCCACCGCGTCGGCAGGGCGCTGGGCAGGGACGTTACGGGTGTGAAAGACCGCGACCCATGGTGACCCTGTCACATGACGCGACATCGACTTCACGTCGATCGGCGCCTTTGCCGATTCTGGCGGAATCAGGACTGCAATTGTTTCGCGCCGACGGTACGGAAAACGACTTCCGCCCCTCCGCCGTAAAAGCGCCCGTTTTCCCCGGAGCGGGCGTGTCGTGCCGGGCGTCCTGCTCGCTCCGTGTCTGATGGTGCTGGCCGAGACCGAATGTGCGAGGGGCGTCAGCCCGGAGGATGGTGGAGGTATGGCGGCCCGCGAGAAGCCGGAACAGGACGCCCGCCCGCGGCACGACGTCCGCGCCCTGGAGGAGCTGCTCGCGTCGCAACGCCGCAGGATCGGCCGGTACACCGCCCGCGCCGACCGGCGGACGTCGCGGACCCCGCGCCCCCACCCGAACGGCGGCGGCAGCGGCCCGGCCGACGTGACCGCCGAGGTGGCCGCGATCGGCACCCGGGACCTCCTGGACGCGCTGCCGCTGGCCGCGCTGCTGATCAGGGTCGTGCGCGACGGCGGCGGCCGGATCGCCGACTACCACTACGTCACCGAGAACGAGGCGGCCGTGCGGTACGCCGACGCCGTCATCCCGCGGGAGGCGCGGCCCCCGTCGGCCCTGCGCCCGGTGCCGCTGTTCGACCGGTTCCCGAGCATGGCCGACACCCCGGTGCCCCGGATGCTGCGCGACGCCTTCGACAGCGGGCGCCCGCAGGGGCCGGAACCGGTCGAGTGGTACCTGCCGCTGCCGGACGGGCAGGCGGTGCGCATCCACAACGAGGTGACCGTCACGCGCTGCGGGGAGCATCTGCTGCTCTCCTGGGAGCGCGGCCACCACACCCTGCTGGCGCGCGCCGCCCAGCAGTTGGCCCGGGTCTGCTGGGCGGAGTGGAACCTCGGCGACGACACGGCGCAGGGCTCGGAGGGGCTCAGACACGTCCTCGGCCTCCCCGCCGACGCCCCCGTCCCGACGCTGCCGCAGCTCGCCGCGATGACCACGGCGGGCGGACCCGACGCGCTCCACCGGGCCCTGTACGACGTCTTCCTGCGGCGTCGGCGCGCCGCCTGCGACCTGGTCCTCGCGGACGACGGGCGGGTGCTGAGCTGCGTCGCCGAGCCCGTGTGGCTGCCCGGCGGCCCGGTGTGGAGCGTGCGCGCGGTGATGATGGACGTCACCGGTGACCGCAGGGCGCGGGAGCGGGCCGCCGCCGCCGAGCTGGACGCCCAGGCGCAGCGGGCCCAGGTGCACGCGCTCGCGGACATCTCGGGGGCGCTCCGGGACGCCGTACTGCCGCACTTCGAGGGCGAGTTGAGCCCCTACGGGCTGGAGGCGGCGGCCGTGTACCGGCCGGACTCGGGCTCCGGGGTCGGGGGCGACTGGTTCAAGGTGCGGGTGCTGCCGGGCGACCGGGTCCTGATCGCGCTCGGCGACGCGCGCGGCCACGGGCTCCAGGCCGTCACCCTGATGGCGAAGCTCCGGTACGCGCTGGCCGGGCTGAGCTTCACCGGCCGGAAGGTGGAGCAGCTCACGGCGTGGCTGAACAACGTCGCGTGCGACGACGGCCGGGAGTCGACGGCCACCGCCGTCATCGGCCGCTACCACCCGGAGCGGTGTCTGCTGCGGTGGACCTGCGCGGGCCATCCGCGTCCGGTGCTGCTGCGCGACGGTCGGGCGCGCGTCCTGTGGGAGGCGCCGGGCGCGGGCGGGCCGCCGCTCGGGGTGGTGCCCGACCAGGAGTACCGGGCGACGGAGACGGTGCTGCTCAAGGGGGACGTCGTCCTGCTGTACTCGGACGGGCTGGTCGAGCGGCGCGCCCATGACCCGGACGCGGACACCGCGCGGCTGGTCGAGGAGGTGGCACGGGCGGGCGGGCACGGGGTCGGCGCGGGGCCCGCGGCGCTGGAGCGGTTCGCCCAGACCGTGGTGCAGGCCCTGACGGGACCGCGGCAGACGGACGACGCGACGCTGCTCGCCTTCCGCCATCTGCACGGCGAGCCGGACCGGCCGCGCTGAGGCGCGGCCGACGGCGGGTCGTGCGGACGGACGCCGCGGTGGGGGTGGTCAGGCGCCCTTGGTTCCGTTGACCAGCACCGGGCCCTTGAAGGTGTTCGCGGTGCAGCCGGGTCCCGAGAGGGTGACGGCGGCGGAGCGGGTGCCGATGACGGAGAGTGCGCCGGTGACCGAACTGCCGCAGATGTGCACGGTGTCGGCGCCGACGGTCTGCACCGCGCCGGTGATCTCCGAGCCGTTGACCACCAGGCTCGCGCCGGGGGTGACGAGGACGGCGCCGGTGAGCCGCGCGTTGTCGAGGCAGGTGGTGCCCGAGGTCACCAGCAGGGCGCCCGCGCGCTGTCCGGTGACCGTGCGGGGGCAGGCGGGGGTGGCCGGGACGCGGGAGCGGTAGTCGAGGGAGAAGGCGAGCTTGCCGGGCTTGCTGTCGGAGAGCGGCACCGCGAGGTCGCCGAACTCGCCCTTGGTCTCCTTCTTGCCGCCGTTCCACTCGGCGAGGCGGCCCAGTTCGGCGGCGGTGCGGCCGCCCGCGACGACGGTGTCCGCGGGGAGGTCCGTCATGGCCTTCGAGGCGTCGCGCACGGCGTCCAGGTAGGAGGGGAGGGAGGTGAGATCGTAGCGGGACAGGTCGATCCGGTCGCGCAGCCAGCCGCCCCAGAGGAACTCCAGGAACTCCGCGGAGCCGTCGGCCTGTTCGTAGCCGATGCCCCGGGTGAAGTAGACGAGGCTGCGGTAGCGGTCGTCGTGGAAGCGGGACAGGCCGAGCCGGGTGGGGAGTTGGGAGACCGTGATGGCGCGGCCGTTCTCGTCCTTGAGCCACACCCAGTTCTGGGCCTGCATCCGCTTCCAGAAATCGGCGGTGGAGAGCCCGCTGAGGTTGGCGCTCACGCGCAGCCGGATCGGCGTCTTGGGGCCGCCGTCCGCCGCCTCCCAGAACGAGGTCAGCGAGTGGTGGCCGTCCGTGAGGTAGAGCGCGCCGCCGGGTCCGACGACGACGGTCTTCATCTGCGCGAGGCTGTCGGCGGTCTCCTGCCCGAGCGGGATCGTGCAGGTGAAGGAGGACGGGTCGGTGAGGCGGGCGTCCGCGTCCACGGAGGCGGCGGCGCCCTGCCCGTTGGTCTCGCACCAGTCGTCGAACCGCTTGTTGATCTTGCCGCGGTCCTCGTCCTTGGTGGAGCCGTAGCGGCCGAGCTTGTAGAAGATCTGGTCGTAGCCGAGGGACGGCTGGGTGGGGCGGAGCTGGTCGAGGGTGACCTCGATCAGGTCGCCCGCGCGCGCCGACGCGGCGGCGGGCTGCGCCGCCGCCGGGGTGCCGCCGAGGAACTGGCCGACGAGGAGCGCGCAGGCCAGCACCCCCGCTCCGCGTACCGTGCCGCGCCCTGCCGGACGGCGGGACGGGACAGAGGTTCTGGCGGGCCGGACGCGGGCCGAGCCGGTCATGGACACTCCTACGGCGGTCGGGAGGGGAACGGGCAGGGGTGAAGAAGGGGGTGCTTCACGCCTCGGTGTCCTCATCCAGCCAGCCGTACCGCCCGGGGAGGTGGCACCGAGGTGGCGGAGCGGTGTCCACCGGGCGAACGTGCGGGTGGCGCGGTCCGTTCCGGGTCCGGCGGGAGCCGCCGCGCGCACCGGCTTCAGGGATTCTCCTAGCCGCCGGTCCGCGGGTCCGCGGGTCCGCGGGTCCGCGGGTCCGCCGGTCCACGGGTCCGCCGGTCCACGGGTCCCCGGCTAGGAGAATCCCTAGAGAGGGCCCGGCCGTTGAACGCTGCGGACGGCCCGGATCATCACCTTTCCTCCACAGGCCCCGGATTGACTTGCGGTCAACCCGAGGGCGGTATCCGGCCACCGTCCGCGCCCGGAAGCCGCGCCGCACCGCGTGTGCCCTTCTCGCGGAGACGGTGTGCCCGTCCACGCACATCACCTCCATCGACTCGTACATTCACCGTCCGTGACCGGCGCATAGGATCCTGGCCGCCCCTCCCCCCACATCCCCCATCCCAAGGCGTCTTTGTGTCTTCGATGTTCAGCCCCGGTTCCCGGGACGGAGCCGCGCCATGAGAATCAACCGCCGACTGGCCCTGCTCGTCACCGCGCCGCTCACCGTGGCCGTCGCCTTCTCCGGACTGGCCCTCGCGCCCGCCACGAACCAGGCGCTCCAGGCCCACCGGCTCACCGCGATGGTCGACGCCGCGGCCGTCGCGGCGGACCTCGCCGACCGGGTGCAGCGCGAACGGGCCGCGGCGACCGCGCTGGTCTCGGGACAGGGGGACGCGGACGCCTTCCGGAGCGCCGCCGACGCGACCGACGGGCGGGTCACCGCGTTCCGCGGACAGGCCGCCGACCTCGCCGGGGTCCCCGGCAACGCGCGCCGCGCGCTGGAGCGCATCACCCGCTCCCTGGGCGAACTGTCGTCCCTGCGCTCCCAGGTCCGTTCCGGCTCCACCACCATCTCCGCGCTCGCCTTCCGCTACCGGATCGTCGTCGCCGACCTCAACGGCTACCGGGACGGCATCGCCCAGGCCGACGGTGTGGACGCCTCGGTCGCGGACCGCATCCGGGCCGCCGCCGCGCTCTCCGAGGCCGCCGAGTACACCGCGCAGCAGCAGGTCACGGTGGCGCGGGCGCAGGCGGCCGGCGGCTTCACCACCGCCTCCCGGCGGACCTTCGACGCCGGTCGCCTCGGCTACACCGAGTCCCTCGGGGTCCTCTACGACCTCGGGCCCGGCGAGTGGCGCACATGGCTGGAACGCACCCTCTCCGGTCCGAAGGCGCTGACGGTGCGCCGGTACGAGGACGCCATCGGCCGCACCGGCTCCAGCGCGGACATCGACGTCACCCCCCAGCAGTGGCAGCGGGCGTCCGCCGACCGGCAGGACCTGCTGCGCTCGGTGCAGAAGCGGGTCGACGCCGATGTCCTCGCGACCGTCTCCGACACCAGGACCGCGCTGGTCAGGAACGCCGTGCTGGAAGCGCTCGTGGTGGTGCTGACGCTGGTGGGCGCGGTCGTCGTCACCGTCCGGCTCGGCCGGGTCATCGTGCGGCGGCTGCGTGACCTGCGCAACGCCGCGCACGAGGTCGCCCACACCGGCCTGCCCGCGGTGATGAGCGAGCTGTCCCGGCCCGGCGCGCTGCGCGGGGCCACCCCGGAGCAGGTGGCCGAGCGGACCGGCGCCCCGGTCGCGGCCGTCGACGGGGACGAGATCGGGGAGGTCGGCGACGCGTTCAACGCCGTCCACCACGAGGCGGTCCGGCTCGCCGCCCAACAGGCGCACACGCACGCGCAGTTCGCCGAGACCCTGGTCGGGGTGGCGCGCAGGGGCGCGCAGTTGACCAGCGTCATGGTCTCCGAACTCGACACCGTGCAGCGCGACGAGGCCGATCCGACCCGGATGCAGCACCTCTTCGCCCTCGACCATCTCGCCGTCCGGATGGAGCGCAACACCAACAACCTGCTGGTG
This sequence comes from Streptomyces sp. SolWspMP-5a-2, assembly GCF_900091845.1. Classification (GTDB taxonomy): domain Bacteria; phylum Actinomycetota; class Actinomycetes; order Streptomycetales; family Streptomycetaceae; genus Streptomyces; species Streptomyces doudnae. Next base: position 8,859 of record NZ_FMCI01000098.1, read on the forward strand.
CTGGGCGGTTACGGCAACGCCCGGGTGCGGCCCGACGACGTCGACTGCTCCACCGTCGTGGTGGCCGCCGCCCAGCAGATCGAGCGGTTCGAGCGGGTCACCCTCGGGGTCATCGAGTCCGACGTGGCCATCGCCGCGCGGGCGGTCCACGACGTGGCGCACATCCTGGCCGAGCTCCTGGACAACGCGACCCGGTTCTCCCCGCCGGAGACCCGGGTCGGCGTCACCGTGTGGCGGCTGCGGGACCGGGCGGTCGTGCAGGTCGTCGACGAGGGCGTCGGGATCTCGGCGGAGCGGCGGGCGGTGCACAACGCCGCGCTGCGGGAGCCGCAGGCGGGCATCGGCGACGTCCGCTTCATGGGGCTGCACGTGGTGGCGCGGCTCGCCGCGCGGCACGGCATCGTCGTCGAGCTGCGGGACTCCTCGGGCCCCGGCACCATCGCCGAGGTCACC
>NZ_FMCI01000099.1 GCF_900091845.1 Streptomyces sp. SolWspMP-5a-2
TCCCCGGGTCCGGCTCCGCCCCGCTGCCGTCACCGTCCCCGCCGCCATCACCGTCGGCTGTGCCGCTCGCGGCAGGGACTCCGCGTCCGCCACCGGGCACGCCCCGAGCACCGCCGCGCGGTGCAGGCACCGGGGCGCGAGCAGGCAGGTGCACACCGCCTGACCGGCCTCCGTCACCGCACCGGACGGGCCGGGCTCCAGCACGACCTCGGCGTCCTCGCCGCACCGCACCCGGCGTACGGACCCCTCGACGGTGACCGGGAGGGCCGCGTACCCCTCGATCGCGGCGTCGAGCTTCTTGCGCAGCCGCGAGGTGAGGCCCTCGACGGCGGCGGCGACCACATCGGGTGCCACCGGGGGCAGTTCGGCGTTCATCGGGACTCTCCGCGGAGGCGGTCGCCCACCCAGCGGGCGAGGGCGAGGGGACTGAGGGCGGCCACCGGCATGCCGGCCGCGACGAGTTGACGGGCGATGGGCACCGAGTAGCGCGGGGTAACGGTGTCGTCCAGGGCGGCGCACCCCATCAGATGGGCGCCGGAGGACGCCAGGGCCCGCACCTCCCCGAGGAGCCCGCCCAGCGGGTAACCCTCCTCGAAGTCGCTCACCACGACCACGAGGGTCCGGCTCGGCACGGTCATCAGCGAACGGGCGTGGGCGAGCCCTGCCGCGATGTGCGTGCCGCCCCCGACCCGGACCTCCAGCAGCAGCGACAGCGGATCGTCGACCCGGTCGGTCAGGTCGATCACCTCGGTGGAGAACGCCAGGAAGTGCGTCGACAGGGTCGGCACCCCGCCCAGGACGGCCGCGGTCAGCGCCGACCAGATCACCGACGCCTCCATCGACCCCGACACGTCGACGACGAGGATCAGCCGCCAGTCCGCCTCCCGGCGCGAACGCGTGCTGAACACCGGCCGCTCGGGGACGACCAGGGTGCGGCCGTCGTCCGTGCGCCGCGCGTGGGCCAGGTTGGCGCGCAGGGTCCGCGGCAGGTCGATACGGCCACCGGGCCGCCGGGTCGGCCGGGGCGTGGCGAGACCGGTCAGCGCCGGACGCATCCGGGTGGCCAGCTCCTTCGCCAGCTCCTCGACCAGCCTGCGCACCAGTGGCCGCAGCCGGGCCAGCCGCTGCTCGGACATGCCCCCGGCGAGGGAGAGCACGGACGTCAGCAGGTCGACCGAGGGGCGGACCGCCGCCGGGTCGATCTCGGTCAGCACGTCGCTGCGGCCCAGGTCGGCGGCGCGGGCGAGGACCTCCTCGCGGACCTCGGCGCCGAACAGCGCGTCCAGCTCCTCGGCCCACTCGCGCGCGGTGGGGAAGGACCCCTCCTGCCCGCCGCCCTGGCCGGGGGAGAGGTCGGTCGCGCCCTCCCCGCGTCCGCCGCCGTACAACTCGTCCAGGGCGTGCGCGTACCGGCGGGCGCCCGGCGGCAGCCTGTCGCTCTCCCGGCCCAGCAGCAGCCGCCAGCGGTCGGCCACGGAGAGCCCGAGGCGGGACGCGGCGCCGCCCGGCGCGGACTGCGCGGTGGCCGGTGCCGTCGACCGCACGGGTGCGGGTGTGCCCGGCGCCCGCCCGTCGCTGTCGGCAGTCCCTCCGGGGAGCGTCGCCGCCGCTGCGGGTTCCGGCCCCGGGGCCTGCGCACCGGTGGCGGGCGTTTCCCCGGACCCGGCGTCGGGCTCCGGCGGTCCGGCGGTCAGCCGCAGGGCCTCGGTGGCCGCGCGGCCCGCCGCGTCCGCCGCCGTCCACAGGGCGAGCAGCCGGGGCGACGCGGACAGCGACAGGTCGAGACGGTCCCCCAACCGCTCGGTGACGGTGTCCAGGAGCCGGTCACGACCGGCCGGGCTGAGCGCGTCGAAACCGCCCCGCAGCGCCGGAAGCCGGTCGAGGAAGTCCTGGTCGGTGAGGGTGTCGATGCGGTCGAGCACCGGATCGAGGGCGGTCGGCGCCGACTGGAGCAGCGCCGCGGCACCGCCCAGCAGCCCGGTGAGCCGACGGGCCAGCGCACGGCGACTCCCGGGCCCCGTCGCCGTGTCGATCCAGCCGGCCGCCCGCGCGCCGAGCACGTCGGCTCCGTCGAGGTCGAGCAGGACCCGCGCGGCGAGGACCGCGCCCTGCACGAGCGGGCTCCCGGTGCGCGCCAGACCGGCCAGCGCGTCGTCCATCCTGAGCCCGAGACGGTGCTCACCGGCCCGGGAGGCCAGCGCGACCAGCGCCGCGGCCTCTTCGGGCTGGTCGCTCCCGGCCAGTCCGGGCAGCGCCCGCACCGCCGACTCCACCAGCTCCGCGGCGAGTTCGCCCGCCCCGGCCCGTCCCCGCTCCGTGGTGCCCGGCAGATGGCCCCGGCGCAGCGCCTCCAACAGGTCCAGCGCGGTGAGGAGTTCGGGCAGGGTCGCGGTGGCCGGGAGGATCTCGGCCGCCTCGGCGAGCCGCTCCGCGACCAGCGGCGGCAGATCACAACGGGCCGCCGCCCGCAGCCCGTCCAGCACGAGCGCGCAGGTCGCCCCGCCCTCCGCGGACTCCCTCCGGAACGTCTCCCGCAGGGTGCCCTCGGCCGCCAGCGCCGCCGTCACCCCCCTGACCCCGGCCAGGTCGAGCCGCACCGGCACCGCCGGGGTCCAGGCCAGCCGCCACCGGGTGGTGAGCGCGGACGCGTCCCCGGTGCCCGCCACCGCGACCGGCTCGCCGTACCCCGCGCCGCACACCGCGAGCCGCTGGAGCAGGATCTCCCGGCGCCCGTCGAGGTCGGAGCGGAGCGGATCGAGGCGGACCTCGCGCGCGTCGGGCTCGTCCGGGCCCGGCAGCCGCAGCGCGGTCAACTCCGCCTCCACGGACGGGCCGAGCCCGGAGCGCGGGGTGCCCGGCGCGGTCCTGCCCCGGGCGGTGCCGACCAGGACCGCTTCGAGGGCCCGCGCCAACGCCCTGCCGCGGCCCAGCGGTTCACCCTGCCCCATGACCGTCGTCAGGGCCTCCATGACCTCGCCGCGTCCCGGGGCGGCGAGCCCGCGCAGCCGCGACAGGTCGCACGCCACCCGCAGGGTCTCGGCGGCCTCGCCGCTGCCCGCGGTGTGCCCCGCCGCGCGCAGCTCCCGGCAGACGTCGGTGACGGCCCGCGCCGCCGCCGCGTGCAGCGTCTCCGGATCGCCCCCGGCCGTGAACACCGCCTGCTGCCAGCGCGGATCGCGGATCCCGGCCGGGTAGCCGGAACGGGAGTCCAGCAGATCGAAGGCGTACGGCACCAGCGAGGTCACGACCGGCGGCCGGGTCTCCCCGGCGGCCGGTGCGGTGGCCGTCGCCGTGACCTCCCCGCCGCCGGTCAGCGCCGGAGCGTGGAAGGCACCGACCACTGCCGCCACCCGGCGCCCGTCCGCGCCCGCCGTCGCGATCGCGCGGCGCATGTGCGCCTCGCGCGCCAGGTCGAGCGCGGGCACCCGGTCGGCCGACTCGGCGTCGCGCCGCAGCGCCCAGCCGACACCCAGCGCCGCCCTGCGGACCGCCTCGGCCGTGCAGCCGGGCGCCAGGACCTCGACGCACCTGTCCCACAGGTCGTCCCCCGCGCGACCGGTGCCCGACGCGGCGAGCGCGTCCGCGAAGGCCGTCGGCGCGACCCCGGTACGGGCGCCGCTGATCTCCGTCACGGGGTCGCCGTCGGCGGGACCCTCGGCGGCCGGGTCGGGGAGACGTCCGTTCCACAGGGGATCGGACATCGGCAGGTCGCAGCAGACGACCTGGGCGCCGTGCTCCCGCGCCCAGCGCACGGCCGCGAGTTCGGGGGAGAAGTCCGCGAAGGGGTAGAAGCCCAGACGCCCGCCCTCGGCGGCCCCGGCCAGCGCGACCGGCGCGAGGGTCCCGGGGGCGGCCAGGTGCACGATCCACGGCTGGAAGTCGGCGGGCAGCTCCACACAGACGACCTCGGCACCCGAGGCGTCCAGCAGCGCGGGCACCGCCGAGGCCAGCGCCGGACTGTGGTGCCGGACGCCCAGCAGATACGGCGTCCCGCTGTCGGCGAGGGCGGTGACGGCCGCCCTCGGATCCTGGAAGTCCGTCACCGCAGGTTCTCCCGGAGATCCCAGAGGCGACGCCAGACGGCGGAGCCGTCCTCGGCACGGCGGCGCACGGGGCCGTCCCAGTAGCCCAGCAGCCGCGCGTGGTCGGCCGGGTCGTCCTTGCGGACCACGCCCAGCAGATGCCCGGGAACGAGGTCAAGGGAGTCACCGCCGGGCAGGTAGGCGGCGGACACCCCGAGCGACACGGCGACCTGCACGGCCTCGGCGGTGGACATCACCGTCCCCGGCTTCTCCACGTCCCAGCCCTCGGCCGACCGCCCGGCCCGCAGATCGCGGAAGACGGTGACCAGGACGTCCAGCACGGTGTCGTCGACCGCGAAGGCCGCGCCCGCCCGCTCCACGGCCGCCACCGCCTGCCGCCGCACCAGCGCCGTCTCCGCCTCGACGTCCGCGATCGGGTGCACCGTCTCGAAGTTGAAGCGGCGCTTGAGGGCGGCGGACATCTCCGACACCCCGCGGTCGCGGAGGTTGGCGGTGGCGATGACGGTGAAGCCGGGGGCCGCCGCCACCTGGGCGTCGTCGGTCCCCGACAGCTCGGGCACGCTCATCCGGCGGTCGGACAGGATCGACACCAGGGCGTCCTGCACCTCGGGCAGACAGCGGGTGATCTCCTCGACCCGCGCCACCCGGCCCGCGCGCATCGCCGCGAGCACCGGGGAGTCGACCAGGGCCTGGGGCGTCGGGCCCTGCGCGAGCAGCAGCGCGTAGTTCCAGCCGTAGCGCAGCGCGTCCTCGGTGGTGCCCGCGGTGCCCTGCACGGTCAGCGCGCTGGTGCCGCAGACGGCCGCCGCGAGCAGTTCGGAGAGCATCGACTTGGCCGTGCCCGGCTCACCGACGAGCAGCAGGCCCCGCTCACCGGCGAGGGTGACCACGCACCGCTCCACCAGCGCCCGTTCGCCGACGAACTTGGGCGCGACGACGAGCCGGTCGGGCAGCGACCCGTGCGGCTCGGGCAGCTTCAACTGCTCGCCTCCGCTGCCGCACACGAAGGTGATCACGGCGCGCGGGGTCAGCCGCCAGCCCGGCGGGCGCGGGCCCCGGTCGTGGGCGGCGAGGAAGGCGAGTTCGGTGGCGTGGCGCTCCTCGGCGGGCAGGGTCTGCCGGGCCGGGACGGCCGTCGCCGGGTCGATCGTGGTCATGGATGTCCTTGTTCGGTAGGTCGCTCGGTGGTGGGGCCGGTAGGCCGGTGGTGTCGTGTGAAGGGACGTGGAACGGAGGGGCACGCTCGTGCGCGGGCCCGGGGTGGATCAGAGGGAGCCATCGGTCGCGGTGGTGCCGCTCCCGTACGTGCCCGGAGGTGGATCAGAGGGAGCCATCGGGCACGGTCGCGGTGGTGTCGCTCGCGGGCTCGGGGGCTGGATCGGAGGGTGGGGCCCGTCTCGCTTGCGTGGTATCGCTCGCGTACGTGCCCGGGGCTGGATCAGAAGACGCTGTGCGCCGCGCTCGCGTGCCTGCCCGGGTGGACCGGCTCGCCCGGCCGTGTGCGCGCGGGGGCGGGGAGCGGTCCGTACCGGCTGCCGCTCCGCCGACCCGGGGGACGCCGTCCCTGCGACGGCGTCCCCCGGCCGCTCAACGGCGGCGCCCGCGCCGGACCTTCAGCTCCTCGAAGCGGGGCGCGTCACCGTCCTTGACCCGCTGCCAGGCCCGCCGGTACAGGTCGGCGACCGGTTCCAGCGGCACGACCACACCGAACGGCATGTCCTCGGAGCCGGGCTCCCGGGTGAACAGCGGCAGCTTCCACCGCTCCAGCGGAACGGACGGCGCCGACAGCTCGACCCAGCCGCCGGGCAGGAACAGGGACCGTCCCGCCCTGGTCCTCGTGGCCCCCACCACCAGGTCGGTGGCGGCCAGTTCGGCGCGGGCCGCCTTGAGCCGGGCGGGCTTCCAGCCCGTCCAGCGGGCCGTCGCGCTGTCCGTGGGGTCGGGCATCGCCAGCAGCATCAGATGGACGGTCGCGGCGTCCTCACCGAGCCCGTACTCCTTCGCCACCTCGGTGACCAGGTCGGGCACCGAACGCCCCGGGTCCTGCGGCCACCAGGTGCCGTCCTGGCCGGGGGAGCCAGCCACCGGGTCGCCCGGGGCCGCGAGCAACGCCGCGAATCGCGGGTCGCGGACCAGCCTCAGCGCCGTCTCGGCCGGGTAGGGCCGCTGGTCGTCGACGCGCAGCGCGGGCAGGTACGGGTCCTGGCCCGCCTCGTCCAGGAGGTCGACCCGGATGCCCGGCGACGGCTGGTCGTCGTGGGTGGGCAGGATCACCGCGCCGTACCGCACGAAGCCCGTGCCCGTCTCCGTCGGCGCGCCCGCCGTCTTCCGGAACGCCGGGAGGCTGATGTACCTGCCCAGGTCGAGCACCAGCCCGGGGTGGGCCAGCCGGTCCCGCACGGCCGCGAACGCCTCCGGCAGCGCCGCCCTGATCGGGTCCCCCGCCGCCGTCCGGTGGGCGAGCCAGGCGCAGAGCGCGACCGCGTCGACCAGCGTCTCCCCGGTGAACCCGACCGCGTTGGCGCCGACCGGGCGCACCCGGTCGCCGTTGACCGCCCACTCCAGGTCCCGGGAGAGCCGGGGTTCGTCGCGCGGGCCCAGCAGCGCGGGCAGCGCGTCCCGCACCGGCCAGCGCGCGTGCCGGAAGGCGCGGACCGCGTCCGCCATCAGCGCCTCGGGCACCGCCGCCCGCCGTCCCACCCGCGCGTTCCAGACCGCCGCCGCTGCGGCGACGTCCGGGCCCTCGGTCCACAGCCTGGCCGGTTCGGCGGGCAGCAGCGCGCCCACCACGGCGGCCCTGACCCCGCTGTCCACGCGGCACAGCTCGTCCTTGGCGAGCGCGGCGGGTGCGGCCTTCACCCCGAGGACCGCACGCGCCTCCGCGCCGAGGAACGACCGCTCGTGCGCGTCGATCCGGGGCAGCCCCGCCACGATCAGCCGCGCCGCCGTGTCGGTGACGCCGGTGAGCCGCGCGAACTCCTCGGCCGCCGCCGGGAACCAGGGCGCGGGCCCCCGCGCGGCCAGCTCCGCGAGGAACACACCGAGCCGTCCCGTGAACTCCGCGCCGAGCGGCGCCGAGGAGCGGAGCGTGTACGGCTCCGGGATCTCGAACCGACCCGCCGGATCGTGGAAGAACCCGGTGAAGGTGCAGCCGTCGTCGGCGAGGCTCCTGTTGCCCACCAGCAGCAGGAAGGCGCCGCCGCCCAGCGGCAGCAGGGCGTTCCAGGTGCCCTCCCGCCAGGCACCCGACGGGGTGCGCAGCAGCGCGGCGGGCAGCTCCACCATGACCGTGCGCCAGCGCGAGGACTCCGGGGAGTCCCCGGTCTCCAGCGCGTCGAGCCGGGTGAGCAGGGCGCGCAGCACCTCGCGCTGGTCGTCGGGCGTGGTGGCCGCCGCCGCACGGAACGCCAGGGCGGCACCGCGCGTGAACAGCGACTCCAGGTCCGGGCGTCCGACCGGCACCTCGGTGGCGTCCACGTGCAGCCGCGCGGTCCGCTCCGCCGGGACGGCGGTGTCCGTGAGCCCCGCGGCCCGCTCCACCGTCCGCAGCGCCCTGAAGACGGTGTCGGCCTCCGCGTCCCGGTGCCACCAGTGGGTGCCCGCACCGCCGAGCCCGTTCATCGCGTCGAGCACCGCGATGTCCCGGGGACCGGCCGGGCCCTCGTCGTCGGCGCCTCCTTCGAGCGCCTTGGTCAGCCGGGCCGCCGCCGCGTCGAGGACGGACTGCTGGCCCGCCGCGTGCCGCACCACCCCGGCGATGCCCGCGACCAGCGCGGGATGGGTGACCGGGAGCAGCGCCCGGATCGTCCGGGGCAGCACCTCCTTGTCCTCCCGCCCGGCCGCGGCCAGCAGCGCGGCGGCGGTCTCCCGGTCGACGGCGCGCAGCGCCACCGAGCCCGCGGGGTCGCGGGGCGTCAGGAAGTCCCAGTACTGCTCGGGCGGCAGCAGCAGGGTGCCCTCGCCGAAGACCCCGGGTGTCCGGTCGGTCTTGGCGACCGAGGTCACCACGCCGTCCTGGTCGATCAGTTCGAGCTGCCAGCCGCTGCGGACCACGGCCCGCGCGCGGTCGTCGCCGGGGAAGACCACCAGCGCGCGCGGCCTGCCCGAGCGCGGGGGCAGGACGACGCGGTGTCCGGCGAGATCCTCCACCCGGCGGCGGCCGTCGGGCAGATCCACCACCCGCAGCCCCACCAGACCGCCCACCGGCGCGGAGGCGGGCGCGGGGGCCGCCGCCGGCGCGAGCAGCAGCCTGCCCTCCGCGAGCGTGCCGCCCCCGGCAGCCTCCCGCGAGACGTCCGCCAGGAAGGCCGGGCTGCTCATCCGGCCGTACGCGCCGCTCACAGGGTCGTACTCGTACCAGCCGTGCGCCGCGCGGTCGTCCGCCTCGGAGCTCCACACCCAGTACGAGGAGCCGTCGTACAGCATCGGGCGCTCGTGCGGCAGGGTGGTGTCCCCGACGTGCAGCACACCGCCGCCGGTGGTCCGGCCGCCGCCCGGCAGCGGCACGCTGTGGCAGAAGTTCCCCCGGTACCAGTCCATCTGGGTGCCCCGGGTGGTGGTCTGGCCCTCCAGCGGCTCGGTCCGGTCGGCGCGGGAGTGCCAGTAGCCGCGCAGTCCGCCGCTGCGGCTGCGCCAGTAGACCAGCAGCTCACCGTCGACGTGGTGGAAGCCCGGGTCGCCCGACAGGTCGCCCGCCGGGATGCGCAGGTCGTGGGTGAGGACGGTGCCCTCGGCGCCGATCACCCGGGCCTGCGCGCCGCCCGCCACCACGAGGTGCGGCCAGGCGTCGGCGACGACCAGGTCCTCGACGTCCGCGCGCGGCACCAGGTCGGCGGCGGCCTCCTCCCAGGCGGGCCAGCCCAGTTCGTCGAAGAGCCCGGCCCGCAGCGTGCGGGCCAGCAGCGGTGCCAGATCGGTGGCGACGGCCGTGCGGACCTGCGGCTCGGCGAGCGCCAGTGCCTCGGCGGGCAGCCACTTCAGGGCACTGAGCGCCTCCGGAAGCTCCGGCAGCCCGACCGCCGTGAACCGCTCCACGACCCCGCGCACCCAGCGCGCCAGCAGCGGGCTGCCGCCCGGCGACCCGGCCAGCATCCGGATCGCCCGCAGCCCGCTGTCGTTGCTCCCGAACCGGTCCGCGCCCTCCAGGAACGCGCCGTGGAAGCGGCTGTCGGCGGCCAGCGCCGTCAGGTCCCGCTGTCCTTCGCCCTGCGCCCACTGGCTGAGCAGCAGCGCCCCGCCGTTCTGCGGCGGCGCGGCCACCGGGATGTCCAGCGTCAGCAGCAGATCGAGCAGGTCGATGTCGAAGGGCGCGCGCAACGCGCCGCCCGAGGCCCCCAGTTCGGCCCGCAGAACCTCCGCCGTGCGCTCCACCAGCTGGTACAGCCCGTCCAGCCGCAGCGTGCCGTTCCAGGACCGGGCCCGCTCCCGGAACGTGACGAAGCGCTCGAACCAGCCCGCCGTTCCGTCCTGCGGCCGCTGCTCCGCGGGCAGCGCGGTGTCCCACAGCCCCGCCGTCGCCCCGGACGCCGACAGGACGTCCAGCCACAGCGCCGGCATCTCGTCGTCCCGGCCCGCCGGGACCATGTTCAGCAGCACGCCACGGACCGTCGGTTCCCGCTCGGCCAGCGCGATCAGCGCCGCCCGGTGGCCGCGCCACCAGCCGACCGCCGCGCGCTGCGTGGCCGGAAGCTCCAACAGCTCGGCCAGATAGTCCTGTTCGACCCTGTCGGCGTCCTGCTTCGCCCCGCGGGCGAGCCTGCGCAGGTCGTTCGCCATCTGCGCCGACGGCGGCAGACCGCCCGCAGTGCGGCGCAGGCACAGCCGGGTGAACCGCCGCAGCGCCTCGTCCGGCGCGACCCGCGCGGCCAGCTCCTTCCCGTACGCCGAGAGCACCTTCACCGGGAGCGCGCCCGCCAGCGCGAACTCCAGGAAGACGGCGTCCAGCCGATCCTCCTCGACGACCAGGCCGTGCTGCGCCTCGGCCTTGCGCGCCCGGGTGAACAACTGCGCCGCGTAGGTGGCGTTCTCCTCACCGAGGAACACCCGCCCGGCCTGCTCGTAGAACGTCGGCAGGAAGTGCGGCACCGAGGCCGCGAGCCGCTCGCCGAGGACGAGATAGGCGTCCATGGCGGCCTTCGGGCGGGACCTGACCTGCCGGGCCGCCCGCTCCAGGTCCGGCACGACGCCCAGCGCGTGATGACCGTCCTCCGGATGGTGCACCAGCACCCACTCCGGGAAGCCGAGCGACTGGCGCAACCCGAGCCCCACCACGGCCGGTTCGGCGTCCGGCTCCAGGCCGAGGAAGCCCGCGGCCAGATCCTCCGCCGCGCCCAGCTCCCCGGCGACCAGCCGCACCACGACCCGGTCGTCGAGCCCCGCATGACGGTAGGCGCGCGCCGTCAGCGGCACCGCCCGCTCGCCCGCCCCCTCGGTACCCGGCGGCAGCACCCCGCCCGCCGCCAGCATCTCCTCGTACGCCACCCGCGTCCCCCCGCTCATGCGTTCTTGCCTTCCTCGATCACGCGTCCCGCGTACAGCGCCGCGGCCATCCGCATCCCCTCCGACCACGCCACCGGCCCCACCTCGCGCAGCGGCAGCGCGCGCCCCTCCGTGTCCTGCCAGGTGAGCCCCCCGGTCTCCACGTCCTCGTCCCAGTACGGCTCGCCGATCCACACGCACGCCTCGACGGTGGCCGCGCCGTCCCGCACCCGGGTGGTGGCGTAGCCGCCGGAGACCCGGTAGCCCAGCGAACTGGCCCGCGCGGCCAGGGCGAACCGCGATCTGAACGACCCCCCGGCGAACTCCTTCACCTCGGTCGCCTTGGCGTCGAGGTCGGCCGGCTTGCGCCAGATCGCCCGGTGTATCTGCTCGACGCCCTGGGCTATGCCCAGCTCCGCGGCGAACTCCCGCACGTCCTCCAGGTCGGGCAGCAGCACCGGGTGCGGGAGCGTCACCGTCTCCGGGGACAGCCGCACCGTCTCGCCGTCCAGGTCGACCACCCGCAGCTCGCCCGACTCGGTGGCGCCGCGCAGGAAGCCGACCTCGTCCGGGTCGTCGCCGACGACCGCGAGATCCAGCAGCGCCGCCTGCCACGCCGTGTCGGGCCAGACCCGGGCCAGCAGCGAGGTGGGCACCGGGAGCGACGACACCATCCATGCGTCGACCTGCGCCACGCACTGGGCCGCGTGCCGATCCAGCCACTCCGCGAACCGCCGCAGCCGGTCCACCTCCGGGTGGTCCTTGAGCGCGCGGGGCAATGTCTTCAACTGCCGTCCGGCGGACCTGCCCGAGGTGGCGCGTGCCGCCACCCGCCCCTCCACCAGGGTGACTTCGTACCCGTCACCCGCCGAAACCCAACCCACGAGCCCCCGCCTTTCGAGTCAAGACAACATGAAGAAAGCACAGTTCAGCCGGGTCACCCCGACAGCAGTGCGACGACGGGGCAAACGCTAGCGGCGATCACTGACAACGGGCCCCGTGCCTTGTGGGCGACGGCCTTGCGACAGTGCGCGGGCGCCGACCGGCGCCGGTCGCGCGGAGCGCCCACCGGTATGTGGAGGCCGGTCGGGGGACCGCGCGATATCGGCCAGTATCCGCGCTCGGCCGGGACGGCGTGATCGGTTGTCCACAACTCCGGTCCGATGATCCGACGGACTGGTGCGGGACGGAGACCTGGAAGCCCGCATTCCGCCGCACGCCCCGGAAAGCCCCGGAACACGCCGCCCCCTCGGCACCCACCGGCACCTCCTCCGCGCACCCCGTTGCCCAAAAGGGTGAAAGAGCCGGTCGCACGGCGTGTCGCGGATGCCGGGCCAGCACTCTTCGACTCCAGGGACGACCCGGGGCGACGCAGGGGGCGCATGTGACAGGGCGACGACGACCGACGCCGTTACGGGACCGGGCGCGCTACCGGTTCGACAGCACGCTCGCCCGCAGCACCGGCGTCCTCATGGGCTGGCTGTCCGTCTGCTGCCTCGGCGTCGTCGTCCCGGTCAGCGCCCTCCTGGTGTGGACCGACCCCGGCTCCCCGCACTCCTTCACCGGCCGTCTGCTGATCGTCTGGCGCACCAGCGCGGAGACGCTGCGTCTGAACGGTGTCAACGGCGCCCCGCTGCGCATGCTGCTGTCCGCCCTGCTCGGCGTGATCGCCCTGCTCTGCGTCTCCACCCTGATCGGCGTGATCACCACCGGCCTCGGCGACCGCCTCACGGAGCTGCGCCGGGGCCGCTCCACCGTCCTGGAACGACGGCACGCCGTGGTGCTCGGCTGGTCGGACCAGGTGTTCACGGTCGTCGGTGAACTCCTCGCCGCCCGCGCGGGCCGCTCCCGCGAGGTGGTCGCCGTCCTCGCGCCCCGCGATCCGGCCGAGATGGACGAGGAGCTGCGCGCGGCCCTCGCCCTCCCGGGCTCCGCCCGCCTGGTCTGCCGGACCGGATCACCGTCCGACCCGCGCGCCCTCGACGTCGTCGCCCCGCACGACGCCGCCTCGGTCCTGGTCCTGCCGGTCGAGGACGCCGACGCGGACACCCGGGTCGTGCGGGTCCTGCTCGCGCTCAGGGCCCAGTCGGGCGGGGCGTCGGGCCCGCCGGTGGTGGCCGCCGTGCGGGACGCCCGCTACCTGCCCGCGGCCCGCCTCGCCGCCGGACCCCGGGGAACGGTCCTGGAGACCGAACTGACGACCGCGCGCCTGCTCGTCCAGTCGGCCGGGAGCCCCGGACTCACGGCCGCGCTGCGCGACCTCCTCGACTTCGCGGGCGCCGAGTTCCACGTCCGCGACGCCTCCGGGCTCGCGGGCCTGACCTTCGGGGACGCGGCCCTGCGCTTCGACGACTGCGCCGTCGTCGGCCTCCTGGCCCCCGACGGACGGCCCGTGCTCACCCCGCCGGCGGAGACCGTGGTCGCCGCCACGGACCGGCTGGTCGTCGTCGCCCACGACGACACCGCGGCCGCGCCGGTCGATCTGCGCGCGCACGTCGACCCCACCGCCGTCCTGCCGCCCACCCCGCGGACCGGGGGACCGGCGCGGACACTCCTCCTCGGCTGGAACCGGCGCGCGCCGCTGGTCGTTCACCTTCTGCGGGCCGCCGCCCGACCCGGATCCGTCCTCGACATCGTCCCCGGCCCGGACCCCGTCCCCGAGCCGGTCCCGCCCGTCGTCTTCCCGCCCTCCGGCCACCTCGACGTCGTCCTGCACCCGGGCGACCCGGTCCGGCCCGACGACCTGCGCTCCCTCGACCCGTTCCGCTACGACAGCGTCCTCGTCCTCGGACCCGACGCCCACACCGGTCCCGAACGGCCCGACGACCGGACCCTGCTGACCCTGCTCACGCTGCGCTCGCTGGAGGAGGAGCGGGGTCGCGCGCTGCCGGTGGTGGCCGAGCTGTCCGACCCCCGCAGCCGCCCGCTCGCCCCGCTCGGCCCCGCGTCCGACGCCGTGGTCCGGGGCGAACTCACCGCACTGCTCATGACCCAGATCGCGCACAACCCGGCGCTGGCCCCGGTCTTCGAGGAGGTCTTCGCCACCCGGGGCGGTGCCCTCGCCCTCCGCCCGGTGACCGAGTACCTGCTCCCCGGCAGGGAGGCGTCCTTCGCGACCGTCGTCTCGGCGGCGCTGGCCCGCGGCGAGTGCGCGATCGGCTACCGCGCGCACGGCCCGGCCCCCGCACATCCGGCCCCCGCACACCCGGACCCGGCCCGTCCTCGCCCGGCCGACCCGGACCCCGCCCGGCACGGCGACGGCGTCCGGCTCTGCCCCAGGGCGAGTCGACGACGCCTCTGGAACGCGGAGGACGAGATCCTCGTCCTGACGTCACCCCGCTCCCCGTCGGCGGACGAACCGTCGCCGGACCCGGCCCCCGGCGACGCCCGCGCGTCGCACCCGCACCCCGCGACCGAACAGGCCCCGGCCACGAGGACCCGGGACATCCAGCCCTCGGACATCCAGACCTCGGCCACTCGGACCCCGAACCCCAGGACCCCGAACCCCCGGACCCCGAACCTCCAGGCCCCGGACACCCAAGCCCCGGACGTTCGGACCGAGGACACCCAGGCCCCGAACCCCCTTCCCCGCATGCGGCGTGGCCAAGACGGCAGCGGCGCGCCCGGGGCCACCCCCGAGGGCGACCCTCACACCCCGTGAACCGGGGAGCCGTCCGCGGCAGCGGACAGCTCGATGGCGGATCGGCGACACCAGGTGGCGGGTCAGCCACTTGTGTCGGCCATGGCGGGATTCCTACCGTTATTAGGTAAGGCTAATCTAAGTATTGGAACGCCGTGACCCTCGTAACCCCGTCCGCCCATGACGTGTCCCCGTCCCCGGCCGCCTCCGCGCCCCGCCGCCTGCTGACCGCCCTCGTCGGTGCCGCCGCGGCCCTGACACTCGCCGCCTGCGGGACCGCCACCACCGCCGACGCCGCAGCGGACACGACCCGGGTGGTCGCCACCGCGCACGGCAAGGTGACCGTCCCCGCGCACCCGAAGCGGATCGTGTCGGTCCACGCCTGGTCCACGGAGTCGCTGTTCGACCTCGGCCTGAAGCCCGTCGGCATCGAGAACAGCGGCGCCACCTACGTGCCGCCCCGCTATCTCGAGCGCTGGAAGGCCACCGCCAAGGTCACCTCGGGCGCGGACATCGACTACGAGAAGATCGCGTCGCTCAAGCCGGACCTGATCGTCGGCGTGGACGTGCCCTACCTCTCCAAGGCGTACAAGAGCCTGTCGGCCATCGCGCCCACCACGTTCGCGGCCTTCGACGACACCGCGACCTGGGCCGAGTACCCGGACGCCACCGCCCGCTTCGTGCGGCGCGAGACCCAACTGGCCGATCTGAAGCGCACGTACGAGGAGCGGATCGCCGCTGTGCGCAAGGAGTACCGGACGAAGCTCGCCGACGCCCGCTGGGGCGTGATCCAGGGAGGCTTCGACAGCGGCAACTACTGGATCTACGGCCCCGGTTCACCCGTCGGTGACATCCTCCACCAGATCGGCGTGCGGTTCGCGTCGGCCTCCGCCGCCGTCCCCAAGGGCAACAACAGGTCCGTCTCCTACGAGCGCACCGACCTGCTCAAGGACGCCGACTACGTCATCTACTACACGAACAACGACGGTTCCCCCGCCAACAACATCCAGAAGCTGTTCGACCTGGAGGCGTTCAAGCGGCTGCCCGTGGCGAAGGACAAGCACCTGGTCGGCACCTCCGACTTCCTGCCCGGCTCCTACTCGGACGCCACGGGTGTCGTCGACAGCGTGGCGAAGGCGCTGGAGTCCGCCGGTTCCTGACGGCTCTTCCCGGCTCCCGGACGCCCCCGACGTGACCGTCACGCCGGGGGCGTCCCCGGTTCCCGCGCCTGCCCGGCCGTCAACTCGCTGCGAACCGCAGCCTGATCGTGCGGGCCTCGGGGCGCAGCGCGAACTCCGGCCGCACATCGGGTCCGCAGGAGCGTGAACCGAGGCCGTGCTGCGCCGCGTCGACGATCAGATGGGTCGTCGTCGAGTCGGGCAGCTCGAACGGATGGGCGGCCCGGTCGATCTGCTGCGGGGTGTGGCGACCGAGGGTGAAGCCCGGACGGCGCCCCATGGTGTCGGGGATCGCGGTGATCCGCAGCACCTCGCGCCCTCCGCCGGACAGGGTCAGCCGCCGCAGCCGGGAGCGGTGCCCGGTCTCCTGCGGGCGCGCGTAGGCGACCGAGAGGTCCTCGACCGTGGAGGAGAAGCGTCCGGTGCGCGCCGCCCGCAGACTGTCGGGGTACGACTCCAGCGGGCCGAGCCCGAACCACTCGGCGCGGTCGACCGGCGTGTCCCCGTCGGGCAGGGCAAAGCGGACGCCGATCCGCGGCCACACCGTCCGCCAGCCGCTCGACGGCGTGATCTCGACCCGCAGTTCCAGCACATCGCCGTCCGCCCTACTGCCGTGCCGACCGGAGCTGTCCGCTCCACCGCCGTCCGCCGCACCGCCGCCCCGACCGGAGCCGTCCGCTCCACCACCGTCCGCCGCACCGCCGCCCCGACCGGAGCCGTCCGCTCCACCACCGTCCCTGCCGGTGCCGTTCCGCCCGTCGCCCTCCAGCGACCACACCGTCTCCACCGTCACGAACCGTCCGGAGTCCGCCGCGGACACCCGGTCGACCGTGCGCAGTGCCGACGGGCCGTGCTCCACCGACACCCGCCGGGTGACGACCCGGTCCAGGCCCTCCCGGCGCCACAGTTCGGCGTGCGAGACCCCGGCGACGCCGGCGTCGCTCTCCTCGACATCGTCGGAGGGGCTCTCGTCGTTGTCGGTCGGCGCGCGGAACAGTTCCAGGCGGGGACCGGTCACCGTACGGCCCGCCAGACGGACCAGGGAGCCGTCGGCGAAGTCGGCGATGCCCAGGGTCAGCGCCCCGCCGCCGGGCCGCCATCCGATGCGCGGGCGCACGCCGGGGACCAGACGGCGCGCCGAACGGTCCGACTGCGCCGTCGCGACCACATGGTCCCGGGGCGCCCACGCGGTCTCCTCCGCCAGCACCGCGTCGACGGTCAGCCAGGTCTCGGCGTCGGACGCCACGGGGATCGGCGGCAGCTCCACCCGCGCCGAGCCGCCCGCCGGGAGCACCGGCACCTCCAGGGAACCGTCGGCCACGGGCGTGCCGTCGTGCTCGACGCGCCAGCGGAACCGGACGTCCGAACTGTCCGCCGAGTGGCGCAGGTTGGTGACCTCGACCCGGTCGCCGTCGAAGGAGAGACGGAACGGCTGCACGACCGCCCGGAACTCGTGCAGGCCCGGGGTCGGGACGTCGTCGCTCAGCACCAGGCCGTCCATCACGAAGTTGCCGTCGTGGACGACCTCCCCGAAGTCGCCGCCGTAGGCGTGGTACGGCGTCCCGTCCGGGGCCTCGGCCAGGATTCCGTGGTCGCGCCACTCCCAGACGAACCCGCCGTGCAGCCGCGGGTACCGGTGGACGAGTTCCTCGTACTGGTCGAGCCCGCCGGGGCCGTTGCCCATCGCGTGCGCGTACTCGCAGAGCAGGAACGGCCGGGTGCGCTGCCTGGCGCTCTGCGCGGGCGTGCAGTTCAGCAGCGTCGAACGGGAGTCGTCGGACCCGATCCGCCCGGTCTCCGACACGCTCGCGTACATGCGGGAGTAGACGTCCGTGTACTCGCCCGTGTGATCGCCCTCGTAGTGCACCGGGCGCTCCGGGTCGCGGGCGCGCGTCCACGCGGACATGGCCGCGAGGTTGCTCCCGGTGCCCGCCTCGTTGCCCAGGGACCACATCACGACGCTGGGGTGGTTCTTGTCCCGCTCGACGGTGCGCTCGATCCGGTCGAGGAGCGCGTCGCGCCACGCCGGGTCGTCGCTCGGGTTGCCGACCCAGTCGACCTTCCCGAACCCGTGCGTCTCCAGATCGCATTCGAGCACGACCCAGAGGCCGAGTTCGTCGGCTAGGTCGAGGAGCCGGGGGTGCGGCGGGTAGTGGCTGGTGCGGATGGCGTTCACGTTGAACCGCTTCATCCGCGCCAGGTCCTCGCGGGCGTGCTCCTCGTCGAAGACGCGCCCGCGCTCGGGGTGGGCCTCGTGCCGGTTCACCCCGTGGAAGACGACCCGCCGGCCGTTGACCAGGAAGCGGTCACCGCGGATCTCGACCGTGCGGAACCCGACCCGCAGCGCGACGCTCTCGGCGGCCGTCGACACGGTGACGTCGTACAGGCGCGGCCGCTCCGCCGACCACGGCAGCACCTCGGGGAGGGCGAACGCGGTCACCTCGGAGGGCGTCGACCAGACCCGCTCGACGCCGAGTTCGGGAATGCGCAGGGTGACGGGGAACGCGGACGCGGCGGCGGTGATCTCCGGGTCGACGGTGCCGCGCCCGCCGTCGAAGCCGGTCCGCAGCCAGACGTCGTCAAGTCCGCCGACGGGCCGGGCGATCAGGGTCACGTCACGGAAGATGCCCGGCAGCCACCACTGGTCCTGGTCCTCGACGTAGCTGGCCGCCGACCACTGGTGCACCCGGACGGCGACGACGTTGTCACCGGGCCGCACCGCCGACGTCACGTCGAACTCGTGCGCGAGGCGGCTCCCGGCGGCGCTGCCGATCGCGACGCCGTTCACCCACACCTTGAAGACCGACTCGACGCCGTCGAACCGCAGCACCACCCGCTCCGCGTCCGACCAGTCGGCGGGGATCTCGACATGGCGGCGGTAGTCACCGGTGGGGTTCTCGTCCGGGACGTGCGGCGGATCGATCGGGAACGGGAACCGGATGTTCGTGTAGATCGGCCTGCCGTACGCGCCGTCGCCCTGGAGCACCCAGTGGGCCGGTACGGGGAGGGTGTCCCACCCGGCGTCGTCGAAGTCGCCGTCCGCGAACGCCTCCGGCACCGCCGCCGTGGGCGACAGCCGGAACCGCCACGGTCCGTTCAGGGAGAGCGCGGGAGCGTCCGAGCGCAGCCACGAGCGGGCCGGGCGCAGCGCGCCGCGTCCCGGCGCCGTGTCCGAGATGTGCGCGGTGAGCGCGGAGGACCGGGGCTCGGGCGACTGGGGCTCGGAGGGCAGGGGCTCGGGGGACTGGGGCTCGGAGGGCACGAGGTCTCAACTCTCTCTGTCTGGTCCGGCGCCCGACCGCTCCCGCCCTCCCGTGAACGTTCACGGGAACGGTAACGAGAGCGTTCACGGGCAAGGGTGATCAAGGGGCTGACGGGATGATCCGGAGTCTGCGGTGCGGCGCCGGGGGTGTCAAGGCGGGCCGGGAGGCGGCCGGGTGGCCTGATCCGTGCGGGGGCAGGGCGGGCGCGGTCCATGGGGCTGGCGTGTGCCGCTGACTCGGCGGAGTAGTCCCCCCTGTCGGTGGCGAGGTGGCGAGGTGGCGAGGTGGTGAGGTGGTGAGGTGCCACCGCGGCGCAGTGCCGCAGCGCCGCGGTGGCGCTGTCACCGTGCCGGTGTCGCGTCCGTGTCGGTGAGTTGTCGCCAGCGGTCGGCCAGGAGGCCGTAGAGCAGGTCGTCGGTCCACTCGCCCTTGAGCCAGGTGAACGCCGGACGGCGGCCCTCGGCCGCGAACCCCACCCGCTCCAGAAGCCGCGCGGAGGCCGTGTTGCGCGCGTCGCACTCGGCGGAGACGCGCCGCAGTCCCCGGCGGTCGAAGAGGTCGCCGAGGACCGCCCGCACCGCCTCGGAGGCGTACCCGCTGCCCTGTCTGCGCGGGTCGAGGGTGAAGCCCAGGTCGGCCTGCATCAGGTTCTCGTGCAGACGGACCCCGACATCGCCGATCAGGCGGCCGTCTGCCTTCTCCTCGACGGCGTACTGGAACCAGCCGGGCCGGTCCGGGTCGCCCGCGGCGAACTCCGCGACCAGGGAGGCCGCGGCGTCGAGCGTGACCGGCGCCGTCCAGCCCTGGTAGCGGGCGACCGCGGGGTCCGAGCGGTAGGCGGAGAGGGCGGGCGCGTCGTCCGGCCGGAAGCGACGCACGACGAGACGGGGGGTTTCGAGCAGCACGAACGGATGATCTCAGTCGACGACCGGGGGAGGGAACCCCGTTCGGGAGCGGGGGACGGAGGCGGGGAGACGGGAGCGGCCGGTGGCTCACCGGTGGCTTTCCGGGGGCGGACGGCTATCCGATGGTTCTCCGGGTGACGGACAGGTGCTGGACGCTCGTGATCAGGGCCGGGCCGTGCCGTGCCGGGCGCCGGTCAGTTCTCCGGCCGGGTCACCGCGCCGTCCAGCAGCGGGCCGAGTTCCCGAGCCACCGTCGTCAGGGCGGCCGGGTCCCGTTCCGCGCGGGCGATGAGGACGGCGCCCTCCAGGGCACTGACCATCAGGGTGGCCAGCGCGGCGGACCGGGACTCGGGGACGTCCATCCCGGTGAGCGCCCGTGCCACAGGCTCCCGCCAGCACGCGAAGGCGTTCGCGGCCGCCTGTCTGGTGGAGTCCGCGGTGTCGGCGCTGTCCACCGTCGCGGCGGCGACGGGACAGCCCGGGAGCGAACCCGTCGCCGTCAGCTCGTCGGACCACTGGGCCACCATCGCCGCGAACAGGCCGCTGGGGGACGGCACTTCGAGCCCCGCGAGGAACCGGTCGACGCGCCGGGCCGCGTACCGCCCGGCCCAGGCCACGGCCTCGTTCACCATCTGTTCCTTCCCGCCCGGGAAGTAGTGCTGGAGCGAACCGCGCGGCGCTCCCGCGTGGGCCGCCACCTGACGCATCCCGGTCCCGGCGACACCGTCGCGGCGCAGGAGTTGGGCCGCGCTGAAGACCATCCGTTCGCGGGGGCCCCGATCGCTGTCGGCCATCGCCGTCCTCCGTCCGTCCCGGGCCGGACGCGCACCGGCACCGTCCCCGATTATGACAGCGGTCATAGCGGTCGGCTATCATGACCGTCGTCATAACGGTGGCGTGGGCCCGCGAGGAGGGTGTGCGGTGGAGAAGGATCCCGTCGGATTCATCGGTCTGGGCGTGATGGGCGGCCCCATGGCCCTCAACCTCGTCCGGGCGGGGACACCGCTCGTCGTCTGGAACCGCACCGCCGCCGGTGCCGAACCGCTGCGGGAGGCGGGCGCCGCCGTCGCCGCCACGCCCGACGAGGTCTTCCGGCGGGCCGGGACCGTCCTGCTCATGCTCGCCGACGACACCGCGATCGACGCCGTACTGGCCCGCTCCACCGGGGAGTTCGCCGCCCGGGTGGCGGGCCGGACGGTCGTCCACATGGGGACCACCTCGCCCGGCTACTCGCGTGCCCTGGAGGCCGACGTCAAGGCGGCGGGCGGCCGGTACGTCGAGGCGCCCGTCTCCGGATCGCGCGAACCCGCCCGCGCCGGACGGCTGGTGGGCATGCTCGCCGGGGACGAGGACGCCGTCGCGGACGTGGAACCGCTGCTCGCCCCGGTCTGCCACCAGACGTTCGGGTGCGGCGCGGTCCCGGACGCGCTGCTCATGAAGCTCTCGGTGAACCTGTTCCTGATCACACAGGTCACCGGTCTCGCGGAGGCGTTCCACTTCGCCGACCGGCACGGCATCGACCAGCGGCGGCTCGCCGACATCCTCGCGGCGGGGCCGATGGCGAGCACCGTCTCCCGCGGCAAGGCCGCCGGTCTGGTCTCCCGCGACTTCACCGTGCAGGCCGCGATCCTCGACGTGCTGAAGAACAACCGCCTGATCGCGGCCGAGGCCAGGGCGTCCGGGGTCGCCTCACCGCTGCTCGACGCCTGCCTCGCCCTGTACCGGGAGACGGCCGAACTCGGCCTGGGCGGCGCCGACATGGCCGCCGTCGTGCACGCGCTGGAGGCCCGCACGGAGCGGGGAGCCATCGACGGTCACGAGGCCGACGCGGAGCGGGAAGCCGCCGTCGGCAGCGAGGCCCGTCCAGAGCCGGGAGACGCCGTCGACCACAAGACGCTTACCGAGCTTCGAGTTGGCGTCGGTCACGAGACGCGTACGGAGTCGGGAGTCGGCGTCGGTCACGAGACGGGTACGGAGCTGGGAGTTGGCGTCGGCCACAAGACGCTTACGGAGATCGGAGTTGGCGTCGGTCACGAGGCCCGTGCAGAGCCGGAAGCCTCCGGCGGCGACGACGCCCGTACGGATCGGGCAGCCCCTGTCAGCCACTTGGCGCGTACGGATCGGGACGCCCCCGTCGCCCACGAAGCCCGCGGGGAGCGGTAGGTCATGTCCCGGACCCCCGCCCCGGCCGACCCGCCCGTGCCCCCTTCCTCCGCTGTCGGGGCCGATCTGCTCGACCGGATGGAGCGCAACCTCGCCGAGCACGCCTGCCATCTCCACCGGGGGCTCACCGGCGCGCGGGTGCTCGCCACGGACGATCTCCTGATCGCCGACAGCGGGCTCGACGACGACACCTTCAACATCGTCGCCGCCGCCCGGTTCACCCCCGGGGACGCCGACGCGAGGATCGCCGCCGTGCTGCGGGAGACGGGGAGCCGGTCCCGTCCGTTCTCCTGGTGGGTCGGTCCGGCGAGCACCCCGCCCGATCTCCCGGCCCGCCTGGTGGCGGCGGGCGCACCGGCCGCCGAGCGCGAGACGGCGATGGCGGCCCCGCTCGACGACCTGCCCCCGTGCCCCCGGATCGGCGGGCTCGACATCCGGCGCGTCACCGCGCCGGCCGGACTCGCCCACTACGCTGCGATCCTTGCCGCGAACTGGGACCCGCCCGCCGCGACCGTCCGCCGGTTCTACGCGGCGACGGCGTCCCGGGCGCTGGCGCCGGACAGCCCGGCCCGCTATCTCGTCGGGTCGTACCGGGGCGTCCCGGTCTGCACGGCCGAGGTGTTCCACCACGCCGGGGTCGCGGGCGTCTACAACATCAGCACGCTCGCCGCCCACCGCCGACGCGGCTACGGCGGCGCCGTCACCCTCGCCGCCCTCCACGCGGCCCGCGCCGAGGGCCTCGGACACGCCGTCCTCCAGGCGTCGCCGGACGGCGAACCCGTCTACCGCAGGCTCGGCTTCCGCGCCTGCGGCCAGGTCACCGAGCACCCGGTGGGCCGGACCGGCTGACGTGTCACCCGCCCCGGCGGAAGCGGCCGGTCGCCGTCGCGTGGACCACGTGCGCGGCGGCCACGTCCAGGGCGGCGTGGCCGGTCGACTTGAAGACGGTGAGCGCGCCGGGGGAGTGCCCACCGGGTGCCGCACCGGCGAGGACCGAGCCCAGCAGGGTGACCGTCCGGTCCGCGGGCAGGCCCTGCAACTCGTGCGCGCCGGACGGCGGTGGCGTCGCGGAGGCGCCCGGCCACTCGGCGAACAGCGCCGCGTCCCGGACCGTCGCCGCGTCGAGTTCCGGTCCGTGCGAGCCGCCGACCGAACTGACGTGCGTGCCCGGGGCGAGCCAGTCGCGGTGCAGGACCGGGGTGGTCGCACCGGTGCAGCAGTACACGGTCGCCGCCCCGCGCACGGCCGCCTCGATGCCGTCGGCGGCGATCCCCGCCGGATGCAGGGCGGCTGTCGCGCGGACCCCGGCCGGGTCCCGGCCCGCGACCGTGACCGGGTCCGCCGGTCGCAGCGCGGCCAGCAGGCCGACCTGGGCGCGGGCCTGCGCGCCCGTGCCGACGACCACGACGGGACCGGGTCCGGCCAGCGCCAGCGCGCTGTGCGTGGCGACGGCGGCGGTGCGCCAGGCCGTCACCGGCTCGGCGTCCAGGACGGCGAGGGGGCGGCCGTCGTCGGCGTCGAAGAGGGCGATGACGCCCCGGTGGCTGCTGCGTCCGGGGCGGCCGGGATCGGCGAAGACCGACACCAGCTTCGCCGCGAGGCCGAGCCCCGGCACATGGCCCGGCATGGCGCCGAGCAGTCCGTTCGGCGCGAGGGCGGCGATCCGCGGCGGCGCCGACGCCGTTCCGTCCGCGACCGCGACGAGGGCCCGCGCGACGGCGTCCATCAGGCGGCCGGGGTCCAGCGCGGCGAGGGTGGCGGCCCGGTCCAGGACGAGGAGGCCGCTCATCCCGCGGCCTCCCGCGCCGTCCCGGCCAGCAGCCCGGTGAGCGTGTCGACCGCCGACGCGAGCGCGTCCCGCAGCCGCTCCAGCCGGTCCGCGTCGATCTCGGCGTCCGGTCCGACGACGGTCAGCGCGCAGACCGGCGCCCCCGCGACCGGCGTCACGGCCCGGCTGACGGAGGCCACGAACCGGTCGTTGCGGCCGTGTTCCACGGCGAAACCGTCCGCCTCGGTCCGCGCCAGGTCGGCCGATAGGCCCCCGGGTCCCGCCATGGGGTGCCCGGCCTCGCGCGCCACGTCGAGGTAGGGGCCGCGGGCCTCCGGCGGCAGCGCGGCGACCAGGGCGAGCGGGCCCGCGAACCGGTGCACCGGCAGCGCCTCGCCGAGCAGGGTGCTGATCATGGCGAGCCGGTCGGGGCGGACCACGTCCACCACCCGGGAGCCCGTGCGCTCCAGCACCTGGAGGTTGACCATCAGCCCGGTGCCCGCCGAGAGGTCCGTCAGGACCGGACGGGCCAGCGAGGTCAGCGAGTTGTGGGCGGCCCGGGACGACAGCAGTAGGACGGCGGTGCCCGGCAGATACCGGTCCCCGGCCCGCAGCACCCAGCCCCTGCGGACCAGGTCGAGGAGGATGCGGTAGGCGGTGGCCCGGTGCAGCCCGACCTCGTCGGCGAGTTCGGTGAGCCGGGGCGGACGCGGCGCCCGCCCGACCGCCTCGACCAGATCGAGCGCCTTGTCGACGGCGGTCCGCGCCCCCTTCGACGGCCCGCCATCCGCTGGGCGCGCCTCTTCCGGCGTCCCGTCATCGGCTGGGCGCGATCCTGTCGATGGCCTGTCTCCGGTTGAGCGCGGCCCTGTCTGCGGCCCGTCCTCGCTTGAGCGCGGCCCCGGCGACGGCCGGTGACCGGTCGGGCGCGTTTCTGCCGGCGGCTGGTCACCGGTCGGGCGCGGCCCTGGCGACGGCCCGTCACCCGTTGAGCGAGGTTCCTCCAGCGGCTCGAACTCGGCGATGACGAGCCCCTGCTGTGGCTCGCCCCCGGCCGTGAGCGGTGCCCCGGGCGACTCGTCCCCGTCCGACGGCCTCCCCCCGGTCTCGGCGGGGGCCGGGGACCCCTGGTGCCCGGCCGTGCGGGGCGCGTGCGGCATCGGAACCCTTCCAGAGCTGCGGGCGGACCGTCCCGTGCGGCGTTCCGCCCGCCGGGATCCGCAGGTAGGGTACCGCTTGTTTCGCACAGCGAGAGCGGTGTTACCCACACCGCAACACAACACAGCCCGACGCGACCCGCCCAGCAACCCGTCCGTTCGGCGAGCCCCGGCGCGACCCGTCGCGCCGGGCCTCCCGTCCGCCGCGTGACACCTCCGGAGTGGTGACCTTGACGACCGAAAGCGCCGGGGCGCCGACCCCCTACGCGCCGCCCGAGCCCGGGACCGTGGTGGTCTACCGGGGCGCCACCCTCTTCGACGGGACCGGCGGCCCGGCCCGCCCGGGGACGTCGATCGTGGTGGACGGCCCCCTGATCCGGGCTGTCGTGCCCGACGGCGATCCCGCGGCCTCCGTCGAGGGCGCCGACGTCGTCGACCTCACCGGCCGGTTCGTCACGCCGGGTCTGATCGACGCGCACCAGCACCTCGCCACGCCGCCGGACCGTCCCGCCGCCGAGGCCGTCCTGCGCCGTCTCGCCCACAGCGGTGTGACCGGCGTACGGGACATGGCCGACGACCTCCGGCAGATCGGCGACCTCGCGCGGGCCGCCCTGGTCGGGGAGATCGCCGGGCCCGACATCCACTACGCGGCCCTCATGGCGGGCCCCGGCTTCTTCGACGACCCGCGCACCCACCAGGTCACCCGGGGCGCGGTGCCCGGCGAGGTGCCGTGGATGCAGGCCGTCACCGACGCGACCGACCTGCCGCTCGCGGTGGCGCTGGCCCGCGGCACCCACGCGTCGGCCATCAAGGTCTACGCCGACCTGGACGCGGCCCTGGTCACCGCCGTCACCGCCGAGGCGCACCGGCAGGGCATCCCCGTCTGGGCGCACGCCGCGGTGTTCCCCGCGACCCCGGGGCAGGTCGTCGCGGCCGGAGTGGACACCGTCTCGCACGTCACCCTGCTCGCCCACGAGACGGCGGACCGCCCGCTGACCAGCTACCGCGACAAGCCGCCCGTCGACCACGCGAGCCTGGTCACCGGCGCCGACGCACGGCTCGACGCCCTCTTCGCCCGGATGCGGGAGCGCGGTGTCATCCTGGACGCGACCGCCGCGCTCTGGTCCTCCGCCGAACTCGCCGGGGACGAACGGGCCGAGAGCAACTCCGAGTTGGCCGTCGCCCTGACCGTGCAGGCGCACCGCGCCGGGGTCGAGCTGGCCACCGGCACCGACCACGAGACGCCGCCGGGCGACCCGTTCCCCGCCCTCTACGACGAACTCGCCTTCCTGGTACGGCGATGCGGCATCCCGGAGCGGGACGTGCTGCGGTCCGCGACCCTGGTCGGCGCCCGCGGCGCCGGTGTCGGTCACCTCACCGGCAGTGTCGAGCCGGGCAAGCTGGCCGACCTCGCGGTCTTCGCCCGCGACCCGCTCGCCGACATCGACCACCTGCGCACCATCACCCTGACGGTGAAGCGGGGCCGCCGCCTCCCGCGCGCCGACTTCGCCACCGACCTTTCCCGGGAGCCCCGTTGAGCCGTACCCCGCTGATCGTCAACGCCCTCGGTCAGCTCGACAACCCCAACTCCGCGCGGTCCGTGGCGGCGGCGGGCGATCTGAACCCGAGCGGCGAGCAGATCACCGTCGACGCGCGCACCCTTGCCGAGGCCCGCGCCTCCGGGCTCACCGCCGTCAACATCACCCTGGGGTACGTGATGGGCGACCTCCCGCCCTACGAGCACACCCTGCACGAGATCGACGTCTGGGACGACGTCATCGCCCGGCACCCCGGCGACCTCCTGAAGGTGACCGGCGTCGAGGACATCCGCACCGCCGCCCGTGACGGCCGGGTCGGTGTCGTCTACGGCTTCCAGAACGCGGAGGCCGTCGGCGACGACGTCGGCCGCGTCGCCACCTTCGCCGAACGCGGCGTGCGGGTCGTGCAGTTGACGTACAACCAGGCCAACCACCTCGGCGGCGGCTCGATGGCGCCCGGGGACACGCCCCTCACCGCGTTCGGGCGCGAGGTGGTCGAGGCGCTCAACGAGCAGCACCTCATGGTCGACCTCTCGCACAGCGGTGAACGGACCTGCCTCGACGCCGCCGTCCACTCCCGCGCGCCGGTGTCCGTCAACCACACCGGCTGCCGCGCCCTCACCGACCTGCCCCGCAACAAGACCGACGAGGAGCTGCGCCTGGTCGCCTCGCGGGGCGGGTTCGTCGGCATCTACTTCATGCCGTTCCTCAACCCCACCGGCCACGCGCGCGCCGCCGACGTCGTCGAGCACCTCGCGCACGCCGTGAACGTCTGCGGCGAGGACCACGTCGGCATCGGCACCGACGGCCCGGTCACCGCCGTCGACGATCTCGACGCCTACCGGGAACGGCTCGCCGAGCACGTGGCCAGGCGGCGGGAGGCCGGGGTGTCGGCGGCCGGGGAGCGGCCGGACACCCTCCCCTTCGTCGTCGATCTGCGCGGCGTGGACCAGTTCCGCGAGCTGATCCGGCTGCTGGAGCGGCGCGGCTTCTCGTCGGAGCGGATCGAGAAGATCATGGGCCGCAACTTCGTCGACCACGCGACCCGCGTCTGGCGCTCCTAGACACCCGCGTCCGGCGTTCCCGGGAGCTGTCCCGGGGACGCTCCGGGACCTGCGGGAGGCGGCTCGGTCCGTCCGGGGGCGGGAGGTCCCTCGGACGGACCCGAGGTTAGGAAGATTTTGCCCGTGGCCGGTTCCCGTCGACGCGCGCACGGTGGACGGGGCGCGCCGGGTTTTGCGCAGACCAAATGAGGCCGGAAAGGGCGGTAGCGGCGCCCCGCGCGTGTTACGACCGTGTTGACCGGCCTGATCGGCGGGCGCATCCTCACATGTAGATGGCAGTTACACCTTGTTTGTCCGACGAGCCCGTCCCGCAGGTGAGGAACAGCAGGTGGGAGGGGTGACCGCGGACTTACCTGGCGCGGGAGGCAACGCATGTGCGGCATCACCGGCTGGATATCCTTCGATCGCGACCTGGGCACCGAAGGCGCCACATTGGATGCAATGACCGAGACGATGTCCTGCCGTGGCCCCGACGACCGCGGCACCTGGGTCCAGGGCCACGCCGCCCTCGGGCACCGCAGGCTCGCGATCATCGACCTGCCCGGCGGCCGGCAGCCGATGAGCGCCGACACCCCGCACGGGACCGTGGCCCTCGTCTACTCGGGCGAGACCTACAACTTCGGTGAGCTGCGCCGCGAACTCGACGGCCGCGGCCACCGGTTCACCACCGACTCCGACACCGAGGTGGTCCTGCGCGGCTACCTCGAATGGGGCGACCGGGTCGCCGAACGCCTCAACGGCATGTACGCGTTCGCCGTCTGGGACG
This sequence comes from Streptomyces sp. SolWspMP-5a-2, assembly GCF_900091845.1. GTDB lineage: Bacteria > Actinomycetota > Actinomycetes > Streptomycetales > Streptomycetaceae > Streptomyces > Streptomyces doudnae. The sequence goes on from NZ_FMCI01000099.1 coordinate 27,963, forward strand.
GCCGCCGCGACCAGCTCGTCATGATCCGCGACCGCATGGGCATCAAGCCCTTCTACTACCGCCCGACCGCCGACGGCGTCCTGTTCGGCTCCGAACCCAAGGCGATCCTCGCCAACCCGCTGGCCCCCGCCCGGGTCACCGCCGACGGGCTGCGCGAGCTGTTCACCATGGTCAAGACCCCCGGGCACGCCATCTGGGACGGCATCGCCGAGGTCGAACCCGGCACGGTCGTCACCGTCGACCGCGCGGGCGTCCACCGGCGCGTCTACTGGGAGCTGGAGACCCGCCCGCACACCGACGACCGCGACACCACCATCGCCACCGTCCGCTCCCTCCTCGACGACATCGTGCGCCGCCAGCTCGTCGCCGACGTCCCGCGCTGCACCCTGCTCTCCGGCGGCCTCGACTCGTCCGCCATGACCGCCATCGCCGCCCGCCAGCTCGGCGAGCACGGCGAGAAGGTGCGCAGCTTCGCCGTCGACTTCGTCGGCCAGGCCGACCGGTTCGTCGCCGACGAACTGCGCGGCACCCCCGACACCCCGTACGTCCACGACGTCGCGCGCGCCTCGGGCACCGACCACCAGGACATCGTCCTGGACGCCCAGGCCCTCGCCGACCCTGACATCCGCGCGAAGGTGATCAGGGCCCGCGACCTGCCCACCGGGTTCGGCGACATGGACGCCTCGCTCTACCTGCTGTTCCGGGCGATCCGCGAGCAGTCGACCGTCGCCCTGTCCGGCGAGTCCGCCGACGAGGTCTTCGGCGGCTACCTCCAGTTCTTCGACGAGGAGGCCCGCCGCGGCGAGAACTTCCCCTGGCTGGCGACCTTCGGCCGCCACTTCGGCGACGACGCGGAGGTGCTGCGCCCCGACCTGCTGGCCTCCCTCGACCTGGACGGGTACGTCGCCGACAGCTACCGCGGCGCCATCGCGACGATCCGCCGCCTCGACGGGGAGAGCGACTTCGAGTACCGGATGCGGCGGATCAGCCACCTCCACCTCACCCGCTTCGTCCGGGTGCTGCTCGACCGCAAGGACCGCGCGAGCATGGCCGTCGGCCTGGAGGTCCGGGTGCCGTTCTGCGACCACCGGCTCGTCGAGTACGTCTACAACACCCCGTGGGCGCTGAAGTCGTTCGACGGCCGGGAGAAGAGCCTGCTGCGGGAGGCCACCGCCGACGTCCTGCCGCGCTCCGTCTACGACCGGGTCAAGAGCCCCTACCCCTCCACCCAGGACCCCAAGTACGCGGCGGCGCTCCAGGACCAGGCCAAGGACCTGCTGGCCCGCCCCGACCACCAGGTCTTCGACCTCGTCGACCGGGACCGGCTGCACCGCTTCGCCCACCGCGACCTGCCCGTGCACACCCAGGCCGACCGGCGCGGCCTGGAGCGCGCGCTCGACCTCGCGGTCTGGCTCGACCTCTACCGCCCCGAGCTGCGCATCGGCTGACGGAGCGGCACGTCAGGGGGCTCAGGCCGGCGAAGCCGCCGTGTCCTGGGCCCCGTCGCCGCCGTGCCGCCCGCGGAAGGTCGGCCAGAGGGTGACCAGCACCAGCAGCCAGACCACGGTCACCGTGTGCACCTCGGAGCCGAACGCGGCCAGCAGCAGGGGCGCCAGGGTGCACGGCAGGGTGACGGACAGCAGCCGGTGGCCGCGCCCGCGGGCGTGCGGCAGCCACGCGATCCCGCTCAGCAGGAAGTACCCGGCCAGCGCCGAGCACAGCAGCCACCGGGTGGTGTCGGGCAGCGTCTCCAGGTGCTCGACGGCGGCACCGAGCGCGGCGGCCAGCGCCGCCAGGCACCCGGCGACGAAGCAGTGCAGCGGCAGCGCGATGCGGACCGGCAGCGCACCGGCCGTCAGCAGCGGCACTCCGCCCGAGCCCTGCCGGAACGACAGCCCCCAGAGCGACACCAGCAGGAAGAACGCGGCGATGGCCAGCCCGTAGACCTTCCTGTCCCACTCGACGTCGGAGGTCGCCTCGACCATCTGCAGGACGCCCTCGCCCAGCACGATGATGACGAACAGGCCGAGCCGCTCGGTGAGATGCTCCGACTGCGACCGCGCCACCGACACCGGTCCGCCCTCCCCGCGCCCCGGCCGCCGCGCCTCGCGCCGGTTCTGCGCCTGCTGGCGCTTGACGAAGTCGCGCGCGGAGACGGCGAACGTGACGTACAGGTCGAGGGCGACGCCGAGGGCCCAGAGCCAGTAACGGGTCGGGTCGTGGGCCCAGATGGAGACGATCCACGGCACGACACCGAGCGACATCTGCGCGGCCGGCCAGTCGACGAGCACCTCGCGCCGCCGCTGCCAGGCCCGGTTGGCCAGCAGCCGGGTCAGCACGTAGGCGAGGGCGAACACCCGGGCGTGCTGGTCGTCGCCCTCGTGCACGCCCGACACGGACGCGGCCATCACGGCCATGCCGAACATCGCGGCCAGCACGGTCCTGGTGTGGGTGTCCTCGCCCGCCACGTTCGCGTACAGGGTGAAGGAGATCCACGCGGTCCACAGCGCGAGGAACAGCAGCGCGTACAGGCCGAGTTCGTGCAGTCCGGGGGAGCCGAGCAGCAGATGCGCGATCTGCTGGACCCCCGCGACGGCCACCAGGTCGAAGAACAGTTCCAGCCAGCTCGCGTGCCGTTCCTCCCGGGGAGCCCGTCCCGCGGTGGGCTCCGTCTTCACGTCGTTCACGTCACTCCTGTGCCCGGTCGGCTGTCGCAGCCCCACACAGTAGTCACTCTCCGGCAGGGCCGCGCACACGGGCGCCGCGGTGTCCCGGAACCCGCCCGGATCAGGGGAGATGACCCTTGGACGCCGGTTTGGCGGGTCCCGCGAGCAGAAGGTGCTCCAGGGCCTCGAAGCGCCCGTCGGCCCGGTCGCCCGAGCGCCGCGAGGTGAGCAGGGTGGTGATCCAGCCCGCGAGGAACCCCGCGGGGACGGAGGCGAGGGCGGTGGTGTTGAAGGGGAACCAGTCGAAGTGGGCGTCGGGGAAGGCGGACAGCGGGCTCCCGGAGACCAGGCTGGTCCCGGTCATCAGCACCAGGACACTGAGGCTGCCGACGAGGAGCGTGGCCAGCAGCCCGGCGCGGGTGTAGCGGCGCCAGAAGAGGCTGTAGAGGAGCGCGGGCGCTATCGCGGAGGCGCCCAGGCAGAACGAGACGGTGGCCAGCGGCTGGAGGCTGCGGTGCTGGGCGAGCACCGCCAGCAGGATGACGGGGACCCCGATGCCCAGCGCGCAGACCCGGGCCAGGTTGAGTTCGCGGGCCGGGGCCGGCGGGGTGCGGCGGCTCGCGGTGAGGTCGTGGGCGAGGGTGTTGGCGCAGGCCAGCGTCATGCTGGCGACGGAGGCGAGCAGGGTCAGGAAGACGGCGGTGGTGACGGTGGCGAAGAGCAGACTCTCGGCGCGGGACATGTCGGCGCCGAAGGCCGCCCGCGCGCCCAGCAGATAGGCGGTGCTGCCGTGCGGGTCGGCGCCCGCTATCTGGGCCCGGCCCAGGAGCGCCATGGCGCCGGTGCACACGAGGGTCAGCAGCAGCACGAAGAGGGCGACCGAGGCCACGGCCCAGGACATCGCCCGGCGCACCTGCCGGGGGGTGCCGGCCGTGTACATGCGCATCGTGACGTGCGGGAGGCAGGCGCCGCCCAGCACGATGGCGAGCTGGGTGCTGGCCATGTCGAGCGCCGGGTACGGGCCGCTCCTGTACTGCAGGCCCCAGGTGAGGTACCCGGGTCCGGCGCCGCTCTGCCGGGCGGCGGTGTGGAAGAGGGCCTGCGGGCTCCAGCCGAAGGAGCGCAGGACCAGGACGGTGACGACGAGCCCGGAGACCAGCAGTACCACGGTCTTGATGATCTGGATGAGCGCGGTGCCGCGCATCCCGCCCAGGGCCGCGTAGCTGATCATGAGCGCCCCGGCGCCGACGACACAGCCGTTCTTCATGGTGCTGTCGGAGAACCCCAATACGAATGCCAGGAGTTGGCCGACCCCGGCGAGCTGCACGACCATCATCGGCACCAGCGAGGCGAGGGTGACCAGGCAGGCGGTGATCCGCACCGCGCGTCCCGGACGGCGCCGCGCGAGGACGTCGCCCATGGTGAACCGGCCGGTGTTGTGCAGGGGTTCGGCGAGCACGAACATCAGCAGCATCAGCGAGAGCAGGGTGCTCAGGGCGAGCACGATGCCGTCGTACCCGCACAGCGCGATGATCCCGCCGACGGTCAGGACGGTCGCCGCGGAGATGTAGTCACCGGCGACGGCCAGCCCGTTGCGCAGCGGCGACAGGGTCCGGTAGCCGGTGTAGAAGTCGTCGAGGTCGTCCCCCGCGGGCCCGGTCAGCACGCACAGCAGCAGGGTGACGGCGACGACGGAGCAGAACGCGACGAGGGACCAGGACTGGGCGGCTCCGCTGAACCCGGTCACGGCGCGCGCTCCGGCGCCGGGGCGTCCCGCCGGTCGTAGTCGCGCACCCGGCGGGCCAGCGGGTCGACGAATCTGCGCGCCGTCCACTCGTAGAGCAGCACGGCCAGCCAGGTGAACGGGAGTTGGACGAGGGCGAGCAGCAGCCCGGTGGGCAGTCCGCCGGGCGCGGGCCTGGTCATCAGCGAGGGGACCTCGACGGTGAGCGCGAGGAAGAGGGCGAAGGGGGCCACCGCGAGGAAGGCGGCGACCCGGCGCTGGCGCCGTCCGGCCCGGCGCAGCAGCCGCAGGGTGCGGTGCGGCCCGTCATAGGGGGTGGTGGGCTGCGGGACGGCTTCCTGGTCCTCGTCCGACGACCAGGCGGGGCCGCGGCGCGGCGGCGCGGGGGAGGAGGAGGGATGCCCCGGCTCGGGCAGGGCGGGGCGTAACTCGGAGCTGTCGTGGGACATCCCGGAATCTCCTGGCGGGACATGGGCCCGGAGTGACGACGGACCGCGAGACGACGGGGGAGCGGTTCGGCTGATCGCACGCTATGCGGCCCGAGCGCCGCGCGCGACAACCTTCCACCAACTCTCCTGTCGAAACCTTTTGCGGCCCTGACCTCGCACGTTTTTCCTGTGACCGACGGTAACGAGATGCGCGGGAGGGACCGGTGTGACCGGACGCCCCGGTTCCCTCCAGAGCGGGGGAGATCGGATCAGGACAGCGGAGAGCGGTGCGGGGGACAGGGCACCGGCCCCGCCTCCCGCACCGCTCCCGGTCACGCTCCGTCAGCTGGTGGGCATCAGGACGTTGTCGATGATGTAGACGTTGGCGTTGGCGGTCTTCACGTTGCCGCAGACGACCTTCGCCGTGCCGTTGACGGTGTAGGACTCACCCGAGCCGGCGGTGGTCAGCTTGGACTTCTCCAGCGTGGTGAACGAGCCCTTGCCCAGCTCCTGCGGCGTCACCTTCTGGCCGACGACGTGGTAGGTGAGGACCTTGGTCAGCTCGGCCTTGTCGTTGAGGATCTTGTCGAGGGTGGCCTTCGGGATCTTCGCGAAGGCGTCGTTGGTCGGCGCGAACACGGTGATGTTCTGGGCATTGTTGAGGGTGTCGACCAGACCGGCCTTCTTCACCGCCGAGACCAGCGTGGACAGCGCGGGGTTGTTGGAGGCGGCCGTCGCGACCGGGTCCTTGGCCATGCCGCTGAAGGAACCGGCGCCGCTCTTGGGCACCGCTCCACAGGCCGTGCCGAACGGCTCGTCGGCGGAGGCGGTGCTGCCCGCGCCGGTCATGCCCTCCTCCGAAGCGGCGGCCGACGCGGACGCCGAGGCCGAGGACTTCGACGACGCCGAGTCGCTGCTGCTGCCCGAGCAGGCGCTGAGGGCGAGCGGAAGCACGGCCGCGGCAGCCAGGGTGACGGCGGAGCGACGGATACGGGTGTTCATTGTTTCTCCTGGTGATAGTCGCGGCCGAGCCGCATTTGGGGGAGGGGAATGGTCTGGGGGGTCAGTCCACGGTCACGACCACCGAGTGCCAGCCGCTGGCGCCGTCGGGGATGGTCTGCGTCCGCTTCTCGGTCTGGGTGCGGCCGGTGCCGTCGGTGGCGCGCACGGTGAGGGTGTGGCCGCCCTTGACGGCCTGCCACGGGTGGGACCACTGGCGCCAGGTGTCCCGGGTGTCCTGGGCGGCCAGCCTGGCCCGCTCCCAGGGCCCGTCGTCGATGCGCACCTCGACCCTCTCGATGCCCCGGTGCTGCGCCCAGGCGACGCCGCCGATCATGACGGTGCCCGCCTTGGGGCGCGCGAAGGGCTTCGGGGTGTCGATGCGCGACTCGGTCTTGATCGGCCCGAGGCGCGCCCATCCGCGCTGCACCCAGTAGGGGTCGTACGCCTCGAAGGTGGTCAGTTCGAGGTCGGTGAGCCACTTGCAGGCGGAGACGTACCCGTAGAGACCGGGCACCACCATGCGCACCGGGAAGCCGTGGTCGAAGGGGAGCGGCTGGCCGTTCATGCCGAGGGCGAGGAGGGAGTCGCGGCCGTCCATGACCTCCTCGACGGGGCTGCCGATGGTCATGCCGTCGACCGAGCGGGCGACCAGCTGGGTGGCGGGCCCGCCCTTCGACGGCGGTTTCACCCCGCTCTCGGCGAGCAGGTCGGCCAGCCGGGCGCCGATCCAGCGGGCGTTGCCCACGTAGGGGCCGCCGACCTCGTTCGAGACGCAGGTGAGGGTGATGTCCCGTTCGATCAGCTCCCGCGCGAGCAGGTCCGCGAAGGAGAGGTCGAGGGGCCGGGTCACCCCCTTGCCGTGCACCCGCAGCCGCCAGGTGGTGGCGTCCACCTTCGGGACGACGAGGGCGGTGTCGACGCGGTAGAAGGAGCCGTTCGGCGTGATGAAGGGGCTGACGCCCGGGATCCGCACCTGGGCGCCGCGCGGCACGGGGGCGGCCGGGGACTGCGGCCTGGGCAGCACCACCTTGTCCCGGGAGGCGACGGCGCTCTGCCCGCTCGCGGCGCCGAGGGTGCGTCCGACCACCAGGGCACCGGCCGAGGCGGCGGCAGCGGCGGTCGCCGTGACCACGAACGCGCGCCGGTCCCAGCCGGGTTCACCGTTCTCCTCGGACGGCGGCTCCCCGGCCGGGGCGGCCGACCGGGACGGCAGGCGTCCGACGAGGTGGTACAGCAGCAGCGCGCCGACGACGGCGCCCACGATCGACGGCAGCGCGTCCGCCGGGCCCTCGGAGTCGGGGCGGCTCAGCGCGGCCACCGCCCCCACCGCGCCGAACAGCAGCACACCGGCGGCGCCGACCCGGCGGTGACGCAGGGCCAGAATGCCGAGCGCGAGGGCGAAAAGCGCCAGCACGACGAGAATTCCGGACTGGAGGACGAGTTTGTCGTCCGTGCCGAAATTCCGGATCGCCCAGTCCTTGACGGTGGCCGGGGTGCGGTCGATCGCCGCCCCGCCGACCGCCACCACCGGATCGGCCTGCGGCCGTACGGCCGCTGCCACCAGCTCCGCCACGCCGAGCGCGGCGAATCCGGCGAGCAGGCCGCAGCCCGCGGCGAGGGCCCGCTGAGCCCACCTGCCCGGGGCCGGTGGTTTCTTCCTGTCGTCGGTCACGTGGGGAATCCGGTCCCGAATGGCGACCGGATTGGTGGATTCCACGATCTGATGAATCTTTTTCCCGGACCAATCCGCGCGGTCCGGGGCTACGTATGCCTATTCCGTCGCCGTGTAAAGCAAATTCATATGATCGGTCTTCATTCCTCGTCCGCGCGGGGGCCGTTCGCCGGTGACGACGCGGACGGCGGCCCGCACTCCGCGACCCCGCCGCGCGCTCACACCCCGCCGCGCTCGCGCGGGATGCGCTGGCCCGCCTCGATCGCGACCGGCAGCCGGTTCCCGGCGGGCGGCAGCGGGCAGGTCGCCAGATCGGTGTAGGCGCACGGCAGGTTCGCCGCCCGGTTGAAGTCGAGGACGACCGTGCCGTCCGCGGCGGGCTCCGCCAGGGCGAGCGAGCGGTTGGCCGCGTAGGTGGTCACCCCGGAGGTCGCGTCGGTGAACAGCACCGTCAGCCGCCCCGGGAGGTGTCCGGGGAACACGGTCAGGGACAGCTCGTGGCCCTCCAGCGAGAACTCCACGCGGCCGGGCGCCTCGTACACGTGCTCAAGGCCCTCCACGGCGGCGCCGACCGTCGTCGGACGCGGCGTGTCGAAGGGGACGTAACGGCCCGTCACCACCCAGCGCGGGTCCGGCGCGTAGGCGGGCGTCCCGGTGAAGGCGGCGCGCAGCGGGGCGTCCGGGTGGCGCGGGCGGACGATGTCGTTGCCGCCGCGCCGGGCCACCTCGATCACGGCGTCGCCCCAGACCGCGTCGACCCCGCCGCGCTCGGGCAGCACGCCGAAGTGGTGCGTGCCCGTCACCGGCGAGCCGTCCACCGCCAGTTCCTCCCCGTCGTCGAGCCGTACGTGGACGCCGTCGTCGTCGGTCCACCAGGCGCCCGGGGCGTCCGGGAAGCGCTGCGGGGTTCCGTGCAGCCAGTGCAGTCCGGTGATCGCGAGGAAGCCGTGCGGCGCGGCGAGACGCTCCTCCTGCGCGCGGTACCAGTCGAGCCAGTCCCGGGTGAAGCCGCGCAGGTCGGTCGTGGTGGCCTCGGTGGTCATGGGTGCTCCTTCGTCGTCGTGCGAGGTCCGTCCTCGCGGTCGGGTGCGGTGCGTGCGGGTGGCGGTGCTGTCACGCGGCGAGTTCGCCCAGGAGCGTCCAGGTGCGCCTGCGGTCGGCCGTCCCGGCGATCTCGGTGCCGGAGAGGACCACCTCGGTCGCCCCGGCGTCCCGGTAGCGGCGGACCTCGGCCGCCACCGCCCGTTCGTCGCCGATCACGGCCAGGTCGGACGCCCGGGTGCCCCCGGAGAGCGCGATGGCGCGCGCGTAGGACGGGAACCGCTCGTAGAACGCGAGCTGTTCGGTGGCCCGCGCGCGGACGGCGTCGACGTCGTCGGTGACCACGCCCGGCACCAGGGCCACGATCCGCGGCGCCGGTCGCCCCGCGGCCCGCGCCGCCGCGGTGACCGCCGGGACGATGTGCTCCGCCAGCGCCCGAGGCCCCGCCAGGTACGGCAGGATCCCGTCGGCCAGCTCCCCGCTGACCCGCAGGGCCTGCGGCCCCATCGCCGCCACCAGTAGCGGGACACCGCCCTCCGCGCCCGGCACCCGCGCCGGGAGCGGGGTGGTGGCGGTGAGCAGCTCCCCGTGGAAGTCCGCGCTGCCGTCCCGCGTCAACTGCCGCAGCGCGGTGAGGAATTCACGCAGCCGGGCGATGGGCCGCTCGAAGGGCAGCCCGAACCCGGTCTCGGTGAGCAGCTTGGTGCCGAGGGCGAGACCGAGGTGGTAGCGGCCGTGGGTGGCGGCCTGCGCGGTCTGCGCCTGGCTGGAGACGACCAGCGGATGCCGTCCGAAGACCGGGACCGCGGACGTCCCCACCTGCAGCCCCGGCACCTCGCGCCCGACGAGCGCCGCGAGCTGGGGCGAGTCGGCGCCGAAGGTCTGTCCGAACCAGGCCGAGCGCAGCCCGGCCGCCGCCGCCTCGCGGGCCAGCGCCACGGAGGCGTCGACCTGGTTCCCGGCGTCCGGTGTGTTGAGCACCACTCCCACTGTCATGTCTGTCGCAACGGCCGCCGCGCGAGCCCGCATTCCGCCCGGGTGTGACAGCTTCCTTGCAGTCGTGTGAACGGCGCCCGCGCCCCGCCCACCGAGTGGGCCCCGGTGTTCCACAGCGTGGACTGCGCCTGGTGCGCCGCCGTCCGCTGCGGTACAACTTCCCCCATGATCCGCGAAGCCCTGGTACGCCGCCTGGTCGTCGACCTGTGCCGCCGTACGGCCGCGTGTTGTTGATCCTGCCTCTCTGACGCGCCCCGCCCGCTTCCCTCCGGGCCGCCCGCCGCGTCGCCCTTTCTCCCTCTCCCGTCCGCCGCCCCCGTGCGCGCAGGCGTCCCTGCGCCGTTCCCTCCGAGGCCCGTGGAGGTCCTCCGTGCCCCCTGCATCCGCCGCGCCCGCGGCGCTGCGCGACCCCGTGGACGAGGCGGAGCCCGCTCCCCGCCGCCGGGCCCGCTCCCGGACCGGCGGCGCGCTGCGCCGACTCGCCCTGCCGCTCGGCTCGCTGCTGCTCTTCCTCGCCGTCTGGCAGTCGGTGGCCGCCGCCGGCACCTGGAGCGAGACCCTCGTACCGCCCCCGGCCAGGGTCTGGGACGCCTTCGTCGACGTCTCCACGACCCATGACGGCGTTCGCGGCTACAACGGCACCTACCTCGTGGAGCACCTCGGCATCAGCCTGCGGCGCATCGCGCTCGGCGCCGGGCTCGGCATCGCCCTCGGGGTCGCCGCCGGCCTGGTCATGGGCACCGTCGGCTGGGTGCGTTCGCTGTTCGAACCGTGGATCACCTTCCTGCGGACGCTGCCGCCGCTGGCCTACTTCTCGCTGCTGATCGTCTGGCTCGGCATCGACGAGGAACCGAAGATCACCCTGCTGGCCGTGGCCGCCTTCCCGCCCGTCGCCGTCGCCACCACCGCGGCCGTCGCCGCCGCGCCCCGCCACCTCCAGGAGGCCGCCCGCGCCCTCGGCGGTTCCCGGCGCGACGTCGTCAGGGACGTCGTCCTGCCCTCCGCGCTCCCGGAGATCTTCACCGGTGTCCGGCTGGCCGTCGGCGTCGCCTACTCCTCGCTCGTCGCCGCCGAACTCGTCAACGGCCTGCCCGGCATCGGCGGCATGGTCAAGGACGCCGCCAACTACAACAACACGCCGGTGGTGCTCGTCGGCATCGCCGCCATCGGCGTCTCGGGACTCCTCATCGACGGCGCGCTGCTGCGGCTCGAACGCGCCGTCGTGCCCTGGCGCGGCCACGCCTGACCGGTCCCACCCACCCACGCCCCTACAGAACAGGCATCCCATGACCCCTCCGCAGACCGGCGCCCGCACCGGGACGCCCCAGGGCCGCCCGACCCGCCGCGCCCTGCTCGCCGCCGCGCTCGGCGCCGCCGGCGTCGCCGCCACCGGCTGCTCCTCCTCCGGCGGCGGCTCCGGGGGCTCCCGGCGGCTGCGCGTCGGCTACTTCGCCTTCCCCAGCGGCGACCTGCTGGTCAAGAACCGCAAGCTGCTGGAGAAGGCGCTGCCCGACCGCACCGTCTCCTGGGTCAAGTTCGACTCGGGCGCCAGCGTCAACCAGGCGTTCATCGGCGGCTCCCTCGACATCGCCGCCCTCGGGTCGAGCCCCTTCGCGCGGGGCATATCGGGCTCCTCGCCCATCCCCTACAAGGTCGCCTTCGTCCTCGACGTGGCCGGGGAGAACGAGGCGCTCGTGGCGCGCAGGGCGACCGGCGTCACCGACGTGGCCGGGCTCAAGGGACGCACGGTCGCCACCCCCTTCGCCTCCACCTCCCACTACAGCCTGCTCGCCGCTCTGGAACACGCCGGTCTCACCGCGTCCGACGTGAAGCTGATCGACCTCCAGCCGCAGCCGATCCTCGCCGCCTGGCAGCGCGGCGACATCGACGCCGCCTACGTCTGGCTCCCCACTCTCGACGAACTCCGGCATGACGGGACGCAGTTGACCAGCAGCAAGGAGATCGGCTCGCGCGGCAGACCCACCCTCGACCTGGCCGTCGTCTCCGACGCGCTGATCGCCGACGACCCGCGGACCATCGCCACCTGGCGCTCGGTCGAGGCCGAGGGCCTGCGCCTGCTCGCCTCCGACCCCGACGGCTCGGCACGCTCCATCGCCGACGAACTCGGCATCAGCCTCGCCGACGCCAAGGCCCAGCTCTCCCAGGGCGTCTTCCTCACCCCGAAGACGATCGCCTCCGCCGACTGGCTCGGGACCGAGGGCAGCCCCGGCCGACTCGCGGACTACCTCGCCGACACCGGGGCGTTCCTCGCCGACCAGAAGCAGATCCCGGCCGCGCCCTCCCGGGAGACCGTCCGCAAGGCGCTGTACCTGAAGGGGCTGCCCGATGGTGTCGCGTGAGACGGACGGCGCCCGGCCCGCCGAGGACACCGGGCGCCCGGGGGCCGTCCGCCTGGCCGACGTCACCCACCGCTACGGCGAGGGCGACGACGCCGTCACCGCCGTCGGACCGGTCGGACTGGACATCGAGCCCGGCGAGTTCGTCGTGCTGGTCGGCGCCTCCGGCTGCGGCAAGAGCACCCTGCTGCGGCTGATCGCCGGATTCGAGCGGCCCACCCGCGGCACCGTCACCGTCTCGGGCGCCGCGCCACGCCCCGGGCAGCAGGCGGGCGTCGTGTTCCAGCAGCCCCGCCTGCTGCCCTGGCGCACCGTCGGCGGCAACATCGACCTGGCGCTGCGCTACGCGGGCGTCCCCAGGGACCTGTGGGAGACCCGGCGGGCCGAACTCCTGCACCGCGTCGGCCTCGACGGCACCGAGCGGCGCCGGGTCTGGGAGATCTCCGGCGGGCAGCAGCAGCGGGTCGCCATCGCCCGCACGCTCGCCGCCGACAACCCCGTCCTGCTCCTCGACGAACCGTTCGCCGCGCTGGACGCGCTGACCCGCGAGCGGCTCCAGGAGGACGTCCGCCGGGTCACCGCCAGGACCGGCGGCACCACCGTCTTCGTCACCCACTCCGCCGACGAGGCCGTCTTCCTCGGCTCCCGGGTGGTGGTGCTCAGCAGACGCCCCGGGACCGTCGTCCTCGATCTGCCCGTCGGCCTCCCGCGCGGGGACGTCGACGCCGAAGATGTACGCGGCGGCGCCGAGTTCGCCGCGCTGCGCGCCCGCGTCGCCCACGAGGTCAAGGCGGCCGCGGCCTGAGGCCCACACGGACCGACCGCGTCACCACGACCGGTCACCACGGAAGGGGAACCAGCATGACCGTCACCACCGCACCGTCCCACCACGCCGGGACGGCCCGCCCGTCCGGCGCCGACACCGCGGGCCTGCGGATCGACCCGCTCGGACCGAGCTTCGGCGCCGAGGTGCGCGGCATCGACCTCGGCCGCCTCGACGACGACCAGGTGCTGGCCCTGCGCACCGCCCTCGTCACGTACAAGGTGGTCTTCCTGCCCGGCCAGGACATCGACGACCGCGCCCAGATCGACCTGGGCCGCCGGCTCGGCGAGGTCACCGCAGGCCACCCGGTCCACGACTCGGGGGACGTCCCCGACGAGGTCTACGCCCTCGACAGCCAGGACAACGGGTTCGCCGACGTCTGGCACACCGACGTGACGTTCGTCCGCCGCCCGCCCGCGATCTCCGTGCTGCGCGCCGTGGTCCTGCCCCCGTACGGCGGTGACACCTCCTGGGCGGACAGCCAGCTCGCCTACGAGTCGCTGACGCCCGCGCTGCGCGACCTCATCGACCCGCTCACCGCCGTCCACGACGGCAGCCGCGAGTTCGGCTACTACCTCGCCCAGCGCCGCAAGGGACGCGGGAACCTCTGGGACGGCGAGGTCGTCACCGATCTCGTCCCCGTCGAGCACCCCGTGGTGCGCGTCCACCCGGAGAGCGGCCGCAGGGGCCTCTTCGTGAACCCGGGCTTCACCTCGCACATCACCGGCGTCTCCGAGCACGAGAGCCGGGGCATCCTCGACATCCTCTACGCCCACCTCACCAAGCCCGAGCACACCGTCAGGCATCGCTGGCAGCGCGGGGACGTCGCCCTCTGGGACAACCGCGCCACCTCCCACTACGCCAACCGCGACTACGGCGACCAGCACCGCGTCATGCACCGCATCACCCTGCGCGGCGACCTGCCGGTCGGCCCGGCGACGGCCGCCTAGGCGGGCCCCGGGGCGGCGGAGGGAGACCGTGCTCCGCCGCCCGGCCGCCGCGCGCACGTCCGTCCCGCTCCGCCCGACCACCGGAGGACACCCCATGACCGCACGTGCCGCAGGACTGCCCGGTCTCCACCTCGCCCTGGAGGCCGACGGCGACGGCGCCCACCCGGCCGCCCGGCTCCACTCGGGGCGTCCGGCCGGCGCCGCCCTCACCCCCGCCGCCCTGCGGGACACCGCCCTCGCCGCCGAGGCGGCCGGACTCACCCTCGTCACCTACGCGGACACGCCCCTGCCGCCGCGCGCCGGGGGACGCACCCTCGGCCGGATCGAGGCCGGGACCCGGGCCGCGTACCTCTCGGGCCTCACCGACCGGATCGGACTCGCGCCCACCCTGCACGTCACCACCACGGAGCCCTTCCACCTCGCCACCCAGCTCGCCAGCCTCGACCACGCCTCCCGCGGACGGGCCGCCTGGGTCGTCGGCGCGGCGGCGGACGCGGCCGGACTGGCCACCGTGGGACGGGAGTCCGTCACCCCGGAGGAGCTGGCCCGCGAGATCGCCGACGTCGTCGACACCGCCCGCGCCCTCTGGGACTCCTGGGAGGACGACGCGATCGTCCGGGACGTCGCCACCGGCCGCTTCCTGGACGCCGACCGGGTGCACCACATCGACTTCGAGGGCGCCGCCTTCAGCGTCAAGGGCCCCCTCATCACCCCCGCCCGCCGCAGGGCCAGGTCGTCGTCCTCGCCCCGGACGCGCTGGACGCCGACGCGCGCGCCGACGTCGTCCTGGTGGCGCGCGACACCGTCCCCGCCGTCGCCGCCCGCGCCGCCACCGCCCGGCGCAACGGCGCGCCCCTCGCCTTCGCGGAGGTCGAGGTGGTCCTCGACGCGGCGACCCCGGCCGCCGAGCGGCTCGCCGCGCTGGACGCCGACGCCGAGCGCCCCGACACCGGCAGGCTCCGCCACGTCGGATCGTCCCGGGAGCTGGTCCGGCTCCTCGTGGAGCTGGCCGGGTCCGTGGACGGGGTCAGGCTGCACCCCGCCGTCCTCGCCGTCGACCTGCCGGTGCTGGCCGCCGAGGTGCTGCCCGCCCTCGCCGCCGCGGGGCTGCACCGCCCGCCCGTGCCAGGCGCCACCCTGCGCGCCTCCCTCGGCCTGCCCCGGCCCGCCAACCGCCACGCCGCCGCCCGCGGCTGAGACCCCCGCCCGGAGCACCGGGCGGGTCCACCACCACCGGACCAGGGCGCGAAAGGGGAATGTCACTCCCGGTGACCGGCCGGGCGCCGTGTGAAGGAGTCCGTTTGAGGGCGGGTTATCTGCGCAGGTGTTCTGCTTGGTAACACGTCCGGCGAAAGGAACAGCGTCATGGCGGCGACCGACAACGACAGGTCGGCGGATCCCGCCGCGGTCAGGCGCCACAGGGTGCTCTTCCGCGCGATCGACAAACGGCGCCATCCGCGGCTGCGGCGCAGCGACATCACGGTGACCGACGAGGCGTCCGTCAAGCGCGCCACCAAGGCCGCCGCCCTCGGCAACGCGATGGAGTGGTACGACTTCGGCATCTACAGCTACCTCGCCGCCACCATCGGCAAGGTCTTCTTCCCGTCCGGGAACGACACCGCGCAGCTCCTCAGCTCCTTCGCCACCTTCGCGGTGGCCTTCCTCGTTCGCCCGGTCGGCGGCATGGTCTTCGGGCCGCTCGGTGACAAGGTCGGCCGCAAGCGGATCCTCTCCATCACCATGATCATGATGGCCGTCGGCACCTTCGCCATCGGCCTCATCCCCTCGCACGCCAGCATCGGCTTCTGGGCCCCGGCCCTGCTGATCTTCTTCCGGCTGGTGCAGGGCTTCTCCACCGGCGGCGAGTACGGGGGCGCCTCGACCTTCATCGCCGAGTACGCGCCCGACAAGCGGCGCGGGTTCTTCGGCAGCTTCCTGGAGTTCGGCACCCTCGCCGGATACGTCGCCGCCTCCGGGCTCGTGGTGCTCCTCACCAGCGTCTTCAGCGAGAGCCAGATGATCGACTGGGGCTGGCGCATCCCCTTCCTGGTCGCCGCGCCGCTCGGCTTCATCGGCCTCTACCTGCGGCTCAAGCTCGACGAGACCCCCGCGTTCCAGAAGCTGGAGGGCGGCCACGCCAAGACCGCCGAGGCCGCCGACACGGTGGAGACCTCCGCCACCGCCGACCTCGGCAAGATCTTCACCCGGTACTGGAGGCCGCTGCTGCTGTGCCTCGCGCTCGTCGCGGCCTACAACATCACCGACTACATGCTGCTGTCGTACATGCCGACGTACCTCTCCGAGGAACTCGGCTACGGCACCAACCACGGGCTGCTCATCCTGCTCCTCGTGATGGTCCTCCAGATGTGCGTGATCAGCCGGGTCGGACGCCTCTCGGACCGCTTCGGACGCAAGCCGCTGCTGATGACGGGGATGCTCGGCTTCCTCTTCCTCTCCGTGCCGTCCTTCCTGCTCATCCGGCAGGGCAACGTCGTCCTCATCACCGCGGGGCTGCTCCTGATGGGCCTCTCCCTGGTCGCGATGCTGGGCACCATGTCGGCCGCGCTCCCGGCGATATTCCCCACCCAGGTGCGGTACGGCTCCCTCTCGGTCTCCTACAACCTCGCGACGTCCCTCTTCGGCGGCACCACGCCCCTGGTGATCACCGCGCTGATCAGCACCTTCGACACCAACCTGATGCCCGCGTTCTACGCCATGGCGGCCGCCGTCGTCGGCGTCGTCGCCGTCCTGTGCATGAAGGAGACGGCCAACGAGCCGCTGGCGGGCTCCCCGCCGTCGGTCGAGACGCAGCAGGAGGCGGCGGAGATCGTGCAGGCGCAGACACCCGACCCGCGGTTCTGACCCGCCGCGCACACCCCTCCCGGCGCCCGCCCCGGGCCCGGCCGCGCTCCTGGAACGCCCCGTGTCCTTCTCCGGCGCGGGGCGTTCCAGGTCCCACCCCGGGGGCGGTTCACGTCTGGCGGGAGTGGACCGGGTCGTTGGCCACCTCGTCCGGGCATCTCCGGTGCGCCGGGCGGGTGCGCCGGTCGCGCCGCCAGTCGAAGGCGGCCAGGGCCAGCGAGGCCGCCATCCCGATCAGGGCCGCCACCAGCGCCGTCACCACGGCCGTGCGGTAGTCGTCGCCCCGGCCCAGCACCAGGTAGAACAGGCCGGGAAGCGCGGCGGTGCCCACGGCCGCGCCGAGCCGCTGGCCCGTCTGGAGGGCGCCGCCCGCCGCCCCTGCCATCCGCACGGGCACGTCCCGCAGGGTCATGGTGATGTTCGGCGACACCACGAAGCCACCGCCGACGCCGCCCAGGAAGAGCAGCGGCGCCGCGACCCACGGCGCGGTGCCGAGCGGCAGGAACAGCAGCAGCAGCGCCGTGCCGCCCAGACCGGCGATCACCCCCGCGAGCCCGGCCACGGTGAGCAGCCGCCCGAAGCGCTCCACCATCCGTCCGGCGACGACGGCGGCGCACGCCGTGCCCAGCGCGAACGGGGTCACCGCGAGACCGGAGCGCAGCGGGCTGAAGCCCAGCCCGTGCTGGTAGAAGAGGGCGAAGACCAGCCAGACGCCGCTGAAGCCGATGAAGTACAGGGTGCCGACGCCCGCGCCGACGGCGTACCCGCGCACCGTGGTGAACAGGCGCGGGTCCAGCAGCGGCTGCCCGCCCCGGGCCACCAGGCGCCGCTGGCGCACCACGAAGAGGCCGAGGACCGCCGCGCCGGCCAGGAACAGCCACCACAGGCCGGTGATGCCCCCGGTGTCCGCCTGGACCAGCGGCCACATCAGCGCGAGCACGCCGACGCCGAGCAGCAGCACGCCCGGCACGTCCACCTCGCCGCGTCCGGTCGCCGGGGTGCGCGGCAGCAGCCGACGGCCGAGCAGGACGGCGAGGACGCCGATGGGGACGTTCACGTAGAAGATCCACCGCCATCCGTCCGGCCCGGAGGCCAGGGCGAGGATCGCGCCGCCGGTGAGCGGTCCCGCGGCCGACGAGATGCCGACGGTCGAACCGAAGAAGCCGAAGGCGCGGCCGCGTTCGGCGCCGCGGAACATCTGCTGGATGAGCGCGGAGTTCTGCGGTGCCATGAATCCGGCCGCCAGGCCCTGGGCGAGCCTGGCCACCACCAGCAGGGTGATGTCCGGGGCCGCCCCGCACGCCGCACTGAAGAGCACGAAGCCGCTGAGCGCCAGCAGGAAGATCAGCCGCCGGTCGAGCGCGTCGCCCAGGCGGCCCGCGGTGACCAGGGCGAGCGCGAAGGTCAGGGCGTACCCGGAGACCACCCACTGCACCTGCGCGGGGGAGGCGTGCAGGTCGCGCTGGATGGTGGGCAGGGCGACCGCGACGATCGTCACGTCCAGCAGGGTCATGAACCCGGCCACCAGGGTGACCCACAGGGCTCGCCAGCGGCGCGGGTCCGGCTGGTACCCGGCGTCCTCCTGAGCCCCCTGGCCGCGGTCGCCCGGCGGTGGCGCCGACGCTGTCACATGGGCTCCTCTCGCCGGGGACCGCGCCGGGCGGCCCACCGTCCGTACCCCTGCCCCGGCCCCCGGTCCGTCCCCCACCCGGCCTCCGACGAGCCTACGGTCATGAGGGGTGGGGGCGCCTGTCGACGGGGGCGGGTGGCGGCCGTCCGACGCGGGGGCCGCGCCGGGCCGGGGCGAGCCGCCCAGGGCCACGGGCGGAGCCGTCGGCCGGGCGATCCGGGGCCCGCTCGGACCCCGCCCGGACCCTTCGGTCCTGCGATCAACTTCCCGGTCCGTTCCGGCGTCCTCCCTGGCGTCACGCGCTCCGTCCAGGGCGTCCCGGGCGCCCCGGGCCGGTCCGGGGCGTCGAGCGCGCCCTCGGAGCCGCCCGTCACCGCGAGGCGGCGGGCGAGGTGGCCCGGCCGGTGGACGCGAGCCCTCGTGGGGACGGCGGACTCGCACCCGGCCGGGCCGTCACCTCCCCGATCCCGGTTCGTCCCGCCGCGAGGGGTTTTCGCACGGAGTATCGGGCTACCCGAACACCAGGCATCGCGCCACGCTCCCCGCACCAGCCACTCGTGTCGTCCCGACCGGGCCGGTCCGCGCGCGGGGAGCCGACGGAGACGAAGAGGGAAGACGGAGACGGAAGATGACAGCCGTGACCAGGAGCACCGCAGAGCAACCGTCCGTACGCGTCGCCCGCACCGGCTGGGCGCTCGCCCGCCGTCCCCGCGCCGGAAGAGTGCGCACCTGTGTGGCGGCGTTCGTCGACCGCGACGCGCCCGCGGCCCCGCCCGCGGGTACCGAGCAGAACATCGTCAGGGGCGCGGACTGAGCATCCGCCGCACGGACTCCGGCACGGGACGGGACCGGCGGCACGGCTCCGGGAGACCGGACCGGTGCGGACGGCTCCGGGCTGCCGGACCCGCACAGAGAGGGCCGGAGGGCGGCGAGCGTCCTCCGGCCTTCGTGCGCCCGGCGCGGGCGGGGAGTGCGCCGAGGGCGGGTTCCGTTTCCGGACGGGCGGCCTGGGTGCCGTCGACCGCTGCCGGTGCCGATCCGCTGTGCCGGTGCGGGAAGTGACGCCGGGTCGGAAAGTGACGTCAGCGCGGGAAATGACGTCGGTGCGGGAAATGACGCCGGGTCGGCGGAGGCCGGTCCGTCCGGCGGGCCCGTCCGATCCGCCCGCGGTGACCGGGACGATGGCAGAAGAACCGTTTCGCCTCGCGATGTCGAGGTAGGCGAGACCGAGACCGAGACCATGCCGAACAGGGAGCGAAGGAGAGCCGCATGACCGATCGTCGACTCGAAGGGCCCGGCGAGCGCGGGGAGCCCATCCCCAGGGACATGCCCGACCAGCAGGCGGGTGCCGCCAGGAACAGCTGGGACGGCACACGCCCCCACGGCGCCCCGGCCGACGAGGAGCTGCCGACCCCGGACGAGGCGGGCGCGCGCCGCAAGGGCGAGGACCGCTCGGACACCGTCCACCCCGAGCACCCCGACCCGCAGGAGTCGACGGCCTGAGCCGACCGGCGGGGCACGGTCACCGGGAGATCGGCGACCCGGCGGCCGGGGTGACCCGGGCGCGGTGGCGGGGCGACCGTGAGCGTGGCTTTCCGGCCCGGCGCGCACGCCGTCCCGGCCGCCCGGCCGCTCACCCGTACGGCCCCGGCGCGCGGACGGCGCGCACGGCCCCGGCGCGCGTCATGGGCGCCTTTCGCCGGATGCGCCTGACTATGACCTTTGCTTCCCGTTTGCGCCGTCGGTGCCGTCGTGTGTAGCTGGAAGGGCGCGTATGTCCGCGGAAGGGACCGTCCTTTTGCCGCGCGCTTCGGAGGAGACGGCTCATGACAGAGGATGCGTACCTCAGCACCCGGGACCTGCGCGACCTGACGGTCTACGACCCGGACGGCGAGAAGGTCGGCAAGGTCTCGCAGGTGTGGCTCGACGACAGGAGCGGGCGTCCGGAGTGGGTGTCGATCTCGACGGGCCTCTTCGGCACCAAGGAGTCCTTCGTGCCGCTGCTCGGCGCCCACCGCAACCAGGAAGGGCTCCAGGTCGCCTACCGCAAGGACCTCGTCAAGGACGCCCCCAGGGTGGAGGCGGACGGGCACCTCGACCAGACCGAGGAG